>JAJZVC010000030.1 GCA_021845865.1 Pseudomonadota bacterium | reverse complement strand
GGAAAAGCCCTGCCTCAAGTGCCATGCCGAGCAGGGCTACAAGGAGGGCGACATCCGCGGCGGCCTGGCCGCCACCGTGGCCCTGAGCCCCTATTTTTCCGCCGGCCGCCCATACCTGGCCATGGGACTGTCCCACGGCGGCATCTGGGCGATCGGCCTGCTTGCCATCGGGCTGCTGACGCGGCGCACCCTGTGCCGCACCCGGCAGCGGCTGGCGGCGGAACGGGAACTGGCCGAGAGCTACAAGCTGCTCCAGACCATCACCGACCTCGCCACCGAGTGGGCCTATTGGCGCAATCCCGACGGCAGCTTCCGCTACGTTTCCCCCGCCTCGAGCCGGGTTACCGGCTACAGCCCCGGCGAGCTCTACGCCGACCCGCAGCTGCTGGTGGAAATGGTGGTGCCGGAGGATCGGGAGCGCTGGCTGCACCATGTCCACCAGGCCGATGCCGACGGGCGGCCGACGCCGATGGAGTTCCGCATCCTGGCCAAGGATGGCGATTTGCGCTGGATCAGCCACGTCTGCCGCCCCATTTACGACGAGGACGGCCGTTTCCTCGGCGTGCGGGGCAGCCACAACGACATCACCGACCGGCACGACCGGGAACAGATCATGATCCAGCAGTCGCGCCTCGCCGCCATGGGCGAAATGATCGGCAACATCGCCCACCAGTGGCGTCAGCCCCTCAACGCGCTGGAAATCCTTCTCGCCAACCTGAAGGACGCCTTCGAGTACCACGAACTGGACCAGGAGGCCATCGACCATACCGTCCTCGACGGCCACCACATCATCCAGCGGATGTCGGCCACCATCGACGATTTCCGCAATTTCTTCAAGCCCAACAAGGAAAAGGCGCGCTTCAACCCGCGGCAGACCCTGGACGACACGGTATCCATACTGAAAGCCAGCCTGCGCAACAACGGCATCACCCTGCGCATCGAGGGCGACGACGAGCTTTCCTGCTACGGCTATCCCAACGAATACGCCCAGGTGCTGCTCAATTTGCTGACCAACGCCAAGGACGCCATCGTCGCGCGCAAGGTTTCCGACGGGACCATCCGGCTATCCCTCGCCAAGCAGGACGGCCAGGCCGTGCTGACGGTCCGCGATAACGGAGGCGGCATCCCCGCGGATATCCTGGATAAGATTTTCGAACCCTATTTCACCACCAAGGACAAAGGCACGGGCATCGGCCTCTACATGTCGAAAACCATCATCGAAAACAGCATGGGGGGCCAAATCGCGGCGTCCAACGTGGCCGGTGGCGCGGAATTCATTGTCCGGGTCCCCCTGGACGGGGAAAACGCCTGACCGGCGTCATAAAACTGTCATTTTGCGGCGCCGCCTTTATTTGCTACCATTCGCGCCGTCTTCACCCCCCGAAAAGCCAAGCAAAATCATGGACTCCACGCTCTGCCGTCGCCCACGGCCGCTCTCCGCCCTGCTCCTTACCGGCATGATCCTTTCCTTTCCCGCCCTGGCCGAATCGCCGGCCTGGCAAGACTGGGACGCCAAGGTCCAAGGCACCTATATCTGGCAGCGGAAAGCGGCGTTTCCCGCGTCCTATTCGGGCCCGAACAGCCTGACGAACGACAGGGAATTGAGCTACACCTTTACCGCTACCGCATTCCTGGGGGCTCGCCCCTGGCGAGGAGGCGAGATTTACTTGAACGCGGAAGTCGGCCAAGGCGTCCCATTTTCCGGCCTGACCGGCCTGGGCGGCTTCACCAACGGCGAAGTCACCCGCACCGCCGGCACCAATCCCAAGGTCTATCGGCAGCGGCTGTTTCTGCGCCAGACCTGGAACCTGGGCGGCGGCACGGAAAAAATCGACTCCGACTTCAACCAGCTGGCGGGAACCGTGGACAAGAACCGCTTCGTCCTCACCGTGGGCAACTTCTCCACCCTCGACGTGTTCGACGACAACGCCTACGCCAAGGACCCCCGCACCCAGTTCATGAACTGGGGCAACATGACCTATGCCGCCTACGACTACGCGGCGGACGCCCGGGGCTTCGGCTGGGGCTTTGCCGGCGAGTGGCACCAGGGGGAATGGGTGCTGCGCTTCGGCCGCATGACCGGCCCCAAGGAGCCCAACATGCTGCCCACCGACTACGCCATCGGCCGGCATTACGGCGACCAGGTGGAAATCGAGCACGCCCACGCGTTGGGCGGACAGCCCGGCAAGGTGCGCGTGCTGGCTTGGCGCGACAAGGCGCGGCTGGCCAGCTTCCAGGATGCCCTGGACTACCTGAACGCCCATCCCGGCGCCGACCCTCAGACGCTGTTTCAGGCGCGCAACAGCGATAAGGTCAAGTACGGCCTCGGGATAAACGTGGAGCAGGCCATCGGCGACAACCTGGGGATTTTCCTGCGGGCGATGAAAGCGGACGGCAAGACCGAGACGCTGGCCTTTACCGAGGTGGACGGTTCCTTCTCCGCCGGCCTGTCCCTCAAGGGCGCCGCCTGGGGACGGCCCCAGGACACCTTCGGCCTGGCCGTGCTGCGCAACGCCCTCTCCCCTGAGCGGCGCCGCTACCTGGAGGCAGGGGGAATTTCCTTCTTCATCGGCGACGGCCGGCTGAACTACCGGCCGGAAACCTTTGTCGAGACCTACTACAACTGGAACCCGGCCAAGCATTTCTGGCTTACCGCCGACTACCAGCGCATCTGGAACCCCGCCTACAACGCGGACCGGGGGCCGGTGAACATCGCGGGCCTGCGTCTGCACCTGGAATACTGACAAGAAACCCTGAAGCCGCCCCAGGATTTTTGAGACAGGCTCTAAGGGCGCGAAGACCGCTTCAGCGCTCCACTTCCTCCGCCCAGATCAGCGCCTGGACATGGGCGACGTTGACGGCATTGGCGTCCAGCCCGCAGGCTTCCGCCAGCTGGCGGATTTTCTCGTGGTCGAAATCCTCGCAGGCGATAGCCAATTCCAAATACGGGGCGTAAACGCCCCGGCGATGGAGCAAGGCCTCGACGATGGCATCCGGCAGGTGAAGATGCTCCAGGATTTTGTCCATGGGCATCCGCAGCAAGGCGTCCAGGAGGGAGAAAATGCCCACGATGAACAAGCCCTCGTTCACGGGATGGCCCAGCTTGCTGCTGCCCAGCATTTCGGTCAGGCGCGCCCGCACCAGGGCGTTTTTCATCACCGCCCGGCTGCGTTCGTCCATCTTGCCGCTGGTGAACAGCAGCAGGGTGAGCCAGCGATATAGCTGTTCATAGCCGAGAATGAAGAGGCCGTGGGCGATGGAGCGGATTTCCTGCTCCACCCCGCCGCCGGCGGAATTGATGTAGCGCAGCAGCCGGTAGGACAGCATGGCGTCATGCTTGAAACCCTCTTCCAGCTCGGAGATATCCGCCCGGGCCATGACCTTGTTGAGCAGGTCCATCACCAGGGCCCGGTCGTTGTCCACCCGCTGGGAAGGATTGATGGCCGGCCGGGAGAAGAAATGCCCCTGGTAGAAATGGAACGCCAGCTTGTGGCAGGCATCGAAGTCTTCTTCGGTTTCCACCTCGTTGGCCATCAGCTCCGGGTTGCCCCCTTTCAGGATGGCCACCACCTGCTTGCCCAGTTCGATGGCATCGAAACGGGAAACGCGAATGCGGACATAGCGGGCCAAGCGCAGCAGCGGAACCAGCGCCGGATCGTAGGCGAAATCGTCCAAGGCCAATTGATAGCCGCGGTCGATCAGGCTCAGCAGGCGCTGGTGATGCTCCTCGCCGGTCTCCGCGTCCAATTCCACCACCAGCACCATGCCCTTGCCGGGCAACTGGTCCAACAGGGCGCTGTTCAAGGAGGCGGGGGACAAATCGATGAACATCAGCCGTCCCCCCAGGAGGCGCTCGATGTTGAGGTCGGCGATGCACTGCAGCAGCATCTCGTCGTAGAGCAGGGCCAGGGAATCATCCTGTCGGCGCGAGGGGCGCTCCGACACATGGCGCAGCATCAATTCGTAGCCGACCACCTGCTGGAAACGGTCGTAAACCGTCTGCCGGCCGATGAAGCGCTGACGCAGCTTGATGGCGTCGGTTTTTTCGCCGCTGGTCTGGATATCCAGGATACTGGTCACCACATTGTCGGGGGAGATGACCTTCGTATCGATGACCGGCGCCTCGTCCCGGCCCTCGTCCGCCGCGGGGACGACAGGCTGAAGCTCGGTCAATCCGCTCCCCCGCCCGCTTTCTGGCTGGGTTCTGCCAGTTATCAACTGCCTGATCTTATCGAACATTTTCGCCCATTTTGGCTAAGTTCCAAGAGTATTCCATTCTAGTACAACAGGCCCGTCCGCCGAAACCTTCCCCTTGAATGGCGATGCCAGAACTTTTCCCCCGCCCATCCCTCCAATTGGAAAACGAGCAAGAAGGAAACATGCGGCTGGCCGCCATGGCGCTAACAGCCGAGCCCCACCCTGCGATTTTCCACCCTAGGAGCTAACCATGCATGGATTTTCCACCTCCCTCAACCATCCTTTCGACCTTGCCGTGGATAAGACCATCAGCGCCCTGAAGAAAGAAGGATTCGGCGTGCTCACCGACATCGACGTCCAGGCCACCATGAAGGCCAAGCTCAACATCGACGGCCGCCCCTACCGCATCCTCGGCGCCTGCAATCCGCCCCTGGCCCATCGGGCCATCGAGGCCGACCCCGACATCGGCCTGCTGCTGCCCTGCAACGTGGTGGTGCGGGAAGAGGCGGACGGCCAGGTGGTGGTGTCCTTCATGGACCCGGCAGCGGTGCTGCAACTGGTGGACCGCCCCGGCATCGCCGAACTGGCCCAGGAAGTCAAAGGACGCCTGGAGCGGGTCCGCGACAGCCTGGCGGACTGAAACCCCTGCGCGAGGAGGCACCATGTACGGCCCCTACGGCCACGGCTGTATGTTCCAGGGCGGCGGCATGTTTTTCGGCGGCTTGGGGATGATCCTGATGTGGGGAATTCCCCTCCTGATCCTCTTTGCCCTGCTCAAATACCTGTTCGCGAATCCCCGCTGGAACGACGAACCGAAAGGACCGCCGGACAGGAAAACGCCCCTGGACATTCTCAAGGAGGCCTATGCCCGGGGCGAAATCAGCCGCGAGGAGTACCTGCAGAAACGGGACGACCTGACGGAGAAGCAAGTAAACGAACCGTCGTCCCAATAAGCTCGATGACCACCTTTTGCGAAAGGAGATTGCCATGAACAGCTCTCGACACATCAAGCGATTCGCCGCCTACGTCCTGGCCGCGCTCTTGGCCGGAACGGCTCCCTCCCTGTTTGCCGCCCAGCCGAAAAACGCTCCCCAAGGCGGCTACGGCTGGGGGCCGGGAATGATGGGCGGCTACGGCGGCGGTTACGGCATGGGCCCGGGAATGATGGGAGGCTATGGCGGCGGCTGCGGCATGGGCCCCGGCATGATGGGCGGCTATGGCACGGGCCCCGGCATGATGGGTCCCTACTGGGGCAGCGGCATTGACCTGACCGAGGAGCAGCAGGCCAAGATCAACCAGATCCAGGACGAGACCCGAAAAACCCACTGGGGCCTGATGAGCGCCATGATGGACCAGCAAGCCAGGCTGCGGGACCTTTACGCCGCCCCCAAACGGGACCAAGCGGCCATCGACCAGGCCTACAAGACCTTCGGCAGCCTCCAACAGCAGATGTACAACACCTCGGTGGATGCCCAGAAACGCATGGAAGCGGTCCTGACCCCCGAGCAGCAGGAGAAGCTGCGCACCTACTGGCGCCGAGGCGGAACGCCAGGCCGCTGACCCTGGCCCTCTCCCGCCTTGGGGGGGCGGGAAAGGGCCAATGCCCCATCCAAGGGCAGCAGCCTCATGCTATCGGCATACCCCGTTGAAATCACGACAGAATCGGCACCAAAAGAGTGCAAGTTATGCACACATTCCCCAGGATTCAGCCGTTCATGAAAAGAAGCCCGCGCAAGATGTCAACAAATAAATAACCACCTGTTTTATAAACAAAATACAAAAGCCCAAATTATGGGCAAGATAAAAAAACCCTAAGCGGTAGGGAGAGTTACGAATTTATGAAGGCTTTTTTCACAGACTTGTCCACAGATTCTGTGGAAACCCTGAAGCCCTTTCGGCTGTCAAGTACGGGTTAACCCGTAGGCCTTTCGCGGCGATCGGCGACAACATCCCCGGAACCCGCCATTCCCGCCGAATTCTCCCGCTCTGCGCCTTCCCGGCCAAGCAGCGCCAAGCCCCTGACACAGGAAGCATTTCAGGGAAAGCCAAAAATGATTTATGCACACAAGCTCATCGAGACTTCAGCTACGTCGCGGAACCCCTTGACGCATCACAACGTTTCAGTAACGCAATGTTTTTATTGCAAATTCAATGCGGTCAAAATATAGGCAGGGCAAAAAAAACGTAAGCCGGATGGGTGGTTAGCCCATTTTCAAAAGTTTTTTCACAATCTTATCCACAGATAATGTGGAAGCCCTGAAGAGTTTCCACCTGTCAAGTTATGGTTTTATCATATTTTTGCCGCCGTCCCGCCCTTCCGCCACCCATTCCACGCAGCGGGAAGGCAGCGGAGGCTTCTTCTCGGGTGGGGCGGGCGGCCGGGACGCGGCTGGCGTGAACCACCAATCCAGCTCCGCCCCGCATCCCTCACCCGGTGGAATGGGCGCGGCGGCGAGGCATTCCGGGCTGTCCGCCGGACAGGCCAGCCGCAGGTGGAAATGCTCCGTATGCCCCCACCAGGGACGCAGCTTGCGCAGCCACTCCCCTGGCCGGGTGAGGCACAGTTCCCGCTTGATGGCGGGATGGACGAAAATCCGCTCCACTTCCGGCATGCGCGCCGCCGCCTCCAGCAGCGCGCCGACGCTGGGCCGCCACAACGCGCGCTCGACGGTCTTGCCGTCCGGAGCGACCTCTTCCGCCAGCGGCGGGTTTTCTAGTTCGCTTTCCGGCAAGAAACGCTCCGGCAGATAAAAAAACACATCCGCATCCAGGCCGTTCTGGTGGCTGCCGTGGCCGTAGGCCATGGGACCGCCCCTGGCCTGGGACAGGTCGCCGACCAGCAATACTCCCCAGCCCTTTTCCACGGCATCCATGCCCAGTTCGCGGATCACGCGCAGCAAGGCGGGATGGGCATAGTAGCGCTGGCGGGCGGGATGAACCACCTGGAATCCCTCGCCCGCCAAGGGCAACGCCTCGGCGCCGACGATGCAGCCATTGGCCGGCCTGCCGATCGCTTCCGCCGCCAAGGCCGAGGGGCCATGCCCTGCCATCGCGGCGAAAAGGAGGGCGAGCAAGGCTTTCGTCATCTTTTTCATCCGTTCATTGTACCCCTGCTAGAATCCTCAAAAACGGCAGAAAAACATGAAATCCCTTCTCCTGACAGCCCTCCTGCTCGCCCTGTGCACTGTTGACGCCCTGGCCGGCGACAGCGCCATCCTGCGCCAGAAGCTGGACCAGCTCCTGGCGGACGCCCCCGAATCCGCCGCGCCAGCGACCCGGGTCGAAAACGGCCCCCCGCTGCGCAAGGGTTCCTCCGGCCCCCGCGTCCAGCAGCTGCGCGACCGGCTGCGGGAACTGGGCTACGAAATCGAACCGACCGGCGCGTTCGACACCCGGCTGCAGCACGCGGTAGAGCGTTTCCAGGACGACAGCGGCCTCGCGCCGGACGGCATCGTCGACCGCCAGACCCGCTTCAACCTCAACCTTTCCGAGGCCGAGCGCATCCGCATCCTCCGCGCCCAGTTGCCGAAAATGGAAGAAATCGAGGCGGCGGAAGGCAACAGCCCCTACCTGGTGGTGAACATCCCCGCCTTTACCCTCCACGTCTACGACGCCGACCGGCAAATCCTGGAAAGCCGCGTCATCGTCGGCCGCCCGCAGCGCCCCACGCCGCTGATGCGCTCCGAACTGGTGGGAATCAAGTACAACCCGCCCTGGGTGCCCCCCCCCACCATCGTCAAGGAGGACATCCTGAAGGAAAAGAAAGTGGACCCGGCCTACCTGGAGGACCACGGCCTGCTGGTGCTGGACGCCAAGGGGCGGGCGGTGGCCCCGGCCAATCTTACCGAGGCGGACCTCCTGCGCAACGGCTACCGCTTCTACCAGCCCCCGGGCGACAACAACGCCTTGGGCCGGCTCAAATTCGAGCTGGAGAACTCCTTCAGCGTCTACCTCCACGACACCAACCAGCAAAGCCTGTTCCGGCGGGAAAACCGCGCCTTCTCCTCCGGCTGCGTGCGGGTGGAAAAATACCGGGAGCTGGCGGCCTGGCTGACGGGAGGCACGGTGGAGGACATCGAAGCCGCCATCCGCAAGAAGGGCACCCGCACCGAAACCATCGCCCCGGTGCCGGTGTACTTCGTCTACTGGCTGGCGGACGTGGTCAACGGCAAGGTGGTGTTCTTCAGCGATATCTACCGCCAGGACTGACGCTTGTCCCGTCCTTGATTTTCAGCTTCCCTTTCCTACGCTGGAAGGACCGCCAACATCAGGGAGGACCCCATGAAACTGCGTAAACTGCTTGCCGCCGGCCTGCTGGCCTGGTTGAGCCAGGGCATTGCCCACGCCGCCGTCTGTTCGGTGGGCGACAAAGCGGACGTGCTGTGGAAAGGCACCTGGTACCCGGCCACGGTCACCAAGGTCAACGATGACCAAAGCCGATGCTTCATCCGCTACACCGGTTACGGCAGCGAATGGGACGAGTGGGTGGGCCAGGACCGCATCCGGGTCAAGGAGGCCGGCGCGTCCACAGCCGCCTTCGGCGTCGGCGATGCGGTGGAGGTGAAGTGGAAAGGCTCCTGGTACCCGGCCAGCGTGCTGGAAACAAAAAACGGCAAATACAAGATCCACTACGACGGTTACAGCAACAGCTGGGATGAGTGGGTCGGGCCAAACCGCATTCGCGCCAAATAGCCCCGCTCCACCTCACCCCAGGCCGTAGCGCCGCACCAGCCACTGCTTCACCCCCTGGGTGAGCATCAGATAGGCGGCGAGAATCACCGCCAGCGCCAGCCAGTAGCCGCCGGGAAGGGGCACGAACCCCAGGGCCCGGCCGAAGGGCGAGAACGGCAGCCAGGCCCCGCCGGCGCAGATGGCGGCCGTCGTCAAGGTCAGCGGCAGGCTCGCCCGGCTCTGCACCCAGGGCAGCTTGCCGGTGCGCAGGACGTGCACGACCAGGGTCTGGGACAGGAGGGACTCCACGAACCAGCCCGTCTGGAACAGGTGGGGCTGGTGCCAGCCGTCGAAGGCGTAGAGCAGGGTGAAGTAGGTGGCGTAGTCGAAGATCGAGCTGATGGGCCCGATGAACAGCATGAAGCGGGCGATGCTGCCGATATCCCACTGGCGCGGCGCGCTCACGTACTCGTCGTCCACGTGGTCGGTGGCCACGGCGGTCTGGGAAAAATCGTAGAACAGGTTGTTCACCAGCACCTGCACCGGCGCCATGGGCAGGAAGGGCAGGAAGGCGCTGGCCCCCAGGACGCTGAACATGTTGCCGAAGTTGGAGCTGGCGCCCATGCGGATGTACTTGATGATGTTGCCGAACACCCGCCGTCCTTCCAGCACTCCTTCCTCCAGCACCATCAGGCTCTTTTCCAGGAGGATGATGTCGGCCGACTCCTTGGCGATGTCCACCGCCGTGTCCACCGAAATGCCCACGTCCGCCACCCGCAGGGCCGGGCCGTCGTTGATGCCGTCGCCGAGGAAGCCGACGGCATGGCCCTTGCGCTGCAGGGCCGAGATCACCCGGGCCTTCTGTTCCGGCGACAGCTTGGCGAAGACCGTGGCCTTCTCCGCCACCTCGGCCAGCGCCGCGTCGTCCAGGGGCTCCAGCTCGCTGCCCAGCACGACATGGGCCACGTCCAGCCCCACTTCGCGGCAGACCTTGGCGGTGACGATGTCGTTGTCGCCGGTGAGCACCTTCACCGCCACGCCGTGCTCCCGCAACACGGCGATGGCGTCCGCGGCGCTGTCCTTGGGCGGATCGAGGAAGGCGATGTAGCCCACCAGGATGAGATCAGCCTCGTCGGCCAGGCTGTAGGGCCCATGGCGGGGGTCGAACTCCCGGTAGGCCACCGCGATGACGCGGAAACCGTCCTCGTTGAGCTCCCGGGTCACCTGGCGCAGCTGCTCCAGGTGCTCGGGTATCAGCTCGATATGCCCTTCCTCGCTCTCGGCGCGGCCGCAGACGCTGAACACCTCTTCCACCGCCCCCTTGCACACCAGCACATGGCGCTCCTGCTCCTTCTCCACCACCACGGACATGCGGCGGCGGCGGAAATCAAAGGGAATTTCGTCCACCTTGCGGTAAACCGTGTCCACGCGCAGGGCGTCGTGCAGCTCGCCGTGCTCCAGCACCGCCACGTCGAGGAGGTTCTTCAGGCCGGTCTGGTAATAGCTGTTGAGGTAGGCGAAATCCAGCACCCGCTCGCTCTCCTCGCCGTTGATGTCCACGTGGCGCTCGAGAAAAATCTTGTCCTGGGTGAGGGTGCCGGTCTTGTCGGTGCACAGCACGTCCATGGCGCCGAAGTTCTGAATGGCGTTGAGCCGCTTGACGATCACCTTCTTGCGCGCCATGGCGATGGCGCCCTTGGCCAGGTTGATGGTGACGATCATGGGCAGCATCTCCGGCGCCAGCCCCACCGCCACCGCCAGGGCGAAGAGCAGCGCCTCGATCCAGTTGCCCTTGGAAAAACCGTTGATGAGAAAAACCAGGGGCACCATCACCGCCATGAAGCGGATCATCAGCCAGGCGAAGCGCTTCACGCCCCTGTCGAAGTTGGTCAGGGGGCGCTGGCCGGACACCGCCGCCGCCACGGAGCCGAAATAGGTGGCCGAACCGGTCAGCACCACCACCGCCGTGGCCGTGCCGCTCACCACGTTGGTGCCCATGAAGGCGATATTGGGCAGTTCCAGCACGCTGCCGCTGCTGGCCTGGCCGGCGAACTTCTCCACCGGCATCGCCTCCCCGGTGAGGGAAGCCTGGTTGACGAACAGGTCCTTGGCCGACAGGATGCGCACGTCCGCCGGTACCATGTCGCCGGCGGACAGGTGCACGATATCCCCCGGCACCAGTTCCGCCAGGGGAATTTCCTTGCGCTCCGGTCCCTTGCGGCGCAGGTTCACCTCGAACAGGCGGATCACCTCCTCGTCCACCCCCAGCACCTTGTCCTTGCGCACCACCGTGGCGGTGGTGCTCACCATCGCCCGCAGCCTCTCCGCCGCATTGCTGGAGCGGGTTTCCTGGATGAAGGAGAGAAGAACGGACAGCAACACCATCAGGCCGATGATCGCCGCGGCCTCGCCGTCCCCCATGATCAGGGAAATGGCCGCCAGGCCGGTAAGCAGGACGTTGATCGGGTTGGTGAAGAAATGGTCCGACAGGCGGCGCAGGGCGCTCTTGCGGGCTTCGTGGGCGACCGTGTTGGGGCCGTGGCGCTCCAGGCGCTCCTCGGCCTCCCGGTCCAGCAGGCCGTCGAGGGACGAGCCCAGCTCTTCCAGCAGGGCGGCCCCATCGCGGCGGGACGCTTCCAGCAGCCGCCCGCCGCTGGGATGAACGGCACCCGCGGCGCCCCCTTGGACGGCGCGCGGAAAAAACGCCGCGAAGAAACGGTGGAACTGCGTCAGATTGATTATCATGGTGATCCCCTCTTTCACCCGCGGCGGTCGGCCACGGGCCAAGTGCTACGAAAGGCGGGGAAACGTTTTCCCGCCCGGAATTTTCCTAGGCTGCCAGCCTGCGGAGCATCCCGGGCGGTGGAAACCGGCTGGGGATTACCGCAGGAAGGCAGGGCTACTACTACCGTCGCTGCTTTCCAAGGTATGAACCTCCTGAATTGAAAAGGCGCCAGCGCGGAGGCTCTCCGCGCCGACGCCCTGAATGGTACGCCCCTTTGCTGACGTATTCCTTACTTCCGGGATGTTTCGCCTAGCCGAACTTGAACTGGATGCCGTAGCCGCCCCGGGGATATTCCCAGTCCACGTTGCGGTAGGTGGTGCAGATGATGCGGCAGGTGCCGCACTCCAGGCAGCCATCGGTGATCAGCACCACCTTCTGCCCCTCCAGGGTGTAGCACCCCGCCGGGCAGCACACGGTGCACTGCTTGGTGGCGCACGTCTTCTCGCACAGTTCCGGATCCTTGAGGCGGATGTGGGGGTTGTCCGCATCCACCAGATAGCGGTTCTGGAACAGCTTCTCTTCGACTTTCACGGTTCTCATCGGAAGGCCCTCCACAGCTTGAACGCGTCACCCAGCAGGCCGAAAAGGCTGCGCCTTTCCTTGAAGCTGGCGAAAATTTCCTTCTCCTTGGTCAGCTTGTCCACCCCGTCCACCTTGAGCATGGTGTAGGCGGAGCGGCTCAGCAGTTCCGGATAGGTGGTGAAGAACTGGTTGTTGGAATGGAAGATGTCCGGCATGTCCTTGTACTTCTTCAGGTCCTTCATCACGAAGCTGTCGTCCAGGCGCTCCTTGTACAGGGCCAGGTTGGCCTCGGACATGGGCTTGCCCGCCCGGTGCAGCTCGATGATGGTCTCCGCCGCCATGCGGCCGGTGGTCATGGCCAGGTTGGAGCCTTCCCGGTGGACCGCGTTGACGAACATGCCCGAGTCGCCGACGATCATCCAGCCGTCGCCATAGACCCGCGGAATGGCGTGGTAGCCGCCCTCGGGAATGAGGTGGGCGGTGTATTCCTTCATCTCGCCGCCCTGGATCAGGGGCTGGATGGAGGGATGGCGCTTCATCTGTTCCAGCAGGTCATAGGGGGTGAGCTTCTGCTCCATGAAGTCGGACAGCATGCAGCCCACGCCGATACTGATGGAATCGCTGTTGGTGTAGAGGAAGCCGGTACCCATCATGCCCTGGGTGATCTTGCCCAGCATCTCGATCACCACGCCCTCGTCGTCCTTGATGTTGAAGCGCTGCTCCACGGTTTCCCGGGGCATGAAGTGGATTTCCTTCACCGCCAGGGCCACGTGCTTCGGGTCCAGCTCGGGGCGGAAGCCCGCCTTGCGGGCCAGGGTGGAGTTCACCCCGTCGGCCATGATCACCACGTCGGCGTAGACCTTGCCGTCGGCCCGGTCGGTCTCGACGCCGACAACCTTGCCGCTCTTGTCCCGCAGCAGTTCCTTGACGGTGGTTTCGCTGATGATCAGGGCGCCCGCCTCCTGCACCTTTTTCGAGAACCATTTGTCGAACTTGGCGCGGATGATGGTGTAGCGGTTGTAGGGCGGCTTGTTGAAGTCGTCGGAACGGAAATGGGTGCCGATGAAGGACTCGTCGTCCAGCACCCACATCCGCTGCTCGATGATGTGGCGCTCCAGGGGAGCGTCGTCGCGGAAATTGGGGATTACCTTTTCCAGGGCGTCGGAATAGAGAATCGCCCCCTGCACGTTCTTGGAGCCGGCCGCCTCGCCGCGCTCGAGCTGCAGCACGGACAGGCCGGCCTTGGCCAGGGTGTAGGCGGCGGCGTTGCCGGAAGGACCGGCGCCGACGACGATGACGTCAAATTTTTCCATGGCTAATCTCCCTCAGCCTGCTTGTTTCAGGGTCGCCAGCTTCTGCCGGAAGGCCTCGGTGAGGGCCGGCAGGATGGTCATGGCGTCGCCGACGATGCCATAGTGGGCGAAGTCGAAAATCGGCGCGTTGGGGTCGTTGTTGATGGCGATGATGCAGTCCGCCCCCTCCATGCCCACCCGGTGCTGGATGGCGCCGGAGATGCCGGCGGCGATATAGAGCTTGGGCCGCACCGTCTTGCCGGACTGGCCCACCTGCCGGTCCAGTTCCACCCAGCCGGCTTGCACCACGGGGCGGGAAGCGCCCACTTCGGCGCCCAGCGCCTCGGCTAGGTCCCGCACCAGCTGGAAATTCTCCGGCTTGCCCAGGCCCCTGCCGCCGGCGACGATGATGTCGGCGAAAGGCAGCTGCGGCTTGTCGCGGCTATCGTCGGCGATGAATTCCAGCACCTTGGTGACGATGTCGTCCTCGGCCATCGCCAGGGGATGCTCGACGATGCGTCCGACGCGGCCGGGCACCTTCTCCGGCATGGCCATCACCCGGGGGCGCACGGTGGCCATCTGGGGACGGTAGTTGAGGGTGACGATAGTGCACAGCAGGCTGCCGCCGAAGGTCGGGCGGGTGGACAGCAGGCTGCGGTTGTCCGGATCGATGGTCAGGCCGGTGCAGTCGGCGGTGAGGCCGGTCTGCAGGGTGGTGGCGACGCTGCCCGCCAGGTCCCGGCCCTGGGTGGTGGCCCCCAGCAGCAGGATTTCCGGCTGATAGGCATTGACCAGTTCGGTCAGGCCCTGGGTGAAGGGATCGTTGCGGTAGTCCGCCAGCACCTCGCTCTGCATCAGGTAGCAGAGGTCGGCGCCGTATTGATAGGCCTCCTCGCAGAAACGCTTGGCTTCCTCGCCGGGGGCGGCCAGGACCACGCCGGCCAGTTCCACGCCCAGCATGTCGGCCAGCTTGCGGCCTTCGCCCAGCAGTTCCCAGGAAACGGGATGCACCTGGCCCCGTTCGTGTTCGATGAACACCCACACGCCCTTGTAGGCCAGCAGGCGCTCGTCGAGGACGATCTTGCGTTTTTTCTTGACTTGGGTTTCTTCGCTCATGGCTTTCTCCTACGCGCGCTTGGCGAGTTCTTTTTCAACCAGGGGGAAACGCGCCGCCATCTTCGCCAGCAGCGCCACCGCCACGTCGGCGGGACTGCCGCCCTCGACGGCGATCATTTCCGCCTTCTCGGAACGGGGGCTGGGGGTGAACACCTTGTTCACCACCGTGGGGGAGCCCTTGAGGCCGATCTTGGTCACGTCCTCGATGCCGGCGGCGGTCTTGTCCCAGAACTTCATTTCGTAGCGGGCGGCGCGGAACATGTCGGGCATGGTGCCGAAGCGCATCTGGTTGGACCCCTCCAGCATGGTGATGAGGCAGGGCAGACTGGTCTTGAGCACCTGCACGCCGCCCTCGGCGCGGCGTTCCACCACGATCTCGCGTTTATCCTGATCGACGGAAACGATGCGGGAGACGTAGGTCAGCAGCTGCAGGTCCATGCGCTTGGCGATGCCGGGGCCCACCTGGGCGGTGTCGCCGTCGATGGTCTGCTTGCCGGTGAACACCATGTCCACCGGGCTTTCCTTGGCGATCTGGCGGATGGTGGCGGCCAGGGCGTAGCTGGTGGCCAGGGTGTCGGCGCCGGCGAAGGACTTGTCGGTCACCAGGATGGCGTCATCGGCGCCGAAGGAGAGGGCCTTGCGCAGGGCCACTTCGGCCTGGGGCGGCCCCATGGTGATCACCGTCACCTTGCCGCCGAAGCGGTCCTTGAGGCGCAGGGCCTCTTCCAGGGCGAACAGGTCGTAGGGGTTGATGATGGCCGGCACCCCCTGGCGCATGATGGTATTGGTCACCGGGTGCACCCGGATCTGGGCGCTGTCCGGCACCTGCTTGATGCAAACGACGCTGTGCATGACGCGGCTCCTTTACTTGAGAACGATGCAATCGTCCACCGGGCAGGCATCGACGCACTGGGGGCCGTCGGCCTCGCCCTCGCATTCGGTGCAGGTCTCGGGGTCGATGAAGAACACGCCGCCCTTCTCCTTGACCGCCTCGGTGGGGCACACGGGCTCGCACATGGCGCAGTTGGTGCATTGGGTATCGTCGATTTTCATCGCCATGGCACTCACTCCTGTAGGGTTAAATGGAATGGGGCCAGATTAGGGAAAAGGCTGAAAAAAGGTCGTAAAGATGAAAGGCGGGAGTGTAAAAAAAGTGTAAACGGGAAAAATCAGACTTCGAAGCGGTAGCCCACGCCGGTCTCGGTGATGAAATGCTCGGGCTCGGCGGGGTTCCGTTCCAGTTTCTGGCGCAGGCGGCTGACGTAAATGCGCAGGTAATGGCTGCTCTCGGAATAGGCCGGCCCCCACACCTCCCGCATCAGGTGGCGGTGGGTCATGACCTTGCCGGGATTGGCTGCCAGGACGCACAGCAGACGGTATTCGAGGGTGGTGAGGTGGACCGGCTCGCCGTTGCGGCTGACGCTGCGGCGGGAAAAATCGATTTCCACCTCGCCGAAAGCGACGCGGTGGCCGTTCTCCTGCGTCCGCAGGCGGCGGCGCGTCAGGGCCCGGGCGCGGGCCAGCAGTTCCCCCACGCCGAAAGGCTTGGTGAGGTAGTCGTCGGCGCCGCTGTCGAGGGCGACGATCTTGTCCTCCTCCTCCACCCGCGCGGAGAGGATGAGGATCGGCGCTTCCGACCAGCTGCGCAGCTCCCGCACCAGTTCCACCCCCTCCATGTCGGGCAGGCCGAGGTCCACGATGAGCAGGTCGGGCTTGCGGGCACCGGCCTCGATCAGGCCCCGCTGCCCCGACTCGGCCTCGAACACGCGATATCCCTCCCCTTCCAGGACGGCGCGCACCACACGGCGAATCTGGGGCTCGTCCTCGATCAGCAATACCGTGATTTCCGCGTTCACAGGCTGCCTCCGTCAGTATCCTCTTCCTCTTCGATCATCGGCGGCGAACCGAGGGGCAGGCGGACCATGACGCAGGCGCCCCCCTCAGGCCGGTTCTCGGCGCGGATGGTCCCGCCATGGGCCTCGACGATGGTGCGGCAAATGGACAACCCGAGCCCCACGCCGGGCTTGGCGGATTCGGCGCTGCCCCGGACGAAGAGGCCGAACACCTCGTCGCTCCGGCCCGGAGGAAAGCCGGGGCCCCGGTCGCACACCAGGAGGCAGGCCCAGCCGCCGTCCACGTAGGCGCTCACCTCGATGGGCGTGCCCTCCGGCGAGTATTTGTCCGCATTCTCCAGCAGATTCCACACTACCCGCTCCATCAGCACGGCGTCGAACTCCACCAGGGGCAGCTCCTCGTCCAGCCGTATCCGCACCGGGTGGCTGGACTGGCTGAGCTTGAGGAGGCGCAGGCTGGAGCTGATCACGTCGTCGAACAGCTGCCACTCCTTGTGGAGGACCACCTTGCCCGACTGCAGGCGGGCCATGTCGAGCAGATTGCTCAACTGGTTGTTCATCGCCCTGGCCTGGTTGCGGATGGCCAGGGCGGCCTCATGGGTGGCGGCGCCCGCCGGTTCGCCGGCCAGGGACAAGGAATCGGCCAGCCCCACCAGGGCCGTCAAGGGGGTCCTCAGGTCATGGGACAGGGCGGAAAGGAGGGAAGAGCGCAGCTTCTCCGATTCCACCTGGACCTGGCTCTTCTGCACCATCTCGCCGTAGTGCAGACGCTCGACGGCGATGGCCGCGAGGGAGGCCACGGTCATGAAAAGCTCTTTTTCCTTTCTCGGATCGGACCCTTCGCTGGCCGCCGTCACCACCATCACGCCTCCCGTCCGCGCCGCGGCCCTCAGGGGAAGAAAGAGAGCCGGACCGAAGGGTTCGCCTTCCACCGGCTCGCCCCGCCGAACCGCTTCGCGAATCAGCTCATCCAGGGCCTCCCTGCCGGAAACCGGTACCTCCCCCTCCTCGTCCACCAGATATAGCACCGCCCGGTGGCCGGTCTCCGCCAGGAAGGCATCCAGGGCCTCCTGGACTCCCCAGCGGGACACCACCCCGGCCAAGTCCCGCGCCAGCTGGTAGAGGCGCCTGGCCCCCAACTCGCGGCTTCGCGCCAGGGAAGCCTGTTGCCGCAGCCCGGTGGTCAGCTGTGCCGTCACCAGGGCGACCACCAGCATCACCATCAAGGTCAGCAGATGCTGGCCGTCGGCGGGAATCAGTTCCAGATGAGGGGGAACGAACACATAGTCGAACAGGAACACGCTCACCACCGCCGCCACGACCGCCGGCCCCCGGCCAAGCCGGACCGCCACCAGGAAGACGCAGAACAGGAACAGCATCACGATATTGGCCAGGTCCAGCCAGTGACGCAAGGGAAGCGCCACCCCCATGGTCAGCAGGCAGGCCCCCAGGGCCATCAGGTAGGCAAGAGGAGTATGCCCGCGAGGAATGCGCAAGGAAGCTCCCTCTCCCCGCTACAGCTTCATCGGCAAAATCACCATCTGCATCCCCATCAGGTGCAGACGGCGCTGCAGGGCCAGGGCGGTGTCGTTGTGCAGCAGCCGGGAAAGCCAGTTGTCGTGGACGAAAATCAGCTTGCTGGAGAAAAAGATGCAGTTGGGAAACTGCGCCGCGACTTTCTCGGCAACCTCCTGCAGCTTCTCCACCGGGTCGGTGCCGTAATCGTAGAAGCAGGTGGCCGCCAGGCCATGGTGATGGCAGTAGTTGAGGAAGTAGGTCAGGGTCTCGTCCACGCTGTGCTGCATGGTTTTGATGGAGCCGTCGCCGCCGAAGTTGCGGGCATCCACCACCCCCACCGAGATGAAGACGAAATTCTTGAAATGGCCGGGGAAGAGGCGCATCACCCACAACAGGGCGTGCATGCCCACGCCACGGCTGCGGCCCACCACGAACACCGCCGTCGGCTGGGCCGGATCGAGGTGGGACACGGCCCGAATCTGGCCCGTGGTCGGCATGGCGAAAAGCTGGTCCACCGCCTTCAACTGCCGCGACACGTTGTCGTAATGGCGCCGTATCACCAGGCACACGCCCACCACCAGGCTGGTGATCAGTAGGGTCATCCAGCCGCCCTCGGTGAACTTCTCCACCACCGTCACGGCCAGGATGCCCGCGGTAATGGCCAGGCCCCAGGAGGACAACAGCAGGCGCCACCACCACTGCGTCTCGATCTTCCGGTTCTGCCACCAGTGCTTGCATAGTCCCAGCATGGCCAGGGAGAACGTCAGGAACACGTTGATGCTGTACAGCACCACCAGGAGGGAAACGTCGCCCCGGCTCCAGAGCAGGATCAGCATCGCCGCCAGGCCGAAGAGCAGAATGCCGTTCTGGGTCACCAGGCGGCTGGACAAATGGCGGAAGCGGTTGGGCATCCAGCTGTCCACCGCCATGTTGGCCAGCACCGACGGCCCGCCGAGGAAGCCCGTATTGGCGGCCACCAGCAGCAAGCCCGCCTCGAAGGCCAGGGTCAGCACCAGCATGCTGTGGCGATTGTTCCAGTCGTGCATGATGTTGGAGAACACCACCGCGTTGAGGGTCTGCCCGTCCACGGGACGCGCGTCCCACAGCAGATAGAGGAGAATGATGCCGCCGGCGGTGAAGGACAGGGACAGGGCCATGTAGAACATGGTCCACTTGCCGGTTTTCACCCTCGGTTCCGCCAGGGTCTGGACGTTGTTGGACACCGCCTCGATGCCGGTATAGGTGCCGCCCCCCAGGGAGTAGGCCTTGAGGAACAGGGCGGCGACGAACACCCATCCCATCTGCTGGGTGAAATTCACCGTCTCCGTCACGGTATCCATCACCATGCCGGGCAGGCGCTCCCCGTGGGCCAGGATGCCGTAAACGATCAGAAAAGCATGGGTGAAGGCGAAGCCGAGAAACACCGGCAGCAGCACCTTGATTGATTCCTTCATGCCGCGCATGTTGAGATAGAGCAGCAGCACCACCAGGGCAATCTCGGTTTCCAGCTTGTAAACGAGAAAATGCTTGGGCAAGAGACTGAAAAAAGCGTCTGTTCCGCTGGCCACGGAAATGGCGATGGTCAGGGTGTAATCCACGATCAGCGCCGCGCCGGAGACCAGGCCGGCATGGGGCCCCAGCAACTGGGTCGCCACCTTATAACCGCCTCCCCCGGACGGGAACAGCTCGATCACCTGGTTGTAGGCCAGGGCGATGACGAACACGGTGAACGCCGTCGCGATGGCCAAGTACAGGCCCAGGTGGTTGTGGCTGCCGAGGGCGAGGAAGGCCTCTTCCGGACCGTAGCAGGAGGAGGACAAACCGTCCGCCCCCAGCCCCACCCAAGCCAGGAAGGCCACCATGGCAATGTGATGGCGGGTGTCGGGACTGAGGGGGTCCCGGGGCTTGCCCAGCAGAATCTGACGGAAGTTAGCTACAAATGCCATGGGCGCTCCTTGGGGCGTTCAACCCCCACTCAGGCGGCTTTCCCCGCCAGCTTGCTGTGGCGGTAGGAGTAAGCGAAGTAGATGATGATCCCGATCAGCAGCCAGACCACGAAACGCAGCCAAGTGATGGCCGGCAGGAAGGCCATCAGCGCGCCGCAGGACAGCATGCCGAGAATCGGAAACACCGGATTGAGGGGATTCTTGAACGGACGGTGCAGATGGGGCTGGCGAATGCGCAGCACCACCACGCCGAAGCACACCAGGACGAAGGCCGCCAGGGTGCCGATGTTCACCAGCTCCGCCAATTCGCCGAGGGGAATCAGACCCGCCAGCAGGGACATCAGCACGCCGCACACCACGATCACCCGCACGGGGGTATGGGTCTTGGGGCTGACCTTGGAAAACAGGGGCGACAGCAGCCCGTCCCGGGACATGGCGAAAATGATGCGGGTCAGGCCGTAGTAAAGCACCAGCATCACCGTGGTCAGCCCGGCGATGACCCCCGTCGCCACCAGGGCGGAAGCCCAGTTGTAGCCCAGCAGCTGCAGGGCGTGGGCCACCGGGGACGCCACGTTGAGCTCGGTGTAGGGCACGATGCCGGTAAGCAGTCCGGACACCAGGATGTAGACGAGGGTGCAGAACACGAGGGAGGCGATGATGCCGATGGGCACGTCCCGCTGGGGATTCCTGGCCTCCTCGGTGGCGGTGGAGACGGCGTCGAAGCCCACGTAGGCGAAGAACACGATGGACGCCCCCGCCAGTACCCCCACCGGCTTGCCGTCCGGGGCATGGTCGAACCAGCCGAAGGGCATGAAGGGCTGCCAGTGTTCGGGGTTGACGTTGAACATCGCCACGCCGACGAAAACCGCGATGGTCAGCAATTTGACAAAAACCATGGCGGTGTTGGTGCGGGCCGATTCCCGCACGCCGAGGATGAGGAGCCCCATCAGCACCAGGATGATGGCGGCGGCGGGCAAGTTGATCAGCCCCCCCGCCTCCGGCGCCTTGGTCAGCAAGTCCGGCAACTCGAAGCCCATGGCCTTCATGGCGTTGTCGAAGTAGCCCGCCCAGCCGTTGGCCACCGCCGCCACCGAGACGGCGTATTCGAGGATCAGGTCCCAGCCGATGATCCAGGCGACGATTTCGCCGAAGGCCACGTAGCTGTAGCCGTAGGCGCTGCCGCACCCGCCCACGGCGGAGGCCAGCTCGGCGTAGGCCAGGGCGGCGAAAGCGCAGGCGAAGCCCGCCACCACGAAGGACAGGACCACCGCCGGCCCGGACTGGGTAGCGGCGGCGATGCCGGTGAGGACGAAAATGCCGGTGCCGATGATGGCGCCGATGCCCAGCAAGGTCAGGTCGAAGGCCGACAGGCAACGCTTGAGGCCCGTCTCGTGCAGTTCATCGGGGGCAGTGGTCTTGGTGCGGAACATCCCCATGGGTCGCATCCTCCCAGAATTTTTTGTATTAGCGAAAATGCTGATTCTAGCCCATTCCGCCCTCAGGGCCTTCATCCGCATGGAACCCAAGGCGGCCCACCGCCCCCTCCACCACGCCACCTGGCGCAGAAAAGGCTGGGAGTATCGGCGGAAAGTCGGCTCGCAAAGGCGTGAAAATGCCGCTATAGTTGTCGCGCAAGCCAAGGCGGCGCGGGGAACTTCAACCATGGGAAACGAACCGCTCGCCTTAAAAGGCCGAACATTCTAGACACCAAAACTTACGACACGCTGACATGCGCATTCTAATCGCCGAAGACGACGACGTGCTCGCCGACGGACTCAGCCGCTCCCTCCGCCGTTCCGGCTACGCCGTGGACCGGGTGGCCAAGGGCACCGACGCGGACGCCTCCTTGTCCCGGGAAAATTACGACCTGGCCGTGCTGGACATCGGCCTGCCGGGCATCGACGGCATCGAGGTATTGAACCGCCTGCGCAAGCGGAGCCAAACCGTGCCGGTGCTGATCCTCACCGCCCGGGACGCCCTGGAGGACCGGGTCAAGGGCCTGGACCTGGGGGCGGACGATTACCTGGTCAAGCCTTTCGCCTTTCCTGAGCTGGAAGCCCGCATCCGTGCCTTGATCCGGCGCGGCCAGTCGGGCATGAGCTCGATCCTGAGCCACGGCCCCCTGGAGGTGGACACCGCCGGGCGCCGCGTCACCCTCCTCGGCCGCCCCCTGGAGTTGCCGGCGCGGGAATTCAACCTGCTGGAGCTGCTGCTCCTGCGCAGCGGCCGCATCGTCAGCAAGGAGCAGATTCTCCAGGCCCTGTGCGGCTGGGAGAAGGAAATCACCCTCAACGCGGTGGAAGTGTACGTCCACCGCCTGCGGGCCAAGCTGGAACCGGCGGGCATCGCCATCCGCACCGTGCGCGGCCTCGGCTACCTGCTCGAAAAGGCGGATGAGTCCTGAGCGCAGCCTGCGCCGGCTGCTGCTCTCCTGGCTGGCCCCCACCCTGCTGGTGATGCTGCTGGGCGGCGCCCTCACCGCCCACTTCATCGCCCTTGACGCCGCCGACACCGCCTACGACCGGGCCCTGCAGAACTCCACCCTGGCGCTGGCCAACCAGATCGTCATCGACCGGGGCATCCTCACCCTCAGCCTGCCCCCCGACGCCCAGCGCATCCTGCTCACCGACAAGTACGACCGGGTCTATTACCTGGTCCTCGGCCCCGTGGGGGAATACATCGCCGGCCACCGGGGCCTGCCGCTGCCGCCGGAAAACCTGAAGGAGAAGGAAGGCCGCCTCACCTTCGACAGCGATTACCAGGGCATGCCGATTCGGGTCGCCGCCGTCCGTCTCTCCACCGTCCAGGGGACCATCCTGGTGGAGGTGGCGGAAACCCTGGTGAAGCGCAACAACATGATGCGCGAGATACTGCTCGGCATGGTGATCCCCGAAATCCTCCTGGCCCTGGCCGCGGTGGGGCTGGTCTGGCTGGGCGTGGCGCGTGGCCTGGCCCCCTTGGAGCGTCTGCGCGAGGAAATCGCCCACCGCTCCCACCAGCGGCTCTACGCCCTGCCGGAAGAGGAAACCCCCACCGAAGTGCGCCCCGTGGTGCATGCCCTCAATAACCTGCTGGAACACCTGCGGCAGGCGATGAATGCCCAGAAGCGCTTCATCGCCAATGCCGCCCACCAGTTGCGCACCCCCCTCGCGGGCCTGCAATCCCAGGCGGAATTGGCCTTGCAGCAGCCCGCCCCGCCGGAACTGCGCCACACCCTGGAACAACTGCACACCGCCGCCGTCCGCGCCTCCCACCTCACCCAGCAGCTGCTGGCCCTGGCCAAGGCCGAGCCCAGCGGATTGCGCCCAGACACCCATCGTCCCCTCAACCTGGCGGACGAGGCCAGGGCGCTGGCGGAGGAATGGGTCAACCGCGCCATCAAGCGCGACATCGACCTCGGCTTCGAATTGCAGGATGCTCCCGTCCTCGGCGACGCGCTCCTGCTGCGGGAGCTGCTGGCCAACCTGCTGGACAACGCGCTCCTCTACACCCCTCGCGGCAGCCAGGTCACCGTTCACACCTTCGTCCGCGGCAAGCTGTCCGTGCTCCAAGTGGAGGACAATGGCCCCGGCATCCCCGAGGAAGAGCGGGCCAACGTCCTGGAACGCTTCTACCGCCTCGGCGAGGGCGCCGACGACGGCTGCGGCCTGGGGCTCGCCATCGTCAAGGAAATCGCCCAGAGCCACGATGCCGAACTGGACCTGAAAACAGCCTCCTCGGGCCAGGGCCTGCTGGTGGAAATCCGTTTCCCGCCCCTGGTTTGATTCCCTGGCGCAAACCGCCGCGCCCATCTATAAAGATTGAGGGCGGGCTCCTCGGCGGGGCTCGCAGTCTTTTTCCCCCTTGTCGAGTGCAGATCGGTCGGCATGCAAAAAAAGAACGGATATCAACGCCCCTCGCGGAAAACCCTGGACGCCTGCTTCGCCGGCGCCCCCCTGGCGTTCTACCTGCGCCGCAAGGAAGAGGGGCTTCCCTTCGCTTACCTCAGCCCGAGCGTGCTCGCTCTTCTCGGCCATGCCAGGGAATCCTTCGAGGAAAATGAGGCCTTTTGGGCCGCCTGCCTCCATCCCGGCGACCGCGTGCGCCTGCTGGGCGCGCCCTCCCTCATGGACAATATTGGCCGCGCCGCCACGGAATACCGGCTGCGGGACGGGCAGGGCAACTACCGCTGGATTCGCGACGAACCGGACCGCCGCCCCCAGATTGAAGAGGACGCCTTTCTCGCCGGCTACTGGCAGGACATTACCGCCCTGCGGCGGCATGACGCCCCGCCAGCGGATGCCGCCCCCCCCCTCCGCATCGGGGACCCCATTGCCCAGGAACTGCTGGACCAGCTTCCGCAGCATCTGTTCTGGAAGGACGAAAACGGGGTATTCCAGGGCTGCAACCGGGCGGGCGCCGCCGCCCTGGGCTTGGCCCGCCCGGGGGAAATCATCGGCAAGACGGACTTCGACCTGCATCCGGACGCGGCTGTCGCCAACCTGCTGCACCACCAGGACATGGCGATCCTCCGCAGCGGCGTCCCCCATGTGCACGAAACCGTTCCCACCGCCGCCAACGGCCAAAGCGCCTGGCTCGACCTCACCAAGGTGCCCCTCTTCGATGCCGAGGGCCGCGCCAAGGGGCTGCTCATCAGTTACCAGGACATCACCGCGAAGAAGGAGGCGGAACACAGCCTGCGGCAGTTCAAGCAGGCGGTGGAGCAAAGCCCCAACACCATCCTCATCACCGACACCCGCGGCGCCATCACCTACGTCAGCCCGCAGTTCAGCGCCGTGTACGGCTATTCCGCCGAGGAGGTCCTTGGCCGCGACCCCAGCCTGCTCAAGTCCGGCCACACGGCGGAAGAAACCTACCGCGCCATGTGGAAGGCGCTTTGGTCCGGCAACTGCTGGCACGGCGAATTCCTCAACCGGCGCAAGGACGGCTCCCTGGTCTGGCAAGTGGCCACCCTCTCCCCCCTGATGGACGAGAAGAACCAGATCACCCATTTCATCGCCGTCGAGGACGACATCAGCGAGCAGAAACGGATCGAGGCCTCCCTGCGGGAAAGCGAGGAGAAATTCCGCTCCCTGGTGGAAGACGCCCAGCTCATCGCCTACGAGGCCGACCCCGCCACCTTCCGCTTCACCTACGTTTCGCCCCAGGCGGAGGCCATCCTGGGCTATCCCCTGGAAGAATGGCGCCGCGACAATTTCTGGGCCGACCACCTGCATCCCGATGACCGGGCCTGGGCGGTGAATTTCTGCATGACCGCCACCCTGGCTGGCCGGGACCACCGCTTCGAATACCGCATGATCGCCAAGAACGGCCGTGAAATGTGGTTCGACGACCCCGTTCGGATCATCCTCGGCGACGATGGCGCGCCGCGCCGGATCCGCGGCCTGATGATCGACATCACCGAGCGCAAGCAGGCGGAACTCGCCCTGAAGGAAAGCGAGGAACGCTTCCACCGCCTCGCGGACGTCTCCGAGGAAGGCATTCTGGTTCACGACGGCAAGCGCATCCTCGACGCCAACCCGGCCCTGGCGAACCTGTTCGGCCATGCCGAGGAGGAACTGGCGCGGATGCCCCTGCTGGACCTGATCGCCCCGAAAGATCAAAACCGGGTGCGCGCCGCCCTCAGGCAAAAACGCGGCACCCCCTACGAGGTCAGGTGCCGGCGCAAGGACGGCTCCGAATTCACGGCGGAAATCTTCGCCAAGACGATAGCCTTTCATGGCGCGCCCGCCCACGTCGCCGCCCTGCGCGACATTACCCGGCGCAAGGAGCTGGAGCAAAACCTCGTGGTCCTGTCGCGCCACCACGCCACCCTCAGCCGGATCAACCAGATCATCGTCCACTGCCTCGACGAAGCCACCCTGTTTCGCGACGTCACGCAAACCCTGGTCGAAACCACGCATTTCAAAGGCTCCTGGATAGGCCTGGCGGACAAGGCAAACAATTTCGTCAAGCCGGCCGCCTCCTGGGGGGCGGCGCGGACGTACGTCAAGCACCTGCACATCCGCCTCGAACCGTCCTCCCCAGACGCCCAAGAGCCTACCTGCGCGGCGATCCGGGAAGGACGGCCCTATCTCTGCAACGACCTTTCCACCGACCCCCATGCCGCCCCCTGGCACGAAAAGGCCCAAAAAGCCGGCATCCGCGCCTCGGCGTCCTTTCCCCTGCGCCGCGATGGAGAAATCATCGGCATCCTCTCCGCGTATGCCGGCGAAGCGGATTTTTTCGACGACCGCCAGTCCGCCTTGCTGAACGAAGTCGCCGCCAACCTCTCTTTCGCCCTGACCACCCTCGACCAGCAGCGCCAGCGGCTGGTGGCGGAAAAATCCCTCCACGAAAGCGAGGAGCGCTTCCGCGCCATCGCCAACTACACCTACAACTGGGAAAACTGGGTCGACCCCCAGGGCCGGCTGCGCTGGGTCAACCCCGCGGTGGAGCGCTTCACCGGCTACACGCCGGAGGAATGCTACGCCATGGCCAACTATCCTCTGGAATTGATACACCCGGAGGACATGGCAATCGTCATGGAACACTTCCGCCGCACCGTGACCGGCCAGCACGAGAACATCCCGCTGGAGTTCCGCTTCATCCGCAAGGACGGCGCGGTGCGCTGGGGCGCGGTGGCGTGGCAGAACATCTACGATTCGGCGGGACGCCATCTCGGCCACCGTTCCAGCGTGCGCGACATCACCGAGCAGAAGCTCGCCGTCGCCCGCCTCTTCGACACCCAGCAAATGCTGCAGCTGGTGCTGGACCACGTGCCCCAGCGCATCTTCTGGAAAGACCGCGATTCGGTCTACCAGGGCGGCAACCGGGCTTTCCTGGAGGACCTCGGTCTGCGCGACGGTTCTGTTCTGGAAGGCAAAAACGATTTCGATTTTTATCCCGCCGAGCTGGCCGACGCCTACCGCGCCGACGATCAGGCCGTGATGGCCAGCGAAACCGCCAAGTTGGACTACGAGGAGCTCACCGAGGTTACCGGCCAGGGGCAGCGCCATGTCCTGACCAACAAGCTGCCCATCCGCGACGCGGACGGCGAAGTCATCGGCGTTCTCGGCTCCTACAGCGACATCACCGAAGCCAAACGGATCAGGGAGCAGCTCCACGATACCCTGAACGAGCTGCAGACCGTCCTCGACAACGCCCAGGTGGGTATCACCCTGGTTCGGGAGCGCCGCTTCGTGTGGGTCAACCGCCCCCTCCTGGCCATGTTCGGCTACTCTCTCGAGGAAATTCAGGCGCAGCCGTCCCGGCTCTTCACCCCCGCCGGCGACATACCCCCGAGCGACTCTCCCTTCTCCCTCCTCGACGGCAATATCCGCGAACACGAGCTGAGGCTGAAACGCCGCGGCGGCAGCGCCTTCTGGTGCCATTTGCGCGGCTCCTTCCTCGACCCCGCCGCGCCGGAGAAGGGCCATATCTGGATTCTCCTCGACATCGACCGCCTCAAGCACGCCGAGGACGAGCTGCGCCAGCTCAACGAAACCCTCGAACAGCGCGTCGGGGAACAGACGGCCAGGAGCCTGGAGCAGGAGCGCCTGCTCATCCAGCAAAGCCGCCAGGCCGCCATGGGGGAGATGATCGGCAACATCGCCCACCAGTGGCGCCAGCCCCTCAACGCCCTCGGCCTGGTGGTGCAGAACATGCTGCTGGATTACCAGGAGGGCGCCCTGGACGCTCAGGCCATGCAGGCCTATGCCACCAAGGCCCGGGCCATGATCCAGCAGATGTCCACCACCATCGACGATTTCCGCAACTTCTTCCGCCCCAGCCGCGCCGTCAACCACTACAACCTGGTGCAGTCCATCCGCGAGGCCCTGAGCCTGATGGAGGCCGGTTTCCGCAACCACAACATCGCCGCCACCCTGGACGGGCCGGAGGAAATCATCGTCCTGGGCCATCCCAACGAATTCGCCCAGATCATCCTCAACCTGATCAGCAACGCCAAGGATGCCCTGCTGGAAAAAAACAGCCTCTACGGCCGCATCGCCATCCGCGTCAGCGCCACCCCCGAGGAAGCCGTCGTTACCGTTGAGGACAACGCCGGCGGAATTCCGCCGGACGTCCAGGAAAAGATTTTCGACCCCTACTTCACCACCAAGGCCAGCGGCACCGGCATCGGCCTGTACATGGTGAAGACCATCCTGGAACAGCACATGGGCGGCCGCATCAGTTTCGCCAATACCGCCGAGGGGACGGAATTCCGCATCGCCCTCCCCCTTCAGTATCCGTCCACCGAGCCTGGGAACAGTCCGCCATGCCCAACGAACACCTGAAACAGCTGACGCTGCTGTACGCCGAGGACGACCCGAACATCCGCGAGGAGCTGGTCCATTTCCTTACCCCCCGGGTCGGCACGCTGCTGGTGGCCCAGAACGGCCAGGAAGCCTGGGAACTGTTCGCGGCCCACCGCCCGGATATCGTGGTCAGCGACATCATGATGCCGGTCAAGGACGGCCTGAAGCTGGCGGCGGACATCAAGGAAAAGAACCGGGCCGTGCCGGTGATCTTCACCACCGCCTTCAACGACATCCAGTACCTGCACCAGGCCATCAACCTCGGCATCGATGGCTACGTGCTCAAGCCCATCGACCTGGAAAAACTCATGGAGGCCCTCGCCAAGGGCGCCGAGCCGGTTCTCCAGGCCCGCCAGCTCGCCGCCAACAAGGCCATGCTGGAGGCCTACCACGAAGCGGCGGAGGAGGAGCGCTACCTGGTGGCGGAACTGATGCAGCGCATGATGCGGCCGGAGAACCTCAAGGACCCCCATCTCCACTACTGGCTGCAGCCCACCGAGGTAGTCAGCGGCGACCTGGTGGCCACCTACCGCGCCCGCAACGACCGCTTCTACCTCATGCTCGCCGACTCCACCGGCCACGGCCTGCCGGCGGCCCTCAACCTGCTGCCCATCAACCACATCTTCTACAGCATGGCCGGCAAGGGCCTGCCCATCTCCCTGATCGTGGAGGAAATGAACTGGGCGGTGAAGGAGCAGTCCCCCGCCGACCGCTACGTGGCCGCCCTGCTGGCCGCCATCGACCCCCACAACCGCGTGATCGAAATCTGGAACGGCGGCATTCCCCCCGCCCTGCTGATCAGCCAGGAGGGCCAGGTGGTCCATGCCTTCAAGTCGGTCAACCTGCCCCTGGGCATTCTCGACCGGACCTTCGCCGCCCGGACCGAGGTTTACCAGTGGCAGGAGTCGGGCGGACAGTTCATGGTCCATTCCGACGGCCTGGCGGAAGCGGAAAACGAACAGGGAGAAAGCTTCGGCGCGGAGCGGCTCGTCGCCACCCTCCTGGCTGCCCCTCCCGCCGGGCGCCTAGCCACCGTCCAGGCCGCCGTGACGGAACATCTCGGCAGCCGCCACGCCTTCGACGACATGACCCTGCTGCTCCTCGACTGCAACGGTTGAGCGGCCCTCAGCCCCCGGCAACGGCCGGCAGCAAGGGCGCCACCGCTATTCCCCACTTCTCCGGCGACTCCCAGCCCACGAGAGCGTCCGCGCCGCCCTCCCCCTCGGGCGCGGCAAGGTCCACCTCGTAGGGCTCCACGGCATGGCCCCGGCGGCTGTCGAAAACCACCCGTACCCGGGGCAGCAGCATGTTTTTCGGGTTCTGCGCCACCACGACCCCCAGCCGGCCGCTCTCCAGCCGCACCAGCGTGCCGTCGGGGTAAACACCCACCATGCGGATGAAATGGCGCACCAGTTCCTCGTTGAAATGGAACTTGCCCCACTCCTGCAGCTTGCGGATGGCCTCCACCGGCTGCAGGGGCTCGTGGTACACCCGGGCCGAGGTGATGGCGTCGTAGACGTCGATGATGGCCGCCATCTGGCCGAACTGGGAAATGCCCTCCCCCGCCAGGCGGCGGGGATAGCCGGAACCGTCGTAACGCTCGTGGTGCTGCGCCAGCACCTGGCGGGCGATGGGCGGCACCCAGGAGACATCCGCCAGCAGTTCCTCGCCGTAAAGGACATGGTTCTTCATTTCGCCGAATTCCGCCTCCGTCAGGCGTCCGGGCTTGTTGAGCACTTCCAGGGGGATGCGCATCTTGCCCACGTCGTGGAGCAGGGCGCCAATGGCCGCCTGGCGGGAAAGCTCATGGCCCACGTGGAGAAAGCGGCAAAAACCGGCCATCTGCACGCCCACGCCGACGGAATGGCGGAAGGTGTAATCGTCCTGGAATTTCAGCCGCGACAAGTGGCCCAGGGTGGGGGCATGGCTGAGAAGAGTGTCGGCCAGCTCTCCCACCGCCGCCTCCAGGGTTTCCAGCTCCCGCTGCCGCCCCAGGCGCACCTCTCCCATCACCTGCTGGATGAAGCCGTTGGCCTCGCGGAACGTCTCCAGGGCGCTGGCCGCCTCCTCCGCCGAAGGCTCGTGGACGGAGGGGGCATAGCGATGCTCCTCGGCCAGGGCGAGCAGTTCCTCCTCCAACTGGGCCTGGACTTCCTCCAGGCCGGGCGAATCGGGGACATCCCCGCCGCGGGTGGTGTCGATATAGAGCTCCCGCACTCCCAGCTCGGCGATCTTGTCGATCGCCTCCTCGCCGCTGACCTTGAATCGAGTGAGAAAAAGCGGATGGATGACCGTGCTGCAGTTCAGGTCATGGACGAACATGCCCGGCTTGAGTTGATGAAGAGCGATTTTCTTGATCACAGCGCCATGCCCCGAATTTATGCCACCGGCCAAATTCAAACGAATTTTTGTGAATACCATCCTAGCACAGCCGCATGGAATAGGAACGGCCAAGACTTAAACTTAACCGCCGTATCCGCTATCCTGACGTCATGCTCACCTGGCTCGCCCACGACTCGCCCTTTCCCCCGGTGGAACAGGCCCTGGAAGAACCCAACGGCCTTCTCGCCGCGGGGGGCGACCTCTCGCCGGGCCGGCTGGTGGATGCCTACTCCCGCGGAATCTTTCCCTGGTTCGGCGACGGCGAGCCCATCCTGTGGTGGAGCCCCGACCCGCGCATGGCGCTGTTCCCGGCGGAACTGAAGATTTCCCGCTCCCTGGGCAAGACCTTGAAGAAGGGCGGCTACGAAGTGCGCCTCGACACCGCCTTCCGCCAGGTCATGGAAGCCTGCGCCGAACCCCGGGACGGCCAGCCCGGCACCTGGATCGTCCCCGCCATCATCGACGCCTACTGCCGCCTCCACGACCTGGGCCTGGCCCACTCGGCGGAAACCTGGATCGGCGGCGAGCTGGCGGGAGGCCTCTACGGCGTGGCCCTGGGGCGGATGTTCTACGGCGAATCCATGTTCACCCGCGTCAGCGACGCCTCGAAGATCGCCTTCGTCCACCTGGTGCGGCAACTGGAACGCAAGGGCTTCGGCCTGATCGACTGCCAGATGAAGACCGCCCACCTCGCCTCCCTCGGCGCCCGGGAAATTCCCCGCGCCGAATTCCTCGCCCGCCTCGCGGAATTGGTAAACTATCCCTCATCCCCCGGCGCCTGGACCCTCGACCATGACCTCCTTGCGTGACTTGCCCCTGGGCCGCATCCAGTTTTTCCTCACGCCGCCCTACCCGTGCAGCTATCTGACGGAGCGGCAGGCCCGTTCCCTGGTGGCGGCCCCCACCGAGGCCATCGACGGCGCCGTGTACAGCGAGCTCATCAACATGGGCTTCCGCCGCAGCGGCTACCACACCTACCGCCCCCACTGCGACGCCTGCAAGGCCTGCGTGCCGGTGCGCATTCCGGTGGACGAATTCGTCCCCAACCGCTCCCAGCGCCGCACCTGGGAACGCAACCGCCACCTGACGACGGACATCCTGGAACTGGGATTCCACGACGAACACTACGACCTCTACCGCCGCTACCAGGTCTCGCGCCACGCCGGCGGCGGCATGGACCAGGACGACCGGGAGCAGTACAGCCAATTCCTGCTGCAAAGCAGCGTGGACAGCTTCCTCGCCGAATTCCGCGCGGACGGCGAGCTGCGCATGGTGAGCCTAGTGGACCGGGTGCGCCAGGGCCTCTCCGCCGTCTACACCTTCTTCGACCCCGCCCAACCCCAGGCCGGCTACGGCGTCTACAACGTCCTGTGGCAAATCGGCCTGTGCCGGGAGCTGGAACTGCCCTACCTCTACCTCGGCTACTGGATCGCCGAAACCCGCAAGATGTCCTACAAGACCAACTACCGCCCCCTCCACGGCCTGGTGAACGGCGCCTGGCAGCCGCTCGAAACAAGCTGATAGAATCCCCCCGAACCCATCCCGCGAGAATCCAAACCATGCGCCAATACCTCGACCTGATGCGCCACGTGCTGGAGCACGGCCACCAGAAAAGCGACCGCACCGGCACCGGCACCACCAGCGTGTTCGGCTACCAGATGCGCTTCAACCTGTCCGACGGCTTTCCCCTCGTCACCACCAAGAAAGCCCACCTGCGCTCCATCATCCACGAGCTGCTGTGGTTCCTCCAGGGCGACACCAACATCCAGTACCTCAAGGACAACGGCGTCACCATCTGGGACGAATGGGCGGACGAAAACGGCAACCTGGGCCCCGTCTACGGCTACCAGTGGCGCTCCTGGCCCACCCCCGACGGCAGGCACATTGATCAAATTTCCCAGGTAGTGGACCAGATCAAGCGCACCCCCGATTCCCGCCGCCTCATCGTCTCCGCCTGGAACGTGGCCGAAATCGACAACATGGCCCTGCCCCCCTGCCACGCCTTCTTCCAGTTCTACGTCGCCGACGGCAAGCTCTCCTGCCAGCTCTACCAGCGCAGCGCTGACATTTTCCTCGGCGTGCCCTTCAACATCGCCAGCTACGCCCTGCTGACCATGATGATGGCCCAGGTGTGCGGCCTTCAGCCCGGCGACTTCGTCCACACCCTGGGCGACGCCCACATCTACGCCAACCACATGGAGCAGGCGGCCCTGCAGTTGAGCCGCGAGCCGCGGGCGTTGCCGACGATGAAGATCAATCCAGCGGTGAAGGATATCTTCGGCTTCAAGTTCGAGGATTTTGTGTTGGAGGGGTATGACCCGCATCCGGCGATTAAGGCGCCGGTGGCGGTATGAGGGCTAAATTACGTTAGGCTTCTTGGAGCCCGCCTATGATGAAATTTCGCACCATTGAAGAGGCTAAGGCCGTCACTTGGCCTCGAAGGCGTCGGAGATGTACTTCAGGAAGATGAGTCCGAGCGCGACGTGCTCGTAGTCGCTTGGCTCCATGTTTCCGCGCAGCTTGTCGGCGGTCTTGAAAAGGTCAGCTTCGAAGCCGAGGTTGCCCCCGTTGCCGTTTTTGGCGGTGTCGTTCTGTGCCATCGTGTTCTTCCCTATTTGCGTAATGCCTTCGGCGCTGGGGCTTGATATCCCGGCGCAAGTTTAATGAACAATAGGGGACAGACCACGGTTTTGCTACAGATTCCAGAGGGTGAAACCGCAAATGAACAATAGGGGACAGACCACGGTTTTGCTACAGATTCCAGAGGGTGAAACCGTGGTCTGTCCCCTATTATTCCTGCTGCAGTGAAACTACTCCTGACCTTCCGGCAATGGGCCCAAAACCGCAAGGTGGATGAGTTCTCCATCAACATGAGCGTGGGCATCGATATGGCGAGGTTTAACAAGTTCATGACGCACTTCGGCTTCGGGTGTTGTGGATCGAATTTCTCCATGGCGCTCAAAGCCCATGCTGAACGGCCACAGGCATCTGTTGCAGCTTGAACTAAGCATGGAAGATTCAGCATGACCAGAGGTATGCGGATTGCTCGAACGAAATGGCAACATTTTGTTGTCGCATGCGGGAAAACCGGCTGTTGGGAGTGGATTTGAGAGAAACAGCATGAAAACTAAAGTGAAACATACCCTTGGGGTTCTGCGGAGAATATCTACTGCTTGGCTAGCCCTGGTTTTGAGCTGCGCCGCGTTAACTGCATGCAGTCAAACGGCTTCTAGTGCGCATGAAATTCCCGATGCGGTGGTGAAGTGGGCGCTAGAGACGCCGGATGACCTAGTTACCCTACGCATTCCCGGTGGATATCGATCCTTGGGAGGTGTGGTGATGAAAACTATTTTGGGACCGGGTTACCCATCTCCTCAAGGGGGTTACGAGACTTATTTGTCAATTGAAACTCTGTGGCCTGACTTGCCACCGAGGACGAAAAAAAATGCTCAAGAGTATATGGCGCTTGGTGGAGGAAGACTCCTTCTGATTTCAGTGGCGGCCTATGCTCGTGCGCCTCTAGAACGTCGTTCTAAGCTGCTTGAAATACATTTTCAGAGCCTTCGAGATGCAAATCAGCTTGGGGGACGCTACTTAATGATGCCGCTGCAAGCCAAGTTCGGCTTGCAGCGTGAGGGCATTGATTTAGCAACTCATGGGGAGCGGCTAAATGATTCCACGCCAGTTGATTTTTATTTCCAGCGCGACCCCCAAGGCCAAATGCAGGTGTTTATTCGATGTACAGCTGAGGCGATACGCGATCAAGAGGATGATCCCTCTTCTCATTATTCACCGCAATGCAGCCAATACTTCAACTATCCGCCTTTGAATGCAGAGGTGGAAGTCAATTACCGGCGCAAATATCTCAAAAATTGGCGCGAGATACAAACAAAAACCGAACAACTTTTGCAGTCATTTATTCAATCAAAATGATAGGGGAAAAATATGCCTCTGAATTCAAATGATTTCCAAGTATTAAAGGGATTTCGTGACAGCGGGGATCGCTATGGATATTGGAGCTATCTCAAGCAGAAGGGTGATCCCTATGCAAATTTGGCACTGGGCGTAGTAACGAACGAAACGCTTGAAGGGTATATCGCTAATCAATATGCCGCTAGTCGAGCTAAGGAGTTAGGTAAGGAGCTTAACAACGGCATTAGGTAGCACCTGCGCCAAGGGCACGTAGCAGTTATCGTTAAACTCTCTATGAATGTATCTTATGAGAGTTTAATAATGGCGCAAGAATCTTTTGTTCACATCGCGGCGAACACGCTTCATAGTCCCACCATCGGCACTCAGCACTGCCTTATCTTCCAACCGAACTTGGATAGCACCAAACCTCATGTGATGTCCGGACTGATTGCAAAACGTTCCGAATTGGCTGGATTGATCGAACATTACATGAAAGAAGTAAAGCGAATGGCCGTAGACCTCCAACATTTGGATGCCACCATTAAACTATTTGACCCGGACTGCGATCTGAGGGCTATTCGGACAAAACAATTTCGCAAACGGAATGCCTATTTTAAATCAGGAGAATGCGCTCGATTGGTTTTGGAAGTGCTCAGAACATCGGAGTCCGCTCTTTCAACTGATGCCATAGCTCTGGCAATTATGGAAAGGAAAAAATTAGATTCAGGAGATACTGAACTGGTGAAATTCACTAAGAAAGCATCGATCACCGCCTTACGCAAGCAGGCCAGCTGTGGGTTTCCCCCAATTCCACGGACACTTTTATCAAGCTTGTTAAGATAGAAGGAAACGTGAGAGATGGTGCAAATGGCATTACGCAGGAAATTCAGCCCGGAGTTCAAATCTGAGGCGGTGAGACA
>JAJZVC010000029.1 GCA_021845865.1 Pseudomonadota bacterium | reverse complement strand
CGCAAAATAGCGGACCAATTCCCGGAATTTGGCCTCAGAAATTTTTGAACGATTAACGTACCTGTTTTTTAGCGACATAACATAAGGTTAGCATCTCGATTAACCTTCTGTTCTAGTCATGACCCTTTACAAATAAAAAAGGGAAGCCCAAGGCTTCCCGAACAGTGGTGGAAGGAAATCTATTTGCCGAGGAAATGGCGGGCGTAGCGGTCGTTGACCCGGGCCATGGGGAGGAAGATCAACAGGTCGGCGGTGTTGAAGTCGGGGTCCCAGGCGGGCTCGCCGCAAATGTAGGAGCCGGCCCGGAGGTAACCCTTCACCAGGGGCGGCACCGGGGCGTCCAGGTCCTGGCGCAGGTGGTCCATGGGCAGGGCGCAGCGGGGAAAGACGCGCCACTCGATGGGGCTGAGATGCTTGTCCTTCAGCTGGTGGTACAGGCTGGCGGCGAGATGGCCGCCGTCGGCCATGCCGACGCTGGCGCAGCCCATCATGTACTCGAAGTTGTAGGTCTGCATGTATTTCGCCAGCCCGCCCCACAGCAGGGCGATGGTGGCGCCGTTGCGGTGGTCGGGATGGACGCAGGAGCGGCCCACCTCCACCATGCTGTCGGAGAGATGCAGCAGGCGGGTGAGGTCGAATTCCTGCTGGGAATAGTAGCCGCCGATCTTTTTCGCCTGGGAAGGCGTGAGGATGCGGTAGGTGCCCACCACTTCGTTGGTGGCGCCGTCCCGTACCAGCAGGTGGTCGCAGTAGGGGTCGAAAATGTCCTTGTCCAGGCCGGTGTCGGCGCTCTCCAGGCGGGCGCCCATTTCCTCGGCGAAGACCTTGTAGCGCAGGCGCTGGGCTTCCCGCACCTCCGCTTCGGACTGGGCGAGGGTAACGAAAAGATGGGGTTTCTGCTTCAGGCCGGTCTGTTGTTGTTCAATCAGCATGGGCGTTCTCCGTGTTATTGCCTTCACATGACGCCGCCAAAGATAAGCAGGCGGCATGACAATCCGGTTACGGCGTGGTGAAGTTTCGGTTACCCGCCGGACGTCATTTTTTCGTCATGTGGCCGGGCTAGGATGCGCCGATTTAACTGGTCCACACATTAGGAGCCACGCCATGAAACAGACCGTCCTGCGCCTTGCCGTCCTTGCCGCCCTGTCTTCGCTGTCCCTGGGCGCCGAGGCAGGCGGAATGGTCAAGGAAGTGGAATTCAGCCTGACGCCGGCGCCCGCGACGGACCGGGAAATGACCCAGGCCTACACCCGTTCCTGGGCGACGGTCATCCGCCGGGACGGAAGCCGGGCTTCCTTTCCCCTGCATTACCACAGCCTGTACCGGTCCGGCGAAACGGTCGGCGGAGCCCGTGTCGGACGGGTGGTGGACCGCAACGGCCAGGCCATCCTGGCGTCGGCGCCGAACAAGGCGGGGGACGCGGCCCGCGGGCCCTTCGACGCTTGGTCTCCGGACGCCAATTCCCTCCTGGCCGTTCCCGGCGCCAAGGCGGGCAAGGCGGGGGAGAACCGGTTGTTCCTGGTGACTCATTTCGAATACCACACCGAGGCCCCCAACCTGGACCCCGCCAAGCCGCCGGTGGACCTTTATGCCCAATTGCCCATGGCGATGAATCTGACGGCCATCGGCCAGGACCGGAAAACCGGCCGGCTGAGCGCCGCCGCCCTGGGCAATATCGACATGGCCGCCGTGGGCGGACTGTGGATTCCCTGCGCCGGCACCCTCACCGCCTGGAACACCCATCTCGGCGGCGAGGAATACGAGCCGGACGCCAAGCATTTCGAGGCCAGGCCCCTGGAGGCGATGAACCTCTACCTCGGCACGCCGGGCAAGACGGCGGCGGAGGGGGGCGCCAATCCCTACGCTTACGGCCACCCGGTCGAGGTGAAGGTGGGCAAGGAGGGCAAGACCCAAGTCGCCAAGCATTACGCCATGGGCCGGCTGTCCTTCGAGCTGGCCGACATTCTTCCCGACGGGCGCACCGCCTATATCGGCGACGATGGCAAGGACGTGGGCCTGTTCCTCTTCGTGGCCAACCGCCGTGCCGATCTTTCCGCCGGCACGCTCTACGCCGCCCAATGGCGCCAGACCGCCGCCGATGAGGGCGGGGCCGCCGACCTGACATGGATTCGCCTGGGCCACGCCACGGATGAGGACGTGTCGCGCCTGGTCCGCGGCGGCATCCGTTTCTCCGACATCTTCGAAAGCGCCGACCGGCCCGCGGAAGGCTTTCGCCCCGTTTACGCCTATGCCGGTACCGGCGGCAAGGCCGTCCTCGAATACCTGAAGCTCAAGCCCGGCATGGAGCAGGCCGCCGCCTTCCTGGAAACCCGCCGTTACGCCGCCTATCTCGGCGCCACCACCGAGTTCACCAAGATGGAAGGGCAGACCCATAACGCCAAGGGGAAAAAACTTTACACCGCCATTTCCTATATCGAGGGGGGGATGGTGGAAGGCAAGAACGGCGAACGCCCCCGCGACGATATCCGCCTTGCCGGCGATCCCAAGGTCCTGGCGTGCGGCGCCGTCTATCAGTCCGATTTGCGGGGCGGGGTGAAGGACAGCGAGGGGCGGGCCATGGACAGCGACTGGGTGGCGGTATCCATGAAGGCCCTGATCATGGGGGCGAAAAAGCCCGCCGACCAGACCGCCTATGGCAAGTACGACAAGTGCGACACCGACAAGGTGGCCAACCCGGACAACATCAAATATTCCGCCGCCCTGGATACCCTGTTTATCGGCGAGGACAGCGGCAACCACCTGAACAACTTCCTCTGGGCCTACCGGGTGGGCGACGGCCGCCTCACCCGCCTCGCCTCCGCGCCAATCGGGGCGGAGTGGACCGGTCTCCAGGTGGCGGAGAATCTTAACGGTTTCGCCTACGTCATGGCCAACATACAGCATCCTGGCGCCGCCAAGGACCTGGAGAAATATCCCGACGAGGTGAGGGTCAAGCTGCGCGGCCAGGTGGACCAGCGCGGCGGCGTGGGCTACCTGGGCGCGCTGCCGGCGGTGAAGTAAGGTGGCGGGCATGAAGATTCTGATGATTTCCGACGTCTATTTTCCCCGGGTGAACGGCGTCTCCACCTCCATCGCCACCTTCCGCCGGGAGTTCGAGGCCCAGGGCCACGAGGTGCACCTGATCGCGCCGGACTACGGCAAGACCACCGCCGACGAGCGCAACATCCACCGCATCCCTTCCCGCTACCTGCCCCTGGACCCGGAAGACCGGATGATGAAGGCGGCGCCGGTGAGGGCCTTGCTCCCCTGGCTGCGGGCAATGAAGTTCGACCTAGTCCATATCCACACCCCCTTCGTCGCCCACTACCTCGGCGTTCGCTTGGCGAAGGAGCTGGGCGTGCCCCGGGTGGAGACCTACCACACCTTTTTCGAGGAGTATCTCTACTACTACGTGCCCTTCCTGCCCAAGCCGCTGATGCGTTTCCTGGCGCGGCGCTTTTCCAGCCACCAGTGCAACGGCCTGGACAGCCTGGTGGTGCCTTCGGGCGAGATGCTGCGGCGCCTGCGGGAATACGGCATCCGCGTCCCGGCGGAGGTGATCCCCACGGGCCTGGAAGCGGAGAGCTTCGAGCTCGGCGACGGCGAGGCCTTCCGCGCCCAGTACGGCATCGGCCCCGAGCAGCCGGTGCTGGTGTACATCGGCCGGGTGGCCTTCGAGAAGAATATCGGCTTCCTGCTCAGGGTGGCGGCCCTGCTCAAGCCGCGCTTTCCCGACCTGCTGCTGCTGGTCGCCGGCGAAGGGCCGGCGCTCCATAGCCTCAAGCGCCAGGCCGCCGAACTGGGCATCGCCGGCAACGTGCGCTTCGTCGGCTATCTGGACCGCAAGCGGGAACTACCCCACTGCTACCGGGCGGGGAACGTCTTCGTCTTCGCCTCCCGCACCGAAACCCAGGGCCTGGTGCTGCTGGAGGCCATGGCCCAGCGGGTGCCGGTGGTGTCCCTGGCCGAGATGGGGGCCAAGGACGTATTGCGGCACGGCCAGGGGGTGCTGATCGCCGAGACGGAGGAGGACTTCGCCGCCAAGGCGGCCCGCCTGCTGGAAGACCGCTTCGTCGCCAACCTCCTGGGGGAACTGGGAGGGCAGTACGCCGCGGAATGGTCGGCTTCAGCCCTGGCGGAAAAAATGCTGGATTTCTACCGCCAGGTGATCGAAGACCATGCCCGCCGCCATGCGCCCGCTGGGGCGCCGGGCAAGCTGGGCGCCTGTCTCAGCGAGGACTGAGGGGCACGCTCAGGCCCTTCGCCGCCATGGCGGACAGGGCCAGTTCCGCCGCCTGGGCGGGAGGAATGTGGTCGGTGTTGACCGCCAGGTCGAACTGGGTGGGGTCGTTGAGACGGCTGTGGAAGTGCTCCCAGACGAAGTGGGCCCGCTCGTGGTTGACGCGGCGGACCTGTTCCAGGGCTTCGGCAAGGGGGAGGTTCTCCGCCTCCGCGACGCGCTTGGCGCAGGCCTCCGGACTGCCGGCGATGCGCAGGCGCAGCATCGGCTTGCCCGCCAGGATGAGGTGGGCGCCACGGCCCACGATGACCCCGCCCGTCCCCGTCAGTCCCAGCACCACGTTCACCAAGTGATTGCGGAAGTGTTCGTTGAGAATCGGCTGGTTGGTGAGCAGGGACATCACCCAGGCATCCCGCAAATGGGCCACTTTCTCGTCCAGCTCCCCCATCAGGTAGGGGTCGGTGCCGGCGCTGCGGGCGATGGCGTCGAGCAGCGTCTTGTCGTAGCAGCCCACCCCCAGGCGCTGGGACAGGATTTCGGCCACCTCCTCGCCGCCCGCGCCGCAGTCCCGGGACAGGGCCACCAGGGGCTTGGGCGGCACGGGGCGCTTTTCCAGGGAACGGCTGGCTTCCACCAGGCCGCGCAGGAAGGCCAGGGTGTTGATGGTCTTGAGGGAACTCAGGGCGGAGGTCATGGGACTTACTTGTGTGTGTTGGTTACAGCCTACAGTCTAGTATAAGAACTCACCGGCAGAACCCGTGTCACGAACCTGTCACCGGGCATGGGGATAATGCCGCCACCCTTATCGGATCAAGGAGATTTGCCGTGAACGCGCCCGCCCAATTGGCCCCTGACGAACTGCGCAAGCTGGATGCCTACTGGCGCGCCTGCAACTACCTCGCCGCCGGCATGATCTACCTGCGGGACAATCCGCTGCTGCGGGAGCCCCTCAAGGCCGAGCACGTCAAGAGCCGCCTCCTGGGCCACTGGGGGTCGAGCCCCGGCCTGGCTTTCGGCTACGTGCACCTGAACCGGCTGATCAGCAAGTACGGCCTCAACGCCATCTTCCTCGCCGGTCCCGGCCACGGCGCCCCCGGCGTGCTGGGCCCGGTGTACCTGGAAGGCACCTACAGCGAAATCTACCCCAACAAGGGGGAGGACGAGGAAGGCCTCAAGCAGTTCTTCAAGGAGTTCTCTTTCCCCGGCGGCATCGGCAGCCACTGTACCCCGGAAACCCCGGGCTCGATTCACGAGGGGGGTGAACTGGGCTATTCCATCTCCCACGCCTTCGGCGCCGCTTACGACAACCCGGACCTGCTGGTGACGGTGATGGTGGGGGACGGCGAAGCGGAGACCGCGCCCCTGGCCACCAGCTGGCACTCCAACAAGTTCCTCAACCCCATCCGGGACGGCGCGGTGCTGCCCATCCTTCACCTCAACGGCTACAAGATCAACAACCCGACGATTCTTTCCCGCGTCTCCCACGAGGAACTGGAGAACCTGTTCAAGGGCTACGGCTGGACGCCCTATTTCGTCGAGGGCTCCGACCCCATGACGATGCACGCCAAGATGGCCGAGACCCTGGAGCAGTGCGTGCTGGAAATCCGCCGCATCCAGGCCGACGCCCGTCAATCCGGCACGCCGACCCGCCCCCGCTGGCCGATGATCGTGCTGCGCAGCCCCAAGGGCTGGACCGGCCCGAAGGAGGTCAACGGCCACAAGGTGGAAGGCTTCTGGCGCGCCCACCAGGTGCCCATGGGCGACGTGCGCGGCAACCCCGAGAATCTGAAGAAGCTGGAGGACTGGCTCAGGAGCTACAAGCCGGAGGAGCTGTTCGACGCCAACGGTCGCCTGGTGCCGGAACTCAAGGCCCTGGCTCCCAAGGGCGTGCGCCGCATGAGCGCCAACCCCAACGCCAACGGCGGGCTGCTGAGGAAAGCCCTGCGCCTGCCGGATTACCGGGACTACGCCGCCACCCTGCGCGGGCCGGGCAAGGAAACCGCCGAGAACACCCGCCCACTGGGCAAGCTGCTGCGGGACATCATGGCCCAGAACATGGGCAACTTCCGCGTCTTCGGCCCGGACGAGAACAGTTCCAACAAGCTGGACAACATCTACGAGGTGAGCAAGAAAACCTGGCTCGCCGACCTGCTGCCCGAGGACGCCGACGGCGGCGAACTGTCCCCCGACGGCCGGGTGATGGAAATGCTCTCCGAGCACACCCTGGAGGGTTGGCTGGAAGGCTACCTGCTTACCGGTCGCCACGGCTTCTTCTCCACCTACGAAGCCTTCGTCCACGTCATCGACTCCATGTTCAACCAGCACGCCAAGTGGCTTGCCATGTCGAAGAAAATTCCTTGGCGGGCGCCGGTGTCCAGCCTCAACCTGCTCATCACCTCCACCGTCTGGCGCCAGGACCACAACGGCTTCACCCACCAGGACCCGGGTTTCCTCGACGTGGTGGTGAACAAGAGCCCGGAAGTCACCCGCATCTACCTGCCGCCGGACGTGAATTGCCTGTTAACGGTGGCCGACCACTGCCTCAACAGCACCGACTACATCAACGTCATCGTCTGCGACAAGCAGAAGCACCTGCAATACCTGGACATGGACGCCGCCATCAAGCACTGCACCAAGGGCATCGGCATCTGGGACTGGGCCAGCAACGACGACGGCTGCGAGCCCGACGTGGTGATGGCCTCCGCCGGCGACATTCCCACCAAGGAGGCCCTGGCCGCCACGGTGCTGCTGCGGGAGCACTTCCCCGAGCTGAAGATACGCTTCGTCAACGTGGTGGACCTGTACAAGCTCACCCCCTCCAGCGAGCACCCCCACGGCCTGTCGGACCGTGATTTCGACAGCCTGTTCACCGTGGACAAGCCGGTGATCTTCAACTTCCACGGCTACCCCTGGCTGATCCATCGCCTCGCCTACCGCCGCGCCAATCACGGCAACATGCACGTCCGCGGCTACAAGGAGAAGGGCAGCATCAATACGCCCTTGGAGCTGGCAATCCAGAACGAGATCGACCGCTTCTCCCTCGCCATCGACGTCATCGACCGCATCCCCGAACTCAAGGTGGCCGGCGCCCACGTCAAGGAGAAGCTGCGCGACAAGCAGATCGAGTGCCGCCAGTACGCCTACGAGAACGGGGTGGACCTGCCCGAGGCGGACGGCTGGACCTGGCCCTATTGAAAGACGGACGGGCGAATGCTTCTTCGCGGGCCCGAAGGTTCCGTTCCCTGATTCAAGGAGACTCCCATGCGCACCAATCCCTTGCTTGACGCCAAATCCCTGGGGCAGCACCTCTGGCTGGACAATCTCTCGCGCACCCTGCTGCGCGAAGGCGCCTTGCAGAAGCTGGTGGAGGAGGACGGCATCGACGGCGTCACCTCCAATCCCGCCATTTTCCAGAAGGCCTTGGCGGAAAGCCCCTATTACCGGGACGACCTGGACAAGCTCCTGGCGCAGCCGCTGTCGGCGGAAGAGCGTTATGAGGCGCTGGTCATTCCGGACATCCGCGCGGCCTGCGACGTTCTGCGCCCGGTGTTCGAGAGCAGCGCTGGCGACGGGGGGTACGTGAGCCTGGAGGTTTCCCCTCGCCTCGCCCACGACGAGGAAGCCACGGTTCTGGCCGCCCGCCGCCTGAGCCGGCTGGTGGACCGGCCCAACCTGCTGGTGAAAGTGCCCGCCACCCCCGCCGGCGTTCTTGCCCTCGAACGCTTGACCGCCGAGGGCCTCAACGTCAATGCCACGCTGATGTTTTCCCTCGCCCATGAAAAGGCGGTTTCCCAGGCTTATATCCGCGGCGCCCGGCGGTGGCTGGAAGCCGGCGGCGAGCCGCGCCGTCTCAAGTCGGTGGCGAGCATCTTCATGAGCCGGGTGGACACCCTGGTGGACAAGCGTCTCGAAGCCCTCGGCGGAGACGCGCTGGCCTTGCGGGGCAAGAGCGCCGGCGCCGTGGCCCGCCGTTGCTATCGGCATTATCTGGACGCGTTCCACGGCGAGGCTTTCGCCGGCTTGGCCCGGGCCGGCGTGCGGCCCCAGTGGCCCCTGTGGGCCAGTACCGGCACCAAGAACCCCGACTACAGCGACGTCTTGTATGTGGAGCCGCTGATTGGCCCCGAAACCGTCAACACCATGCCCGACGCCACCCTCGCGGCTTTCCGCGACCATGGCCATGCCTCGCCCAACATCCAGCAGGGCATGGATGAGGCGGACGAACTGGAGCGGCGGCTGTCGGGGCTGGGCATCGATCTCGATGAGGTGGGCGAGGAACTGCAGACCGAGGGGGTGCGCCTTTTCGCCGAGGCCTTCGACAAGCTCCTGGCGCCCCTGGCAGGCTGAACGCGCATCCCGCCCACTCGTTTCTTGATCACGGAAATCCCATGGCAGTCATTCTCACCATCAACAGCGGTTCTTCCAGCCTCAAGGCGAGCCTGTTCAAGGCCGATGGCAGCCGGCGCAACTTCCGCTACGAGCACATCGGCCGCGGTTTTCCCCATGACCACGGGGAGGCCTTCGATGCCCTGATGAAGGACCTGGCTGGCGACGTTCCCGACGCCATCGGCCACCGTTTCGTCCACGGCGGCGAGGTCACCGACGCCGCGCGGCTGGCCGACGAGGCCGAGCTGGCGCGGTTGCGGGGCATTAGCCACCTGGCGCCCCTGCACATGCCGGGCAACCTGCTGGGGGTCGAGCTGTGCCGGCAGCGGTTCTCCGTCCCCCAGTTCGTCTGCTTCGATACCGCCTTCCACGCCACCTTGCCGGAAGAGGCGCGCCGCCTGCCGATTCCCAGCGGGCTGGGGATGCGCCGCTACGGCTTCCACGGCATCAATTACGCCCACGTCGCCCGGACCCTGCCCGGCATCCTCGGCGCCACCGCCCATGGGCGGGTGGTGGTGGCCCACCTGGGCGCCGGCTCCAGCCTGTGCCTGCTGGAGGATTTGAAGTCGGTGGACACCACCATGGGCTTCACCCCGGCGGGAGGCATTCCCATGGGGACCCGCGGCGGCGACCTGGACCCCGGCGTGATGCTGGAGCTGGCCAAGCGCTACGGCACCGATGAGCTGTCCGACCTGGTTTATCACCACATGGGTCTGATCGCCCTGTCGGAAGGGGAGGATTGCGAAATGACGGCCCTCCTCGCCAGCTCCAGCGAGGCGGCCCACTTCGCGGTGGACTATTTCTGCCGCCAGGTGCGGGGCGCCATCGGCGCCTTCGCCGCCAAGGCCGGGGGCATCGACGCCCTGGTGTTCACCGCCGGCATCGGCGAGCATTCGTCGGTGATCCGTTCCCGGGTGTGCGATCCCCTGGCTTTTCTCGGCTTCGAGCTGGACCACCACGCCAACCACGACCACGAAACCCTCCTCAGCGCCCAGGGTTCCAAGCCCATCCTGTGCATCCCCGCCGACGAGGAGGGGATGATCCGCGCCCTGGTGGAGCGGAGCCTCGGGGCGGGTCAGCAGTAGATTTCCGGGGGCGGCGGGCTTGCCGTGGCGCCAGGCAGGCCAACGTTGGGAGGCGACCACTCGGCCGCCGGCCCGGCCAGTTCCCAGAGCCGTTCCTTCTGTTCCGTGAAGCGGTCCAGGCGCCAGTTGCCCAGGATCGCCAGGGCGAGCTTGAAATCCTCGTGGTTCAGCTCATAGAGGGCGGCGAGGTCCAAGGGCTCCCCCAGGTACAGGGCCTGGACGAGGTGGCGGAGGATGGCGCGGTGGGGGCCGGCCGGTCTGTTCTGGAGGCGTTTCTTCAGTTGCTTGAGATGGTTCATGGTCGTGCTCCTCTGGAGGGGTGGTTTCAATCCGCCGCATGGGCGGCGCCGGATTTTTTCCGTTGGCGCTTCTTCCATACGGCGGGGGTGGCGGCTCCTGCCAGGAGGGTTCCCGCCGCCAGGAGCTTGGCGCATTCCCCGGCGGGCACCGGCGGGCTGGCCAGGTAGCCTTGCAGTTCCTCGCAGCGGTGGTCCCGCAGGAAGCGCAGCTGCTCTTCCGTTTCCACGCCCTCGGCCACTGCTTCCAGGCCCAGGCTGTGGGCCAGGCCGATGACGGCGGCGGCGATGATGCCGCCCTTGGACGAATGGCCGATGGTCTGGACGAAGGAGCGGTCGATCTTCAGCCGGTCCACCGGCAGGCGGGCCAGGTAGGACAGGCCGGAGTAGCCGGTGCCGAAGTCGTCCACCGACAGCCCCACGCCGATGGCCGTCAGGCGGTCGAGGGTGGCGACCACGTCGCCGCTCATCAGGACCGATTCGGTGATTTCCAGCTCCAGCAGCTCCGGCGGCAATCCCGTGTTTTCCAGGGAATCGGCGATGTCCTTGAGGAGGCCTTCCTTCTGCAGCTGGCGGGCGGACAGGTTGACCGCCATGCGCAGGCTGGAGAAGCCTTCCCGGTGCCACGCTGAAGCCTGGGCGCAGGCGGCGCGCAATGCCCATTCGCCGATGGGAATGATGAGGCCGGTCTTCTCGGCGACGGGGATGAAACGGTCGGGCGGAATGGCGCCGCCTTCCGCCGGCAGCCAGCGCAGGAGGGCCTCGACGCCCACGATGCGGCCGCTGCGCAATTCCACCTGGGGCTGGTAATAGAGCTGCAGTTCGTCCCGTTCCAGGGCGTGGCGCAGGCGGTTTTCCAGGTCCAGCATTTCGCTTGCCCGGCGGTTCATGTCCTCGGTGTAGAAGCTCGCCGCGCCGCCGCCTTGTTCCTTGGCCCGGTTCATGGCGGAGTCGGCGTTGCGCAGCAGGGCGTCGGCATCGGTGCCGTCGTGGGGATGGAAGGCGAGGCCGATGCTGGCCGTGATGCTGATTTCCTGCCCGCCGAGGAGAAAGGGAGGGGCGATGGCGTCCAGCAGTTTGGCGGCGACGGCGGCGCCGTCGCTGGGGTGGCGCAAGCCGCGCAGGAGGACGGAAAATTCGTCGCCGCCGCTGCGGGCCAGGATGTCGGTGTCGTAGAGGACGCGGGACAGGCGCTGGCCGATGTCCTGCAGCAGGATGTCGCCCTGGGCGTGGCCCAGGGAATGGTTGATGTTCTTGAAGCGGTCGATGCCGAGATGCAGCAGGGCGAAGGGATGGCCGCCATGGCGGGCGCGCAGGACGGCCTGCTGCAGGTGCTGCCGGAATCGGCTGCGGTTGGCCAAGCCGGTGAGGAGATCATGGCCGGCGAGACGGCGGATGTGGGTTTCCAGGCGGCGTTTTTCCGTGACGTCGGCGGCGACGATCATGGCGCCGCTGGTGTGCTTGCGGCCGTTGTGAAGCTGCGCTCCCCAGACGTTCAGGTCGAGGGTGCCGCCGTCCTGGCGCGGAAGGGAGAGAAATTCTCCGGCGAGGCGTTCTCCGTCCAGGACGCGCTCCAGAATGGCGCCGAGGGTGGCGGGCCCCTCGCCGCCGGGAGGCGGGTGCCCCAGAACCTCGTGCTCGTTCCAGCCGAAAATGCGGCTGGAGGCTTGGTTCCACAGGGTGACGCGGCAATCCCCGCTCACCGCCAGGATGGCGAGGGGAGAGGCGCTGACCAGGGCTCGCAGCAGTTCGCTGCTTTTTTGCAGGGATTCCTTGACTTGGCGCCGCTCCCCGGTGGGGCGGAGGGAAACCAGGCAGGCGGGGCGCCCTTCCCACTCGATTTCCACGCACTGCATTTCGGCGTTGACGCGGCGGCGGTTGGGATGGGCGAGGTCGATTTCCGTCAGTTCCCCCTCCAGCAGCGGATAGCCGAAATGCGTTCCCGCCAGGCCGCCGCGGCTGGCGAAGAACAGCTTTTCCGCCGCCGGATTGGCGTAGAGGATTTTTCCCTGTTCGGCCACCACCAGCAGGCCATCGGCGTTCTTTTCCACCAGGGGGTAAAACAGGGCCTCGTTGGCGAGCAGCTTCCTGGCCTGAAGGGTGAAGTCCTCGATCAGGTGCTCCAGCTCCGGGTTCGGCGGCAGATGCGGATCGTGGTTCATCGGCAGGATTCCAGGCTGACGGACAGGAGAGAAATGTCGTCGTGGGGCTCCATCCCGTCGAGGAAGGCAATGACGTGGCTCTTGATCAGCTGCAAGGGGTGGCAGGCGGAACAGGGGGTGTTGAGCGCATCGGCCAGGCCGCGGTCGCCGAACGGCTCGCCGCTGGCGTTTTGCGCTTCCACCAGGCCGTCGCTGTAAAGGATGACGTGCTCGATGCCATCCAGCGGGAAAGAGCGGGTGCCGGCGTCGAAATCCTGTTCGCCGATAATGCCCAGGGGCAAGGCGCCGGAATCAACCTGATGGACGATGCGGTGGCGGCCGTCGATGAGCAGCGCCGGGGGCAGGCCGCCGTTCCAAAGCTCGATTTGGCTGTCCAGGGGTTTGAGGGCGAGAAGGGTGGCGGCGCAGAAATTGCCGGTGGGGAGAAGGTGATGCAGCTTGCGGTTGATTTCGGCGGCGATTTCTCCCAGGGGGAAGCCCTTTCGGGTCATGGCATAGAACACGTCGGCGGCGGGGAGGGCGCCAACCGCCGCCGGCAAGCCGTGGCCGGTGAAATCCCCGAGGAGGATATGCAGCCGGTCGTCCGGGGTGCGCTCGAAGATCAGCAGGTCGCCGCAGAAATGGCCGGCGGTGAGGGTCCAGTGGCGGAGAAAGGGGATATCCTCGGGATTGCGCCGGGTGACGGCATCGAACATGTGCTTGGCGAGCTTGATTTCCTGTTCGGCGAAGGAGAGGTGGCGTTCCACCTGGCGATACAGTTCCCGTACCCGTTCGAAGCCGGCGATCTTGGCCTTGAGAACGATATGGTCGAACGGGGTGTCGATGAAATCGTCGGCGCCGCTGCCGAGGAAGGCCGACAGGCTGAAGTGGTCGGTGACGCCGGCGCACAGGATGACGGGGACGAAGGTGTTGCCGTAATGCCTTTTGATTTCCCGCGCCAGGTGGCAGCTGTCTTCGGGGAGGGCGGCGTCCACCAGCGCCAGCTCCGGCTTGAAACGGTCCAGGCTGGCCAGGGCCTTGGCGGCGGTGGCGGCTGCCAGGATTTCGTGGCCGTCCAGTTCGAGCATCTGGGACAGAAGCTTGCGGCTCTTGGCGTTCTGCGCGGCGATCAGAATTCGCATGTTGCCCTCCTTTTATGGCTGCCTTCGAGAGACGGCAGTTTTTTGTCGGCGCAACGTTTTCCACTCCGCGGGAGGGGTGGACGTTGGGAGAACAACCCTACGGCAGGAAGGTGAAGAAAATATGACGCCGCGCAAACCGCGCCAAGCCAGGGGAACGGGCCGATGGGGAGAGCCGGCGGCTAGCGCGTCATTAAATTGTCACGCTGGCGGCCTAGTCTTCGTTCGGGTCAATGTCGAGGCATGGGGGGCGAGATGGAGGGTCTGGAAAGCTATCTTCGCGAAACCTTGGAAGACGCGGCTCATCGAGGCGATGGGGGCGTGTTTCTGCCCGTCCGCGACGGCGGGTGGGGCAGGAAGCGGCCGCTGGCTCGCCTGGGGGAGTGTATTCAGGCGCCTTCCGATGCCGTTTCCCCCGCGCTCTTCCGGGAGCGGTACGCCCTCTTCGGCGCTCAGCTGCGGGAGGTGATGGATTACCGTCTTCTTTCCGCCCTGTATCAGCCCATCGTGGACTTGGGCAGCGGCGACATCCACGGCTATGCGGCCACGGCGCATGCGCCTGCCAACGGTCCACTCCATGTGCCCCGCAACCTCCATGCCGTGGCGGAGCTGTTTGGCTTCCAATTCGAGCTGGAGTGCATGGGCTGGCAGGTGCAGGTGGAAAATTTCGTCCGCCTCAATTTGGGCGGGAAGCTCTATTTGCGCGTGATGGGGGATGGCCGGGAGTCCTGCGACTTGGCGGCCGTGGCCGCCGCCAACGGTCTCGATGCCTCCCGAGTGGTGCTGGAACTGTCCTCGCCCGCCTCCAGCCAGGTGGAGCGGTACCGCGCGAAGGGGTTCCGGGTCGGAGTGTCCGGGCTGGGGGGTAGGCTGGAGAAAGCGGATTCGTGGCTGGAATCGCGGGCGGATGTCGGCATCATCGACCGCCATTTCGTCGAGGGCGTGCATCGGGACCCCCTCAAGCAACAGTATCTGCGCGAAATCAGGGCGTTGGCCGCCGAGGCGGGATGCCAAATCATCGCGGAAGGCGTTGAATCCCAGGCCTGTTTGACGGTATTGAAGGAGCTGGGCGTCGATTTCGCCCTCGGTCCGTTCATTGCCCGCCCCAGCGCCGCGCCGTCCCCGGTGGCGCCGGCCGAGGCCGTCAAGGCGCTGGGCCGAGGAGGCGGAATGGCCGAGATTTCCGCCCCCACCGCGGAACGCCTGATGGTCGAGGTGGCGCCGGTGGCGCCGGACATGAGCATGGAGGCGGTGTACGGGATTTTCGCCGCCAGCCCGCACCTGGCGGCGGTGCCGGTGGTGAGGGATGGCATTCCCATCGGCCTCATCAACCGCTATGCCCTCATCGACCGCTATGCCCGGCCCTACCACCGCGACCTCTACGGCAAACGCCATTGCACCCATTTCATGGATGCTTCTCCCCTGGTGGTGGACAAGGGGATCAGCGTCGAGGAACTGTCCAGCCTGGTGGTGGAAGCGGAGCAGCGCTACCTCTCCGACGGCTTCATCATCACCGACCAGGGGCGCTATGCCGGCATGGGCACTGGCCACGCCCTGATGCGGGAAATCACCCAGCTGCGCATCCGCGCCGCGCGCTACGCCAACCCCCTCACCGGCCTGCCGGGGAACGTGCCGATCAACGAGCATATCGACGCCCTGCTGCGGGCCGGCGTGGCGTTCTGCGCCTGCTATGCCGATCTCAATCATTTCAAGCCCTTCAACGACGTCTACGGCTACAACCGGGGCGACGACGTCATTCAGCTCACTGGCCGCCTCCTGGTCCAGTCGGCGGACCCGGAGCGGGATTTCGTCGGCCATGTGGGCGGCGACGATTTCGTGGCGCTGTTCCAGAGCGCGGATTGGGAACGCCGCTGCCGCGGCGTGCTGGCGGGCTTCGAGGAAGAGGTGAAGCGCTTTTTCAACGCCGAGGACGTGGAGCGGGGCGGCTATATCGCCGAGGACCGGCGTGGGCAAAAAATCTTCCATCCCTTGGCCAGCCTGGCCATCGGCGCGGTGCGCATCGAACCGGGTGTTTTCCATTCCCACCGCGAGGTGGCCGCCGCCGCCGCCGAGGCGAAAAAACAGGCCAAGCGGACGCCGGGCAACAGCCTCTTCGTCGAGCGCCGTTCCTACGGCGCCACGTAGCCGCGCGACCCGCCGGGATTGACCCTATGCCCCTTCACGGGTACCATTCGCCCTTCCATAATAATCACTTAACGACACCATTCGACCATGCGAACCAAGCTCGTAGCCGGTAACTGGAAAATGAACGGGGGGCTCGCCCAGAACAAGGCGCTGCTGGAAGGCGTCATGGCGGGCGTGGCGGGATTCAACGGAATGCAGGCGGCGGTGTGCGTGCCCTTCCCCTACCTGGCCCAGGCGCAGCAGGCGCTTGCCGGCAGCAAGGTGGCCTGGGGGGCGCAGAACCTGAGCCAGCACGACAAGGGGGCCTACACCGGCGAGGTGGCGGCGTCCATGCTGCTGGACTTCGGCTGCCGTTACGTCATCGTGGGGCATTCCGAGCGCCGTTCCCTCTACGGCGAAAGCGACGAGCTGGTGGCGGCCAAGTACGAAGCGGCCCAGAAGGCGGGGTTGACGCCCATCCTGTGCGTCGGCGAGACCCTGGAGGAACGCGAGGGCAACATCACCGAGCAGGTGGTGGGGCGCCAGCTGGACGCGGTGATCGCCCGCAGCGGCGTGGCCAGCCTGGCGAAAGCCGTGGTGGCCTACGAGCCGGTGTGGGCCATCGGCACCGGCAAGACCGCCACTCCGGAGCAGGCCCAGGCGGTGCATGCCTTCATTCGCGGCAAGATCGCGTCCCTGGACAAGGGCGTGGCCGACGGGCTGGTGATCCAGTACGGCGGCAGCATGAAGGCCTCCAACGCGGCGGAGCTGCTGTCCCAGCCGGATATCGACGGCGGCCTCATCGGCGGCGCGTCGCTGGTGGTGGAGGATTTCGTCGCCATCTGCCAAGCGGCTCAGCGTTAGTCAATACGGATGCCGGCAGGGCGTCGGGCCCTGACGGCGAATTTTGAGTTTTTTGGAGCGGTATGGAAACTTTGATTTGGATCATCAACGTGTTGTCGGCCCTGGGCGTTATCGGCCTGGTGCTGCTGCAGCACGGCAAGGGTGCCGACATGGGCGCCGCCTTCGGCAGCGGTTCCGCCGGCGGTCTCTTCGGCTCCCGCGGCGCGGCCAATTTCCTCAGCCGCAGCACGGCCATCCTGGCGGCGGTGTTCTTCGCCACCAGCCTGGCCCTGGGGTACCTCACCAGCCACAAGGTGAAATCGGCGGCCATGATCAGCGTTCCGGCCGACAAGCCCCTTGCAATTCCGGCTGCTCCGGCTGATAATAAGGGCCCTTCGACGGGGGCGGATGCTTCGGCTCCCAAGGCGAAGGACATCCCGAACTGATTTCTGTCGCGTCGAGCGCAGGCGGGTATCAGCAGCAAGTTTCAGCCGACGTGGTGAAATTGGTAGACACGCCGTCTTGAGGGGGCGGTGGCGCAAGCCGTATGAGTTCGAGTCTCATCGTCGGCACCAGTCAGATCAAAGGCATAGGCAGAGAAGTCTCCTATGCCTTTCTATTTTGCTCAACTTTTTGTTTAATAAGCAAATTTTATGGGGAAACGGCTTGACAGTCCTGTCGCCGGACCCATACACTCCTCCGAAAAAGCAATAAATCAACTAGACCAATAACGGATACACTTGCAGCGGAGAGAGGCGTGGCGGAAAACTACTTCCCCGTCCTGATGTTCATCGTCGTCGGCCTTGCGTTCGGGGTGGTTCCCATCCTTGCGGGCTGGCTGTTGGGTCCCCGGCGTCCCGACAAGGAGAAGACCTCCCCCTACGAGTGCGGTTTCGACGCCTTCGGCGACGCGCGCATGAAATTCGACGTGCGCTACTACCTGGTCGCCATCCTGTTCATCCTCTTCGATCTGGAAATCGCCTTCCTTTTTCCCTGGGCCGTGGTGCTGGAGGAAATCGGCCTCTTCGGCTTCGTGGCGATGGTGATTTTCCTCGGCATCCTGGTGGTGGGCTTCATCTACGAGTGGGTCAAGGGCGCCCTGGAGTGGGAGTGAGATAGTGGGCATCGAAGGCATCCTCGAAAAAGGTTTCGTTACCACCAGTCTGGATACGGTGATCAATTACACCCGTACCGGCTCCCTGTGGCCCATGACCTTCGGTTTGGCGTGCTGCGCGGTGGAGATGATGCAGGCCGGCGCTTCCCGCTATGACCTGGACCGTTTCGGCATCGTGTTCCGCCCCAGTCCCCGGCAGTCGGACCTGATGATCGTGGCCGGCACCCTGACCAACAAGATGGCTCCCGCCCTGCGCAAGGTCTACGACCAGATGCCCGAGCCCCGCTGGGTGCTGTCCATGGGGTCCTGCGCCAACGGCGGCGGCTATTACCATTACTCCTATTCCGTGGTGCGCGGCTGCGACCGCATCGTGCCCGTGGATGTTTACGTGCCGGGCTGCCCTCCGACGGCGGAGGCCCTGCTTTTTGGCTTGATCCAGCTGCAGAAGAAGATCAAGCGCACCAACACCATCGCCCGCTGACCGAGGCCCATGAGCTCAAACCTGGAAACCCTATCCCCGCGCCTGCAAGAAACCCTGGCGGACCGGCTGCTGAAGCTGGTCGAACGCCTGGGCGAGGTGACCATCGAAGTGGGCGCCAAGCACTTGCGCGAGGTGATGCTGACCCTGCGGGACCATCGCGGCCTGGAGTTCGACCAGCTGATCGATCTCTGCGGCATGGATTACAGCGCCTACGGCGATGGCCGCTGGGAGGGCAAGCGCTTCGCCGTGGCGTACCACTTGCTTTCCGTGCGCAACAACCAGCGGGTGCGGGTGCGGGTGTTCGCCGAGGATGACGATTATCCCCGGGTGGCGACGGTGGTGGATATCTGGCCGGTGGCCAACTGGTTCGAACGGGAGGCTTTCGACCTTTTCGGCATCCTGTTCGACGGGCATCCCGACCTGCGCCGCATCCTTACCGACTACGGCTTCATCGGCCACCCCTTCCGCAAGGATTTTCCCCTTTCCGGCAACGTGGAGGTGCGCTACGACCCCGAGCAGGGGCGCGTCATCTATCAGCCGGTGACGGTGGAGCCGCGGGAAATCACGCCGCGCATCGTGCGCGAAGAAAACTACGGCGGCTGACGATATGGCGGAAATTCGAAATTACACCATGAACTTTGGCCCCCAGCATCCGGCGGCTCACGGCGTGTTGCGCTTGGTGCTGGAGCTGGATGGCGAGGTGGTGGAGCGGGCGGACCCCCATATCGGCCTGCTGCATCGCGGCACCGAGAAGCTGGCGGAAAGCAAGACCTTCCTCCAGTCCGTGCCCTACATGGACCGCCTGGACTACGTGTCCATGATGTCCAACGAGCACGCCTACGTGATGGCGATCGAGAAGCTTCTCGGCCTGGAAGTGCCTCTGCGGGCTAAGTACATCCGCACGATGTTCGACGAGATTACCCGCATCCTCAACCACCTGCTGTGGATTGGCGCCCACGGCCTGGACCTGGGGGCGATGACGGTCTTCCTCTACGCCTTCCGCGAGCGGGAGGACCTGATGGACTGCTACGAGGCGGTGTCCGGCGCCCGCCTGCACGCCGCCTACTACCGCCCTGGCGGCGTCTACCGCGACCTGCCGGATTCCATGCCCCGGTACGAGGCCTCTAAGATCCACAATCAAAAAGCGGTGGACGAGCTCAACGCCAACCGCCGTGGTTCCATGCTGGATTTCATCGACGACTTCACCGCACGCTTCCCAGCCTGCGTGGACGAGTACGAGAACCTTCTCACCGACAACCGCATCTGGAAGCAGCGCACCGTCGGCATCGGCGTGGTGTCGCCGGAGCGCGCCCTGGCCCTGGGCCTCACGGGCCCCATGCTTCGCGGTTCCGGCGTCGAGTGGGACCTGCGCAAGAAGCAGCCCTACGCGGCCTACGACCGGGTGGAGTTCGACATTCCCGTCGGCGTCAACGGCGACTGCTACGACCGCTATCTGGTGCGCATGGAGGAAATGCGCCAGTCCAACCGCATCATCAAGCAATGCGTGGACTGGCTGCGCGCCAACCCCGGCCCGGTGATCAGCGGCAACCACAAGGTGGCGCCCCCCGGTCGCGAGGAAATGAAGAGCAACATGGAGGAGCTGATCCACCACTTCAAGCTGTTCACCGAGGGCATGCACGTGCCCGAAGGCGAAGCCTATGCGGCGGTGGAGCATCCCAAGGGCGAGTTCGGCATCTACCTGGTGTCCGATGGGGCCAACAAGCCCTACCGCCTGAAAATTCGCGCCCCGGGTTTCGCCCACCTGATGGCCATGGACGAGATGGCCAAGGGGCACATGATTGCCGATGTGGTGGCGCTGATGGGCACCATGGACATCGTGTTCGGAGAGATTGACCGCTGATGCTGAGCCCTGAATCCCTGAAACAGATCGACCGCGAAGTCGCCAAGTATCCTCCGGAGCACAAGGAGTCGGCGGTGATGTCGGCGCTGCGCATCGCCCAGCTGGAAAAGGGTTGGCTGGCGCCGGAAACCATCGAGTTCGTTGCTTCCTACCTGGACATGCCCCCCGTGGCGGCCTACGAGGTGGCGTCCTTCTACAACATGTACGAGCTGAAGCCGGTGGGCAGGTACAAGCTCACCGTCTGCACCAATCTTTCCTGCGCCCTTCAGGGCGCCGAGAGCGTGGTGAGCCACCTGGAGAAGAAGCTCGGCATCACCTTCGGCGAGACCACCGCCGATGGCAAGTTCACCCTCAAGGAGGGCGAGTGCATGGGCGCTTGCGGCGATGGTCCGGTGGCCCTGATCAACAACGTGAAGATGTGCGCCAAGCTGACCCCCGAGGAAGCGGATCGCATCCTGGCGGGACTGGAGTAAGCGGATGAACGGCGACAAGGTCATTTTCCACTCCCTCCACGTTCCGGAATCCTGGAAGCTGGAGAACTACCTCAAGGCCGGCGGCTATCAGGCCCTGAAGAAAATCCTGGCCGAGAAGACGCCCCCCGAGACGATCATCGAGCAGGTGAAGATTTCCGCCCTGCGGGGCCGGGGCGGCGCGGGCTTTCCCACCGGCCTGAAGTGGAGCTTCATGCCCCGCAACTTCCCCGGCGACAAATACGTGGTGTGCAACACCGACGAGGGGGAACCCGGCACCTTCAAGGACCGCGACATCCTGCGCTTCAACCCCCACCAGCTGATCGAGGGCATGATCATCGCCGGCTATACCCTGGGGGCCACGGCGGGCTACAACTACATCCACGGCGAAATCTGGGAAGCCTACGAGCGTTTCGAGGCCGCCTTGGACGAAGCCCGGGCCGCGGGCTACCTGGGCAAGAACATCCTCGGTTCCGGCTGGGACTACGACATCTTCGCCCACCACGGCTACGGCGCCTACGTCTGCGGCGAGGAAACCGCCCTGCTGGAATCCATCGAGGGCAAGAAGGGCCAGCCCCGCTTCAAGCCGCCCTTCCCGGCGAGCTTCGGCCTCTACGGCAAGCCCACCACCATCAACAACACCGAGACCCTGGCCTCCATCCCCTACATCATGCTCAACGGCGGGCAGAAGTTCCTGGAGCTGGGTAAGCCCAACAACGGCGGCACCAAGTTGTTCTCCGTCTCCGGCCATGTCAACAAGCCGGGCAACTTCGAAGTGCCCATGGGCACGCCCTTTCCCGAGCTGCTGGAAATGGCCGGCGGGGTGCGCGACGGCCACAAGCTGAAGGCGGTGATTCCCGGCGGCTCCTCCGCCCCGGTGCTGCCCGCCGACATCATGATGGACTGCACCCTGGACTACGATTCCATCGCCAAGGCGGGCTCCATGCTGGGCTCCGGCGCGGTGATCGTGATGGACGAGACGGTGTGCATGGTCAAGGCCCTGGAGCGCCTGTCCTATTTCTACTTCGAGGAATCCTGCGGCCAGTGCACGCCCTGCCGCGAAGGCACCGGCTGGCTGTACCGGGTGGTGCACCGCATCGAGCACGGCCAGGGCCGGCCGGAGGACCTGGAGCTGCTGGATTCCGTGTCGGGCAACATCATGGGGCGCACCATCTGCGCCCTGGGGGAGGCGGCGGCATTGCCGGTGAAGGGCATGCTGAAGCATTTCAGGAACGAATTCGAATACCACATCGAGCACAAGAAGTGCCTCGCATAACGGCGTAAGACATGGCGCAAATCGAAATCGACGGCAAGGCTCTCACGGTCGCGGACGGCGGCACCATCATGGACGCGGCGGAAGCGGCCGGGATCTACATTCCCCGCTTCTGCTACCACAAGAAGCTGTCCATCGCCGCCAACTGCCGCATGTGCCTGGTGGAAGTGGAGAAGGCGCCCAAGCCCCTGCCGGCCTGCGCGACGCCGGTGACCGACGGAATGAAGGTGTTCACCCATTCGGTCAAGGCGGTGCAGGCCCAGAAGGACGTGATGGAGTTCCTCCTCATCAACCACCCCCTCGACTGCCCCATCTGCGACCAGGGCGGCGAGTGCCAGCTGCAGGACATCGCCGTCGGCTACGGCGGCGTCGGCTCCCGCTATGCGGAAGAGAAACGGGTGGTGGTGAACAAGGATTTCGGCCCCCTCATCGGCGGCGACATGACCCGCTGCATCCAGTGCACCCGCTGCGTCCGCTTCGGCCAGGAAATCGCCGGCCAGATGGAGCTGGGCATGGTCAACCGGGGCGAGCACTCGGAAATCACCACCTTCCTCTCCCGCGGCGTCGGTTCCGAGCTGTCGGGCAACACCATTGACCTCTGCCCGGTGGGGGCGCTGACCAGCAAGCCGTTCCGCTACAAGGCCCGGGGCTGGGAACTGACCCGCCGCGCCGCCATCGCCCCCCATGACGGCCTGGGTTCCCACCTCTCCCTGCACGTGAAGCAGAACAAGGTGCTGCGGGTGGTGCCCCGGGAAAACGAGGCCCTCAACGAGTGCTGGCTGTCCGACCGGGACCGCTTCTCCTACGAGGGCCTGTACGCCGAGGACCGCCTGACCAGGCCCATGGTCAAGCAGGGCGGCAAGTGGCGCGAGTGCGAGTGGCACGAAGCCCTGCAATACGCCATCGACGGCTTGAAGCAGGTGAAGGGCGAGTTCGGCGCCGACGCCGTCGGCGCCTTGGCGGCGCCCACCAGCACCCTGGAGGAACTGTTCCTGCTGCAAAAACTGGCGCGCGCCTTCGGCAGCGACAACGTGGACTTCCGCCTGCGCCAGTCCGACTTCCGCGCCGACGGCAAACTGGCCGGCATTCCCTGGCTGGGCATGCCGGTGGCGGTCCTGTCGGAGCTGAACGCCGCGCTGGTGGTGGGCAGCACCCTGCGCAAGGACCACCCCCTCCTGGCCCAGCGCCTGCGCCAAGCGGTGAAGCGGGGCGGGCAGCTGAACATCATCCATGCCGCTGACGACGACCTGCTGTGCCCGGTGGCCAACAAGCTGATCGCCGCTCCCGGCGGACTGGTCAACGCCCTGGCCCAGGTGGCCAAGGCCGTGGCGGAAGCCAAGGGCGCCAGCCTGCCGGCGGGTATCGACCTTTCCGCCGTCGCCGTTTCCGAGGCGGCCAGAGCCATGGCGGCGAGCCTCCTGGCGGGGGAGAAGAAAGCCGTGCTGCTGGGCAACCTGGCCCAGCATCATCCCCGCGCCGCCGAGCTCCATGCCTTGGCCCAGGCTGTCGCCGACCTCGCCGGCGCGGCCCTGGGCTTCCTCGGCGAGGCCGCCAACAGCGTTGGCGGCTACCTGGCCGGGGCGGTGCCACATGCCGGTTTCAACGCCGCATCCATGCTGGCCCAGCCGCGCAAGGCCTACCTCCTCCTGGGGGTGGAGCCGGAACTGGATGCCTATGACCCGCAGCAGGCCGTGGCGGCGCTGTCCGGCGCTTTCGTGGTGGCGCTGAGCGCCTACAAGGGGACGGCCGAAGCCTACGCCGACGTGCTGTTGCCGGTGGCCCCCTTCGCCGAGACCTCCGGTACCTTCGTCAACACCCAGGGCGACGTGCAGAGCTTCGCCGCCGCCACCAAGCCCCTGGGCGAAACCCGCCCGGCGTGGAAGGTGCTGCGGGTGCTGGGCAATCTGCTGGACCTGGCGGATTTCGATTACGAGAGTTCCGAAGCGGTGCGCGCCGAGGCCCTGGAGGGGATGGACGTGGCGAGCCGCCTCGGCAACCGCCTTTCCGGCGTCGCGGTGACGGACGCCGCGGTGGGGGGCGGGTTGCAGCGGGTGGGAGAAGTGCCCATCTACCAGGGCGACGCCCTGGTGCGCCGCGCGCCCGCGCTGCATGGAACGATGGACGGCGCTTCGCCCAAGGCGTGGCTGAGCGGCGCCCTGATGGACAAAATGGGGGTGAAGGAAGGGGAAATGGTCATCCTGCGCCAGGGCGCTGGGGAGGCGCGGCTGGAAGCGGCGCGGGATGACCGGCTGCCCGTGGATGCCGTGCGCGTCGCCGCCGCTCATCCCCTGACCGCCGCCCTGGGCGGAATGATGGACCCGATTCAGGTGGAAAAAGCCTCATGATGACCGCAATCCAAGGATTCCTCGGGCCGTGGTGGACGCTGGCGTGGACCCTGGCGAAAATTCTCGTCATCGTCCTGCCGCTGATGGGCGCCGTGGCCTACCTCACCCTGGCCGAGCGCAAGATCATCGGCTACATGCAGGTGCGCATCGGCCCCAACCGGGTGGGCATCAAGGGAATATTGCAGCCCCTGGCCGACGCCGGCAAGCTGCTGTTCAAGGAAATCATCATCCCGGCCAAGTCCAACAAATACCTCTTCCTGCTGGCGCCGGTGCTGTCCATCGCCCCTGCCCTGGCGGCCTGGGCGGTGGTGCCGTTCTCGCCGGAACTGGTGCTGTCCAACGTGGACGCCAGCCTCTTGTTCGTGATGGCCATCACTTCCATGGGGGTCTACGGCGTCATCGTCGCCGGCTGGGCGTCCAACTCCAAATACGCTTTCCTCGGCGCCATGCGTTCCGCCGCCCAGATCGTGTCCTACGAGCTGGCCATGGGCTTCGCCCTGGTGGGCGTGCTGATGGCGGCCCAGAGCCTGAACCTGGTGGAGATCGTCCAGGGCCAGGAGGGCGGCTTCTGGAACTGGTATTTCATCCCCTTGTTCCCCCTCTTCGTCGTCTACATCGTGGCCGGCGTGGCGGAAACCAACCGGGCGCCCTTCGACGTGGCCGAAGGGGAATCGGAAATCGTCGCCGGCTTCCACGTGGAGTATTCGGGCATGGCCTTCGCGGTGTTCTTCCTGGCCGAATACGCCAACATGATCCTGATCGCCATGCTGACGTCCCTGATGTTCCTCGGTGGCTGGGACGCGCCCTTCCACGCCGCGCCCTTCACCTGGGTGCCGGGCTTCGTCTGGCTGGCGGCCAAGGTGTCCTTCGTCCTGCTGCTGTTCCTCTGGTTCCGCGCCACTTTCCCCCGCTACCGCTATGACCAGATCATGCGCCTGGGCTGGAAGGTGTTCATTCCCTTGACCCTGGCATGGCTGATGGTGGTCGGCGCGGCCATGCAGACGCCTTACGGCTACCTGTTCCACTGAGGGGGGCGAGAGAATGGAACGCATCATTAGCCTGTTCAAGAGCCTGCTGCTGATCGAGCTGCTGAAGGGCATGTCCATCACCGGACGCCATTTCTTCAGCCGCAAGATCACGGTCCAGTTCCCCGAGGAACGCACCCCCATGTCGCCGCGCTTCCGCGGCCTGCATGCCCAGCGCCGCTACCCCAACGGCGAGGAGCGCTGCATCGCCTGCAAACTGTGCGAAGCGGTGTGCCCGGCCCTGGCCATCACCATCGAATCCGAGGAGCGGGCCGACGGCACCCGCCGTACCAGCCGCTACGACATCGATCTCTACAAGTGCATCTTCTGCGGCTTCTGCGAGGAGGCCTGCCCCGTGGACGCCATCGTCGAGACCCGCTTCATCGACTACCACGGCGAGGTGCGCGGCGACCTGGTTCAGACCAAGGAAATGCTGCTCGCCACCGGTGACCGGCTGGAAGCCCAGATTGCCGCCGACCGGGCGGCGGATGCGAAATACCGCTAGGCAAGGGACGGACGGAACGAATGAATTTCGAAACGGTGATTTTCTACATCTTCGCGGCGATCCTGCTGCTGTCGGCAGCGCGGGTGGTGACGGCCAAGAGCCCGATCCACGCGGCCCTGTCCCTGGTGCTGGCCTTCTTCACCGCCGCCGCCATCTGGCTGCTGCTGGAGGCGGAGTTTCTCGCCATCACTTTGGTGCTGGTGTACGTGGGGGCGGTGACGGTGCTGTTCCTGTTCGTGGTGATGACCCTGGATTTCAACGTCGAGAAGATGCGCCAGGGCTTCTGGCGCCATCTGCCCGCCGCCCTGGTGGCCGGCGGCATCATGGCGGCCGAGATGGTGCTGGTTCTGCGCACCCGCACCGACAACGTCGCGCCGCGGAATTTCGACGTGCACTACAGCAACACCAAGGAATTGGGGCGCCTGCTGTACACCGACTACGTCTACCCCTTCGAGCTCGCCGCCGTCCTGCTGCTGGTGGCGATCATCGCCGCCATCGCCCTGACCCTGCGCCGCCGCAAGGATACCAAGTACATCGACCCCGCTGACCAGGTGAAAGTGCGGCGCGAAGACCGCCTGCGCCTGGTGTCCATGCCGGCGGAAAAACCCGCCCGGGCGGCAGCGGAAAAAACGGAGGGATGACCGAGCCATGCTGACCCTGTCCCATTACCTCACCCTCGGCGCGCTGCTGTTCGCCATCGCCGTGGTGGGCATTTTCCTCAACCGGCGCAACATCATCGTGCTGCTGATGGCCATCGAATTGATGCTGCTGGCGGTGAACATGAACTTCATCGCCTTCTCCCACTACATGGGCGATGCGGCCGGGCAGGTGTTCGTGTTCTTCATCCTCACCGTGGCGGCGGCCGAAGCCGCCATCGGCCTGGCCATCCTGATGGCCCTGTTCCGCAACCTGTCCACGGTGAACGTGGAAGACCTCGACAGCCTGAAAGGATGACGGGGCCATGACCAGCATGCAGAAACTCTACCTCTTGATTCCCCTCGCGCCCTTGGCGGGCAGCGCCATCGCCGGTTTGTTCGGCTGGCTGATCGGCCGCCGGGCTTCCCACTGGGTGACCATCCTCGGCGTGGCGGTCTCCTTCTTCGCCTCCCTGATGGTGTTCCGCGACGTCCTGGACGGCAACGGCTTCAACGGCGCCGTCTACACCTGGCTCACCAGCGGCGAAACCCGCTTCGAGGTCGGCTTCCTCATCGACCGCCTGTCGGCGACCATGATGATGGTGGTGACATTCGTCTCCCTCATGGTGCACGTCTACACCATCGGCTACATGCAGGACGACCCGGGCTACAGCCGCTTCTTCAGCTACATCAGCCTGTTCACCTTCTCCATGCTGATGCTGGTGATGTCCAACAACTTCGTCCAGCTGTTCTTCGGCTGGGAGGCGGTGGGCCTGGTGTCCTACCTCCTGATCGGCTTCTGGTACACCCGCCCCACGGCCATCTACGCCAACCTGAAGGCCTTCCTGGTCAACCGGGTGGGCGACTTCGGCTTCCTGCTGGGCATCGGCCTGGTATTGGCCTACTTTGGCACCCTGGACTACGCCGCGGTGTTCGCCCAGGCCCCCATGCTGGCCGGCCACGCCATCGAGCTGATCGGCGGCAGCCCCTGGTCCCTGATGACGGTGATCTGCATCCTGCTGTTCGTGGGCGCCATGGGCAAGTCGGCCCAGTTCCCGCTCCATGTCTGGCTGCCGGATTCCATGGAGGGCCCGACGCCGATTTCCGCCCTGATCCACGCCGCCACCATGGTGACCGCCGGCATTTTCATGGTGGCGCGGATGTCGCCCCTGTACGAGCTGTCCGACACGGCCCTGTCCTTCGTCATGGTCATCGGCGCCATCACGGCCCTGTTCATGGGCTTCCTCGGCATGATCCAGAACGACATCAAGCGGGTGGTGGCCTATTCCACGCTTTCCCAGTTGGGCTACATGACCGTGGCCCTGGGGGCCTCCGCCTACTCGGTGGCGATTTTCCACCTCATGACCCACGCCTTCTTCAAGGCGCTGCTGTTCCTGGCCGCCGGTTCCGTCATCATCGGCATGCACCACGACCAGGACATCCGCAACATGGGCGGCCTGCGCAAGTACATGCCCATCACCTGGATCACCTCCCTGGTCGGTTCCCTGGCCTTGATCGGGACGCCATTCCTGTCCGGCTTCTACTCCAAGGACAGCATCATCGAGGCGGTGGGCCTGTCCCACCTGCCGGGCTCGGGCTTCGCCTACTTCGCGGTGGTGGCGGGGGTGTTCGTCACGGCCTTCTACTCCTTCCGCATGTACTTCCTGGTGTTCCACGGCGAGGAGCGCTTCGGCCATCCGGTGGACAGCCACGACCACGAAGGCGGCAAGGAGGACGACGAGCACGGCCACGGCCATCACGGCAAGCCCCACGAGTCCCCCTGGGTGGTGACCCTGCCCCTGGTGATGCTGGCGATTCCTTCCCTGGTGATCGGCTACCTGGCCATCGGCCCGATGCTGTTCGGCGACTACTTCGGCGGCGCCATCTACGTCGCCGAGCGCCACGGCGCGATGGAGGAGCTGGCCCACGAATTCCACGGCGCGGCCGCCATGGCCCTCCATGCCTTGACCACCCTGCCGTTCTGGCTCGCCCTGGGCGGCGTGGCGGTGTCCTGGTTCTTCTACATGAAGCGGCCGGACATTCCCGCCATGCTCAAGGAGCGCTTCGCACTGTTCTATGCCGTGCTGGAACGCAAATATGGCTTCGACGATTTCAACGACTGGTTCTTCGCCGGCGGCGCCCGCTTCCTCGGCCGCGGCCTGTGGAAGGGCGGCGACGTGGCGGTGATCGACGGCGTCCTGGTCAACGGCACGGCACGGCTGGTGGGGCGCATCGCCCAGGTCGTGCGCCACTTCCAGTCCGGCTATCTTTACCACTACGCCTTCGCCATGCTGGTGGGCGTGATCGTGCTGATGACGTGGTTCGTCTAGACGGACCCCATAACACCAAAACAGGAACGATATGGAAGGAACACCCTTGCTTAGCCTGGTAATCTGGCTGCCGATCGTGGCGGGCGTCTTGGTCCTGGCCACCGGCGGCGACCGCAACGCGCCCTATGCGCGCCTCGTGGCGCTGATCGGCGCGGTGGCCGGCTTGGTGGTGGCGCTCCCCCTCTACACCGCCTTCGACCCGATGAACGCCGGCATGCAGTTCGTGGAGCGCAAGCCGTGGATCGAGATGTTCAACGTCCACTATTACGTCGGGGTGGACGGCATTTCCATGCTCTTCCTCCTGCTCAACAGCTTCACCACCGTGCTGGTGGTGATCGCCGGCTGGAAGGTGATCGAGAAGAAGGTGGCCCAGTACATGGCGGCCTTCCTCTTCATGTCGGGCCTGATGAACGGCGTCTTCGCCGCCCTGGACGGGGTGCTGTTCTACGTCTTCTGGGAGGCGATGCTGATCCCGATGTTCCTCATCATCGGCGTCTGGGGCGGCCCCAACCGGGTCTACGCCTCGATCAAGTTCTTCCTCTACACCCTGCTCGGCTCCCTGCTGATGCTGGTGGCCTTCATCTACCTCTACAACAAGTCCGGCGGCAGCTTCTCCATCCAGGACTACTACGGCCTGCCCCTGACCATGACCGAGCAGGTGCTGATTTTCCTCGCCTTCTTCACCGCCTTCGCCGTCAAGGTGCCCATGTGGCCGGTGCACACCTGGCTGCCGGACGCCCACGTGGAGGCGCCCACCGGCGGCTCCGTGGTGCTGGCGGCCATCATGCTGAAAATCGGCGCCTACGGTTTCCTGCGCTTCTCCCTGCCCATCACGCCGGATGCCAGCCATCACCTGGCGGGCTTCATGATCGCCCTGTCCCTCATCGCCGTGGTCTATATCGGCCTGGTGGCCTTGGTCCAGGCGGACATGAAGAAGCTGATCGCCTACTCCTCCATTTCCCACATGGGCTTCGTCACCCTGGGCATCTTCCTCTTCAACGCCTTCGGCATGGAAGGCGCCCTGGTGCAGATGATTTCCCACGGCTTCATCTCCGGCGCCCTGTTCCTCTGCGTCGGCGTCCTGTACGACCGCATGCACTCGCGCCAGATCGCCGACTACGGCGGCGTGGTGAATCGCATGCCCAAGTTCGCCGCCTTCTTCATGCTCTTCGCCATGGCCAACTCCGGCCTGCCCGCCACCAGCGGCTTCGTCGGCGAGTTCATGGTGATCATGGGCACCATCAAGGTCAACTTCTGGTACGCCTTCCTCGCCGCCAGCACCCTGATTTTCGGCGCCGCCTACACCCTGTGGATGTTCAAGCGGGTGGTGTTCGGCGCCGTGGCCAACGAAGAAGTGGAAAAGCTGGAGGATGTCTCCGTCCGGGAATTCCTGGTGCTGGCGGTGCTGGCCGTGGCGGTGCTGGCCATGGGCCTCTATCCGCTGCCCTTCACCGAAGTGATGCACGCCTCCGTGAACAACCTGCTGCACCACGTGGCGCAGAGCAAACTCTACTAAGGTCCGGAAAATGATCGTTCCAATGCCCAACCTGATGGTCGCCCTGCCGGAGATTTTCGTCCTGGTCATGGCCTGCGTCATTCTGCTGGTGGACCTGTGGGTGAAGGAAAACCGCTTCATCGCCTACGCCCTCACCCAGATGACCCTGCTCTTCGCCGCCTGGCTGACCCTGGGCAGCTTCCATCGCCAGGTGGAGTTTTCCTTCAGCCATATGTTCGTGGCGGACGCCATTTCCGATACCCTGAAGCTCATGACCTACGTCGCGGTATCGGTGACCCTGGTCTACGCCCGGGCCTACATCGGCCTGCGCGGCCTGTACCGGGGCGAGTTCTTCGTCCTCGCCCTGTTCGCCATGCTGGGCATGATGGTGATGATCTCCGCCAACCACTTCCTGGTGCTGTACCTGGGCCTGGAACTGCTCTCCCTGTCTCTCTACGCCATGGTGGCGATGAAGCGGGATTCGCCCCAGGCCACCGAGGCGGCGATGAAGTATTTCATCCTCGGCGCCCTGGCCTCCGGCCTGCTGCTCTACGGCATGTCCCTGATCTACGGCGCCACCGGCAGCCTGTACAACAACGAAGTGGCCCTGGCTATCATGCAGGGGGTGGAGAGCAAAGCCCTGCTGGCCATGGGCGTGGTGTTCGTCGTCGCCGGCCTGGCCTTCAAGCTTGGCGCCGCGCCGTTCCACATGTGGGTGCCGGATGTGTACCACGGCTCCCCCACGGCGGTGACCCTGTTCCTCGGCACCGCCCCCAAGCTCGCCGCCTTCGCCTTCACCATGCGCTTGCTGATCGAAGGCCTGCAGGGGTCGGTGGCCGACTGGCAGGGAATGCTGGTGGTGCTGTCGGTGGTGTCCATGCTGGTGGGCAACCTGGCGGCCATCGCCCAGACCAACATCAAGCGCATGCTGGCCTATTCCACCATCTCCCACATGGGCTTCATGCTGCTGGGCATCCTCAGCGGCGCCTTGAACGGCTACGGCGCCGCCATGTTCTACGTGGTGACCTACGTACTGATGAGCCTGGGCGCCTTCGGCATGATCCTGCTGCTGTCCCGCCGCGGTTTCGAGGCGGAACATTTGAACGACTTCAAGGGTCTCAACCAGCGCAGCCCCTGGCATGCCTTCCTCATGCTCCTGCTGATGTTTTCCCTGGCCGGCGTGCCGCCCACCGTGGGTTTCTACGCCAAGCTGGCGGTGCTCCAGGCGGCGCTCCAGGCAGGCTTCTTCGGCCTGGTGGTGGTGGCGGTGCTGTTGTCGGTGGTGGGGGCCTTCTATTACCTGCGCGTGGTCAAGCTGATGTATTTCGACGAGCCCCTGGATAACAGCCCCATCGAGCCCCAGGCCGACATGCAGCTGCTGCTGTCCGCCAACGGCTTGGGCGTGCTGCTGCTCGGCATCCTGCCCCAGCCGCTGATGGCCCTGTGCACTTACGCCATACAACACTCGCTATGAACATCGACGTCCTGATTCTTCTGCTGATCGCCCTGGCGGCGGCCAACCTGCCCTTCATGAGCGGGCGCGTTTTATTCTTCATCCGCCCCAAGAGCGGTCGCAAGAGCCCGGGCTGGTGCCTGCTGGAACTGGTGCTGCTGTATTTCGCCGCCGGCGTCCTGGCCTGGCTGGTGGAAAAGCGCACCGACATTCCCCATCCCCAGGGGTGGGAATTCTACGCCGTCACCGCCTGCCTGTTCCTGGTGTTCGCCTTCCCCGGTTTCGTCCTGCGCTACCTCCTGCGGCACCGGGCCGCGCCCCACGCCGCCGACTGACCGATTTCCCCATACCCCTTTCGCTTTCGAGGCGCCATAATGATGGCTGGCGCGCTCAAGGAGTGAACAGTGGCTGTCGGTTTCAATAGGAAATGGTTAGCCGTCGCATTGGCGGCCATCGTTGCCGCCGGCGGTGGCATGGCCCTGCTGCGGCATTTTCTCCAACCCTCGCTGCCTTCCGGCTTTGCCTCGGGCAATGGCCGCATCGAGGCGACGGAAGTGGATATCACCTCCAAGCTGCCCGCCCGTCTGCTGGAGATCATTCCCCGCGAGGGGGATAGAGTGGAAAAGGGCCAGGTGCTGGTGCGCCTCGATACCCAGGAACTGCGGGCCCAATTGCGGGCGGCTCTAGCCCAGGCCGACCAGGCTCGGGAAGCCGCGCGCCAAGCCAGGACCAATGTGGAGCGCTACCGCAGCGAGCACGCGCTGGCGCAAAAAACCGTTGCCCGTTCCCGCTCCCTGGTGGGCCGGGGGTTCATTTCCAAGGAGAAGCTGGATCAGGACCGCGCCAGCGAGCAGGCTGCCGCCGCCTCGGAACAGGCGGCGCGCCAGGCGGTGAGCGAGGCGGAAGCAGCGGTCCAGGCGGCCGACGCGCGGGCCGAGCAGATCAAGGCCAGTCTCGACGACAGCGACCTCAAGGCGCCCATCGGCGGGCGCGTTCTCTACCGTCTGGCGGAACCGGGAGAGGTGGTGGGCGCTGGCGGCAAGGTGCTGACGGTGTTGGACCTGACCGATGTCTACATGACCATCTACCTGCCCACGGCCGAGGCGGGACGGGTCGCGGTCGGCTCCGATGCCCGCATCGTCCTCGATGCCGCCCCCCAGTACGTGATTCCGGCCAAGGTTTCCTTCGTCGCGCCCCGCTCCCAATTCACCCCCAAGGAAGTGGAAACCCGCGCCGAGCGGGAGAAGCTGATGTTCCGGGTGAAGGTGAAGATCGATCCGGAGCTGCTGCGCAAGTATCTGGACAAGGTTAAGACCGGCCTGCCCGGCGTCGCCTACGTGAGGTTGGACGACCAGGTTCCTTGGCCGGAAAGCCTGCGGGTGAAGCTCCCCCATGACCGTTGAACCGGTCGCCCGGCTTCGTTCCGTCAACCAGCGCTACGGCGCCGCCAGCGCCCTGGACGGCGTCAGCCTCGAAATCCCAGCCGGCTCCATGGTGGGGCTCGTCGGCCCCGACGGGGTTGGCAAGTCCACGCTCCTGGCCCTCCTGGCAGGGGTGAAGGAAATCCAGCAGGGGCGGGTGGAGGTGCTGGGCGGCGACATGGCCGATGCCCGTTTCCGCGCCTCGGTCCAGCCCCGCATCGCCTACATGCCCCAGGGGCTGGGCAAGAACCTCTACGCCAGCCTGTCGGTCCACGAGAATGTGGATTACTTCGGCCGTCTCTTCGGTCAAGCCAGGGCCGAGCGCCAGGCCCATATCGCCGAGCTGCTGGAGAGCACCGGGCTCGCGCCCTTCGCCGGCCGTCCCGCGGCCAAGCTGTCCGGGGGCATGAAGCAGAAGCTGGGCCTGTGCTGCGCCCTGATCCACGACCCGGATTTTCTTATTCTGGACGAGCCCACCACCGGCGTGGATCCTTTGTCGCGGCGGCAGTTCTGGGAGCTGATCGAGCGCATCCGCCATCGCCGCCGGGGCATGAGCGTCATCGTGGCGACGGCCTACATGGAGGAGGCGTCCCGCTTCGACTGGCTGGTGGCCATGGACAGCGGGCGGGTGCTGGGCGCCGGCACGGCCCGTGACCTGCAGCGGCGGACCGGGCGGGATACCCTGGAGGAGGCCTTCATCGCCCTTTTGCCGGAGGACAAGCGCCGCGGCCATCGCGTTCTCGCCATCCCGCCGCGCCAGCCACGGGGAGACGGCTATGCCATCGAAGCGGACGGGCTGACCCAGCGCTTCGGGGATTTCACCGCCGTGGACCGGGTCAGCCTTCGCATCGAGGGGGGCGAAATCTTCGGCTTCCTCGGTTCCAACGGCTGCGGCAAGACCACCACCATGAAAATGCTCACCGGCCTGCTGCCCCCCAGCGAGGGGACGGCGCGGCTGTTCGGCCATGCCGTGGACGCGAAGGACCTGGAAACCCGCAAGGAGGTGGGCTATATGTCCCAGTCCTTTTCCCTCTACGGCGAGCTGACGGTGGCCCAGAACCTGGACTTGCACGGCCGCCTGTTCCACCTGGAGCCCGACCGCATCGCCGCCCGCAGCGAAGAATTGGCGAAGCGCTTCGGCTTGGTGCCCTACCTGGGGGAACGGGCGGCGACGCTGCCTCTCGGCATCCGCCAGCGTTTGTCCTTGGCGGTGGCGGTGGTGCACGAGCCGAAGATGCTGATTCTCGACGAGCCCACATCCGGCGTGGACCCGGTGGCCCGGGACGAATTCTGGGAATTGCTGCTGGAACTGTCCCGCCGGCAGGGCGTGACCATTTTCATCTCCACCCATTTCATGAACGAGGCCGAGCGCTGCGACCGCGTTTCCCTGATGCACGCCGGCCGGGTACTGGCCAGCGGCGCGCCGGACGAGCTGCGCCGGGCGAGGGGGGCGGAAACCCTGGAGGAGGCCTTTATCGCTTATCTGGAGGAGGCCGAGAGCAAGGCGGAATCTTCGGTCTTCCCCGTCGCCGCTTCCAGCAAAACGGCTGCGCCGCCGCAGGCCGCCGCCACGCGGCAGGCGCCGGATGGTTTCAGCCTGCGCCGCCTCCTGGGCGTGGCCTACCGGGAATCCCTGGAGCTCCGCCGGGACCCCATCCGCCTGGTATTCGCCCTCCTGGGGTCGGTGGTGCTGATGTTCGTCCTCGGCTACGGCATTACCATGGACGTGGAGGGATTGCGCTTCGGCGTCCTCGACCATGACCGCTCGCCGGAAAGCCGGGCCTACGTGCAAAACATCGCCGGTTCCCGCTACTTCATCCAACGCCCGCCCCTGAAGGACGAAGCGGATATCGACCGCCGCATGCGCTCGGGAGAGCTGGCCCTGGCCCTGGAGATTCCGCCCGGTTTCGGCAAGGACCTGCGGGCCGGCCGCATCCCCGAGATCGGGGCCTGGGTCGACGGGTCCATGCCCTACCGGGGCGAGACCGCCCGGGGCTATGTGAAGGGCATGCACCAGAAATACCTGGAGGAGCTGGCCCTGGCTTCCACCGGCACCCTTCCCGCCGCGTTGCCCGCGGATATCGTCGTGCGCTACCGCTACAACCAGGACTACAAGAGCATCTATGCCATGGTGCCGGCGGTGATTCCCCTGTTGCTGGTGTTCATCCCCTCCATATTGATGGCCCTGGGCGTGGTGCGGGAAAAGGAACTGGGGTCCATCACCAATCTCTACGTCACGCCCTTGTCCCGCCTGGAGTTCCTCCTCGGCAAGCAGTTGCCCTATGTGGTCCTGTCCATGGCCAGTTTTTTCGGTTTGGTGCTGCAGGCGGTATTTATTTTCGGCGTGCCCCTCAAGGGCAGCTTTCTTGCCCTGACCCTGGGGGCGTTGCTGTACGTGACGGCCACCACCGGCCTGGGATTGCTGGTGTCCACCTTCACCCGGACCCAGATCGCCGCCCTGTTCGGCACGGCCATCCTCACCATGCTGCCCACGGTGCAGTTTTCCGGCCTGACGACCCCGGTGGGGTCGCTGGAAGGATTCGCCTACTGGGTGGGGCAGTTCTTCCCGGCCTCCTACTTTCTCGTCATCAGCCGCGGGGCCTTTACCAAGGCACTGGGGTTCGCCGACCTGGCCCGGCAGCTATGGGTTCTGGCGATGTTCATCCCCGCGCTGACCCTCCTCTGTTTCCTGTTGCTGCGCAAGCAGGAGAAATAGCCATGAACCAGCGAGACGGCGGTATTTTGCGTGCTTTGTCCAACATCTATCACCTGGGGGTGAAGGAGCTGCGGAGCCTGGCGGCGGACAAGGTCATGCTGGCGCTGATCGCATGGGCCTTCAGCGGCGCCATTTATTCCGCGGCCACGGGGGTGTCCCAGGAGATGCGCAACGCGCCCGTAGCGGTGGTGGACGAGGACCACTCCCCCTTGTCGCGGCGCATCGTCGACGCCCTGTACCCGCCGTACTTCAAGAAGCCGGAAATGGTGTCCCTGGCGGATATCGATCCGGGCATGGACCAGGGGCGCTATTCCTTCGCCATCGTGATTCCGCCCAACTTCCAGCGGGACCTGGTGGCGGGACGCCACCCCGAAATCCAGGTCAACGTGGATGCCACCATCATGAGCGAAGCCTTCATCGGCTCGGGGTACATCACCAGCATCGCCAGCGGCGAGATCAACGAATTCCTCACCGGCAAGCGTGACAGCCCGGCGCCGCCCATTCGGCTTGCCCTGCGGGCGCGGTTCAACCCCAACCTCACCGGGGTGTGGTTCGGCGGCGTGATGGAGACCATCGAGAACGTCACCATGCTCACCACCATCCTGGTGGGGGCGGCATTCATTCGCGAGCGGGAGCACGGCACCCTGGAACACCTGTTGGTGATGCCCCTC
>JAJZVC010000074.1 GCA_021845865.1 Pseudomonadota bacterium | reverse complement strand
CCGGCGGGAACTGCCCATGGAAAAACTCGGCACCCTGCTGCGGGCCGGCGACGGCTTCTGCCTCGCCGTCTCCTACAACCCCGGCTACCAGAGCGTTCTCAAGGACCTCAAGCAGTCCACCCGGCAGCGCTTCGTCGCCCTGGAGTTCGATTACCCGGCCCAGGACCTGGAGCGCAAGATCGTCGCCAACGAAGCCAAGGTGGACGCCGACCTGGCGGACAAGCTGGTGCGCTTCGCCCACATGACCCGCAACCTCAAGGGCAGCGGCCTGGAGGAAGGGGCCAGCACCCGCCTCCTGGTCCATGCCGGCAAGCTCATCGCCGCCGGCGTTCCCGCCGTCGCCGCCTGCCAGAGCGCCATCGCCCAGGCCGTCACCGACGACCCGGACATGCTGACGGCGATCCAGGAACTCTCCTCCTCCTTGTTCTAAGCCCATGGCGGCCGACGCGCCCCTTACCGCCGACGCCATCCACGCTGCCCTGGAGCAGTGGCTGGAGGTGGAATTCACCTTCCTCCAGGTGGGGGATCTGGCCGCCGCCATCGCCGCCCTGCCCCGGGACGAACAGGAATTTCTCCTCGGCTGGACGCGCCGCATCGCCTCCAACAACATTCCCATCGCCCACCAGTTCGCCGGCCGCGCCCAGGCCCTGCTGGCCCGCATGGACCGCCAGCTCATCGAGGCCTGGGCCCTCCACGCCATGGACACCTACGACAAGGCCGGCCTGCGGGAAGCAATGGAAGTGATCCAGAACGCGGAACGCTTCGTCCACCAGCGCCACGAGCGGGCCGCCGGGGTGGTGCTGGAACAGGTCAGCGGCATCCTGCTCACCTTCCTGCGCGGCCTGTCGGGACGGGAGCTGAAGCTGGAGCAGGGGGAAGCGCCCTACACCGACAGCGGCACCCTGTTCCTTCCCGCCGTGGTGGCGCAAATGCCGGAGCGGGAGCAGAACTTCACCCTGTGCAAGGCCATGACCGCCCTGCTCTGGGCCCAGACCCGTTTCGGCACCTTCCGCGCCGACCTCCGCTGCCTGGATGCCTACGCCGACCCGCAACGCGCCCTGCGCGCCTTCCATGCCCTGGAAACCCTGCGCCTGGAGGCCTGCATCGGCCGGGAGCTGCCCGGCCTTCACCGGGAGATGCAGCGCCTCAAAACGGCGGCCGGCGACAGCCTGGCGCCGGAATGGCAAGCCTTCGCCGTGGCGCTGTCCCGCCCCGCGGCAACGGTGGAGGACTGCCTCGCCCTCCTTCCCCGGGCCTATGCCGCCCCTCCCGCCGCCCCCTTCTGCTACCAGGGCGAACTGCGCCCGGCGGCCGTGGCCGAGGCCATGGCCGCCCGTCAGGCGCGGGAAAAAATGCTCCTCCGGGCACGCCTCGCCGAATTGGCCCAGGAGCACGCCCCGCCGGGGGAAGCCCCGCCCCGCTTCGAAGTGCGGGAAGGGGAGGAACGGGGCGGCTTGCCGCAACTGGAACTGGTCCTCGACGGCAAGCCCCTGCCGCCCCCCGCCGACGTGGCCCGCCTGCTCACCTCCATCCGCCTCGACCTGGACGGCATTCCCCCCGAATACCTGGTGCCCGCCGGCCCCGGCGAGTACGACCCGAAGGATTACCGGGAACAGGCCCGGGACCCGGACGAGGTCTGGCAGGGAACCTATCACGAGGAGGGAGCCGTGCTCTACCCGGAGTGGGACCATGGCCGCCAGCATTACCGCAAGAATTGGTGCGTGATGCGGGAAAAGGACGTGCCGCCGGTCCGCGACGGCTTCGTCGCCGACGCCCTGGCGCGGCACAGCGGCCTGGTCAAGCACCTGCGCCGCACCTTCGAGGCCTTGCGGGACGAGGACCGGCTGCTGAAGCGCCAGTTCCAGGGGGACGAAGTGGACATCGACGCCCTGGTGGAAGCCCTGGCCGACGCCCGGGACGGACGGGAAATGAGCGAGCGCCTGTTCCTCCACATGCACCGGGCGGAACGCGACATCGCGGTCATGTTCCTGGTGGACATGAGCGGCAGCACCCGGGGATGGATCAACGACGCCCAGCGGGAATCCCTCCTGCTGCTCTGCGGGGCCCTGGAAACCCTGGGGGACCGCTACGCCATCTACGGCTTCTCCGGCATCACCCGCAAGCGCTGCGAGCTCTACCGCATCAAGCGTCTCGACGAGCCCTACGGCGAGGAGGTCCAGGCGCGCATCTCGGGCATCCGCCCCCAGGACTACACCCGCATGGGCTTCGCCATCCGCCACCTGACCGCCCTGCTCAAGGAAACCGACGCCGCCACCCGGCTTCTCATCACCCTCTCCGACGGCAAGCCCGACGATTACCACGACCAGTACCGGGGCCAGTACGGCATCGAGGATACCCGCCAGGCCCTGGTGGAGGCCAGGCGGGCGGGCATCCACCCCTTCTGCATCACTCTCGACACCGAAGCCCGCGCCTACCTGCCCCACATGTACGGGCCGGCACGCTACACTATCGTTTCAGAGGTGCGGCAGCTGCCCCTCAAGGTGGCCGACATCTACCGCCGCCTGACCTGCTAGTTTGCACTCGGTGAAGATTAGCATATGATGATGTAATAAATAATAAGGTTATAAAAACCGTCCATGAGCTACGACCTGCCCGTCGAACGCATCCTCCACCCGCGCCTCTTGAGCTGTCCGCCCGAGACGCCTCTCCGCGAAGCGGCACGGCTGATGAGCGATGCCCGCTGCAGTTCCATCCTGGTCATGGAAGGCAGCCAGCTGCGGGGCATCTGGACCGAGCGGGACGCCCTCACCATCGACTTCTCACTGCCCGATGCCCTCGACATGCCGATCTCCCGCGTCATGTCGTCGCCGGTGAAGACCCTTCACGGCGGCACTACCGTCGGCGAAGCGGCCCTGCGCTTCAAGCTGGACAGCGTGCGCCATTACGTGGTGGTGAACGACAGCGGGGAACATCTGGGCATCGTCACCCAATCCGACGTGGTGCAAAACCAGGGGGTGGAATACTTCGTCCAGCTGCGGGACGTGAACTCGGTATTGCGGGAGCCCCCCATCTGGGTTCCCGGCACGCTTCCCCTCGGCGAGGCCGCCAAAAGAATGCGCGAGGTACGGCGCGACGCCCTGGTGGTCGAAGGTCCGGACGGCGAGGCGGGCATCCTCACCGAACGGGACATCATCCGTCTCATCAGCCGCGAACGCCTCGACGGCGCCATCTGGGAAATGGCCAGCAAGCCCCTGGTGAGCGTGGCGGCGGAAAGCAGTCTGTACCATGCCCGCACCCTGTTCAGCGAAAACCACATCCGCCACCTGGGGGTCACCGGGCCGGCGGGGGAGCTGATCGGCCTCATCACCTACGGCGACATCCTCGCCAGCATCGAACACGATTACGTGCAGGAGCTGCAAAAAGCCCTGCGGGAACGGGAGCAGCAGCTCTCCGTCAGCAACCACAACCTGAAGCTGGCGCAGAAGGTGTTCGATACCTCGGCGGAGGGCATCATGGTCACGGACGAGCATGTCTGCATCGAATCCGTCAATCCGGCCTTCACCCGCATCACCGGCTATGAAATCGGCGAAGCCCTGGGAGCCAAGCCGTCCATTCTCAAGTCCGGCCGGCACAATTCCCACTTCTACCGGGAAATGTGGGCAGCCCTGGAACTGAGCGGCGCCTGGCAGGGAGAAATCTGGAACCGGCGCAAGAACGGGGAAATCTATCCCGAATGGCTCTCCATCAGCACCGTGCGTAATCAGGAAGGCCATGTCACCAACTACGTGGCCATCTTCACCGACATTACCGCGCGCAAGGAGGCCGAGGACCGCGTCCACCATCTGGCCTATCACGACGCCCTGACCGGTCTGCCCAACCGCTCCCTGTTCCTGGAGCATCTGGACCACGCCCTGCATCACGCCCACCGCCAGGGCGCCATGGTGGCCCTGATGTTCCTCGACCTGGACCGCTTCAAGCTCATCAACGATACCTTCGGCCACGCCATGGGCGACAAACTGCTGGTGGAAACCGCTCGCCGTCTTGCCGGCTGCGTCCGGGAAGGGGACACGGTTTCACGCCTGGGCGGGGACGAATTCACGGTCATTCTCGAAGACCTGCGCAGCGCCGATGACGCCGCCCTCATCGCCCGCAAGATTCTCGACGTCCTCTCGCAGCCCATGGTGCTGGACGGGCAGGAACTGTTCATCACCCCCAGCATCGGCATCAGCCTTTACCCCACCGACAGCCTGTATCCCGAACCCCTGGTCAAGAATGCCGATGCCGCCATGTATCAGGCGAAGGAAAGGGGACGCCACAATTACCAGTTCTACACCCCGGACATGAACTCCCGCGCCTTCGAGCGCCTGGCCCTGGAGAACAAGCTGCGGCGCGCCCTGGAAAGAAACGAACTGGTGCTGCACTATCAGCCCCGGGTGGACATCAACAGCCGCCAGGTCACCGGCATGGAAGCGCTGCTGCGCTGGAACCACCCCGAGCGGGGCCTGGTTCCCCCCTCCGACTTCATTCCCATCGCCGAGGAAAGCGGCCTCATCGTTCCCATCGGCGAATGGGTGCTGCGCACGGCTTGCGCCCAGAACAAGCGCTGGCAGGAGGACGGCTTTCCCAAACTGTGCATGGCGGTGAACATTTCCGCCCGCCAGTTCAAGCACAGCAAGCTGGTGGACACCGTGCGCCAGGTGCTGGAGGAAACCGGCCTCGACCCGGCCGACCTGGAACTGGAAATCACCGAAACCATCGCCATGGAACACGCCGAGGAATCGGTGAAAAAACTGGCGGAGCTGAAGGCCATGGGCGTGCGTCTGTCCATGGACGATTTCGGCACCGGCCATTCCAGCCTCAGCTACCTGAAGCAGTTTCCCATCGACTCCCTGAAGATCGACAAGTCCTTCCTCCAGGACACGAGCCAGGGCTCCAAGGACGCCGCCATCGCCCAAGCCATCTCGACCATGGCCGAGCGCCTGCAGCTGAAAGTCATCACGGAAGGGGTGGAAACCCAGGAACAGCTTGCCTTCCTGGTGGGCAACAAGAGCGGCGAAGTGCAGGGCTACTATTTCAGCCATCCCCTGCCGCCGGAGGAATTCGCCGCCCTCCTCCGGTCGGGAAAAATCTTCGATCAGGACTGATCAGTCGGTTTCTTCCACCCAACCCAAGAGAGGCTGCCACTGCTCGAAATCCTTCTCGGTTTTCTGGTTGCGGTGCTGATCGAACAGACACTCGCCGAGGGCGGCGGCGTTCATGTAATTCTGGGTATCCCGCAGATACGTTAGAACCGGCAGCTCGAAGCGGGACAGGAACTCCTCCAGCATGGCGGCGGCCCGGGTGCGGGGGTCGACCCGCATGCCGACGATGGCAAGGAAGGCGCGGTGCTTGCGAATGGCCTTCTCCTCCAGCACCGTCTTGATGAAGTCCTCGGTGGCCCACATATCGAACACCGACGGCTGCACCGGGACCACGATCTTGTCCGCCAGTTTCACCGCTTCCGTCAGGCGCTTGCCGTGCATGCCGGCAGGGGAATCCACCACCACCCACGGCACCTTATGGGCCAGTTTCGGCGTTTCCTCCTCCCGCGCATCCCAGCCGAGGATGGCGGGCATGACCCCTGGACGCATGCGTAGCCAGGACAGGGACGACTGCTGGCGGTCCATGTCCCCCAGCGCCACCCTTTCCCCCCGGCTGGCGAAATAACCCGCCAGGTTGGTGGACAGGGTGGTCTTGCCGCTGCCGCCCTTGGGATTGGCGACGAGGATGGTGGTGGTCATGGCCGTTCCTTGTGTTCGGATTATGCCTTGATTTTCCTCCCCTCCCGCCAACGGGGTCAAGATTGGCCGCAAAACCCTGGCACTCGGCTCAGCGGACGATGGAGAGTCCCACCCGCACCTGGGTATCCCGCCGCAGGTTGTAATCCAGCAGGCTCTCGCCGTACCCCGAGAACAACTGGAAGTGGAGAAAGCCCCCCACCCGGGAGAACACCGGCTCCCGCAGGGGATAGGACAGGTCGAGCTGGGCGCCGCCGTAGCCGCCGGTTCCCCGGCGCAGCAGGGCCGTGGCCAGCCAGCCTTTTTCCCGGCCGTAGCGGAAATACCAATCGGCATAGCCGCGGTAGGTGGGGATGTCCGGGTTGTCCGTCTTGTCCAGGTAGCCGTAGAACTTGGGCGCGAAAACAAAGCGGGTTTCGTCCTCGCTGCCGCTGACCCAGATGGGTTGGACGAACAGGGTGTCGATGCTGCGGGAATTCGCCCCGTCCTTGCCATTGGATTCGTGCTCGTAGCCGGCGCGCCATGCCCGAGGCCAGCCGCCCCGCTCCTCGCCCCGCCACTGCCAGAAAAGGCTGGGGCGGTAGCTGGTGTCGTGGAAGGGCTTGGAGGCGGCCCCCAGGTCCCACAGCGAGGTCTGGGTGTAGCCGAAATGGAAATTTTTCAGCCAGGGCGCATGGCGCACCAGAATCCCTTCCTCGTCGAAAAGGCGGTATTTGAAGCTGAGCTGGAAACGGGCGTTGGCCCCGTTACGGGCGCCGACGACGAAATACATCGGCTCGTTGGCGGACAGGGCCGGTTCCGGCGTATCCTGGGGCGGCGTCCTCCCCCGCGTGTCCGGCCCCTGCGGCCTGGTCTCGGTGGCCATGCGCGTCAGCGCGTCCTGCCGCGTCCCCGCCAGCAGGACCGGATTGGAATTGTTGTCGGCCAGTTCCGCCCGCACCATGCCATGGATTTCGGCGGGAACCACCCCCTCGTAGGTCCGGCGTGCCGCCTCCGGCGAGGCTTCGTCAACCAGACGGAGCGAAACCCGCTTTTTTCCCTCTGCCGAACCCAGCGTCAAGGCCAGGGACGAAGGCCACTCCGCCACGGAGCCCGGCTTCGCCACCTGGAGCCGGAACGGACGTCCGCCTTCGATATGCTCGCTGTCGGCGGCGATGAGCCAAGGGGCCCCCATGGCGGCTTCCGAAACAAGCGCGGCGGCAACCATCAGCCAAAAAGGAAATCGGGCGGAAAAACTCATGGCGGGCTTCCTGTTCAAGGGCAGGCGCCTCCACCGGCGCCGGAAGGGGAAACGGACAGCAGCGGGAAAGAAGGGCTAGATTTCGCGGCGGTCCACCACCGCCTGGGCCAGGGTGCCGCTGTCCACATGCTCCAGCTCCCCCCCCACCGGCAGGCCGCGGGCGATGCGGCTGACCTTGATGCCGCGCCCCTTCAGCATTTCGG
>JAJZVC010000073.1 GCA_021845865.1 Pseudomonadota bacterium | reverse complement strand
GCCAAATCCCAGATCAAGGAAGTCAATTGCGACGATGCCCAGTCCCTGCTGGGCAAGCGCGTGGTTCTCGACGTGCGCGAGTACGACGAATACGCCGCCGGCCATCTGCCCGGCGCCATCAACATTCCCCGCGGCGTGCTGGAGTTCAAGATCGGCATGATTCCCGAGGCGGCCGACAAGCATGCCCCCATCCTGCTCTACTGCCGCACCAGCGGCCGCGCCGCCCTGTCCGCCGTGCAGCTGCAGCGCATCGGCTACAGCGACGTGATTTCCATGGCCGGCGGCTACGAGCAGTGGGAAAAGGAAAGCCGCCCCAGCGAGAAACCCGCCCCCATCAACTTCGAATAATCCTCTCCCCGGCGCCGCCCTCTGCGGCGGCGCTTGCCCGGATGGCGGGGAACTGGAACAATCCCGCCATGCCCTACAAGATTCCCGTTTCCGTCCTGGTCGTCATCCATACCCCTGATTTGCAGGTCCTGCTCCTGGAGCGGGCCGATCATCCCGGCTACTGGCAGTCGGTGACCGGCAGTTGCGACCCCGGCGAGACGCCAGGGCAGACGGCAATGCGTGAAATCGCCGAGGAGACGGGGCTGGACGCCAGCCGATTCGAACTGACCGATTGGCGGCAGAGCCACGAGTTCGAAATTTTCGCCGAGTGGCGCCACCGCTACGAGCCCGGCGTCACCCGCAACACCGAGCATGTGTTCGGCCTGCGGGTGCCGGCACAGGTGCCGGTGACCCTGTCGCCCCGGGAGCATCTGGCCTATCGCTGGCTGCCTTGGGAGGACGCCGCCGAGGCGGTGTTTTCCTGGACCAACGCCGCCGCCATTCGCGAGCTCCCCCGGCGCTGAAATCGCCTCCTGATTGCCAGACTTCGTCGTACTGGTTAATAATGCCTGAAAAAAATCAATTGGATGGGGGTTGGAGTCGTGGCGTCTTACTATGACTACTGGCTGGTGGCGCTGTCGGTGTTCATTGCCGTCATTGCGTCCTTCACGGCCCTGGGCCTGGCTTCCCGCATTCCTTCCGTTTCCCGCGAAAAGGCCCCTTACTGGCTGGTGGGGGGCGCCTTCGGCATGGGCAGCGGCATCTGGGCGATGCACTTCATCGGTATGCTGGCCTTCCATCTGCCCGTTCCCCTGGCCTACGATTTCGGCATTACCGCCCTCTCGGCCCTGTTCGCGGTCCTCGCTTCCGGCCTGGCCTTGTACCTGATCCGCCACGGCATCAGCGGCGAGGGGGAACTGCTGTTCAGCGCCCTGTTGATGGCGGTGGGCATTTGCGCCATGCACTACACCGGCATGGCCGCCCTGCGGATGTCGCCTCCCATCGCCTACGACTACGGCCTGGTGGTCCTGTCCTTTCTCATCGCCTACCTGGCTTCCCTGTTCGCCCTGTGGCTCACCTTCCAGCGGGAGGGAGGCGCGTCCTTCCTGTTTTCGGCCAGGAACCTGGGCGGGGCGGTGCTGATGGGCGGCGCCATCGCCGGCATGCACTACGTGGCCATGGGAGCGGCCAATTTCGACCCCGGCAGCGTGTGCCTGGCCGCGCCCCAGGGCATGAGCAACAGCCAGATGGCGGTCATTATCTCCACGGTCAGCCTCGCCATCCTGCTTTTCGTCCTCGTGCTCTTGTCCTACGACCTGCGCCTGTCGGAACAGCGCGCCTTCCTCCTGGACGAACTGAAGCGCCGCAATGCCGCATTGGAGAGCCGCGCCGCCGACCTGGCCCGGTCCATGGTGGAGAGCGTGCGGGAAAACGCCCGTCAGGACCGGGTGCTGGCGGCCATCGTCGAGCAGTCCGGGGACGCCATCATGACCCTGGACCTGGATGGCTACATCACCGGCTGGAACCAGGCGGCGGAGCGGATGTTCGGTTATCCGCCCCATGAGGTGCTGGGCAAGAACGTGGCCATGCTGAAGGTGGAGGAGGAGGGGGCCGAGGACGGTTTCACCCGGTTCAAGACCCGGGACGGCCGTCTGCTCTTCACCACCCAGTCCGTGACGGCGGTGCTGGACGAGAATGGGAAGGAGAGCGGGGAGATTCGCGTCATCCACGATTTCACCCAGGACAAGCTGTCCCGCGACCAGTTGCTGCTTTGGGCCAAGGTGTACGAGAACAGCGGCGAAGCGGTGATGATTACCGATAGCCAAAACCGCATCCTCTCCGCCAATCGGGCCTTTTCCGCCATCACCGGCTACAGCCTGGAGGAGGTGATCGGGAAGAACCCGCGCCTGCTGGCTTCGGGGCGCCATGACGGCGCCTTTTACGAGCAGCTGTGGCAGGACCTGCTGCGGGACGGCTACTGGCGGGGGGAAATCTGGAACCGGCGCAAGAGCGGCGAGGTGTTCCCGGAATGGCTGACCATTACCCTGCTGCGGGACGAGGAGGGGCGCGTCACCCACCATATCGCCAATTTCTCCGATGCCACGATATTCAAGGAGAACGAGGCGCGCATCCGCCACCTGGCGGAACACGACCATCTCACGGGGCTGCCCAACCAGGTCCTGCTGCGGGACCGGCTCAAGCAGGCCATGGCCCACGCCCGCCGCCGGGGGGACCGGGTGGCGCTGCTGTTCATCGACCTGGACCGCTTCAAGCTGATCAACGATACCCTGGGCCACCAGATGGGGGACAAGCTGTTGCAGCACGTGGCGGAGCGCTTGCGCAGCTCGGTGCGGGGCGACGACACGGTGAGCCGCCAGGGAGGCGACGAATTCGTCCTCGTGCTGCAGGAAATCGGCGAGATGACCGACGTCGCCCACTTGGCGGCCAAGTTCCTCGACATTCTGTCGGACGACTACGACATCGACGGCGAACGCCTCAGCATCACTCCCAGCATCGGCATCAGCGTCTACCCCGACGACGGCGCCACCGTCGAGGACCTGATCAAGCACGCCGACACCGCCATGTACTACGCCAAGGAGAAGGGGCGGGCCAACTACCAGTTTTTCACCCAGCAGCTCAACGTGGTGCTGGCCGAGCGCATGGACATGGAAAAGGAGCTGCGCAACGCCATCGCCGAGGGGGCCTTCCAGCCGTATTTCCAGCCCCAGATACGCCTTGCCGACCGGCGGATGGTGGGGGCGGAGCTGCTGCTGCGCTGGATTCATCCGCAAAAAGGCTTCATTCCCCCCGACCGCTTCATCCCGGTGGCCGAGGAAAGCCACCTGATCGAGGAAATCGGCCTGTGGGTCATGGAGGAGGCGATCAAGCAGCTGGCCGCCTGGGAGGGGCAAGGCCTGGGCGAGCTGAAAATCGCCGTCAACGTCTCGCCCCGCCAGCTGGACAATCCGGCCCTGGCGGAGCACGTGCGCGTTCTGCTCGAGCGCTACCGCGTGGCCGCCGGCCGCCTGACCGTGGAGGTCACCGAGAGCGCCTTGATGAGAGACGTGGAGAAGAGCGGCATGCACCTTCGAGCCCTCAAGGCCCTGGGGGTGCGGATCGCGGTGGATGACTTCGGCACCGGCTATTCGTCCCTCAACTACCTGAAGCGTTTCCCCCTCGACGAACTGAAGATCGACCGTTCCTTCATCATGGACATCCCCCACGACACCCACGACGTCGGCATCAGCCTCGCCGTCATCGGCCTGGCCCATGCCTTGAACCTGAAAGTGGTGGCGGAGGGGACGGAGGTGCTGGAACAGGTGGATTTCCTCGCTCAGGCGGGCTGCGAATACGCCCAGGGTTTTTATTTCGCCAAACCCATGCCGGCTCGCGAACTGGCCGATTTCCTGGCGAAAGAGGCGGCTTGACGCGTGGCGCGGCCGGGCCCGCGGCAGCGGCTCGGCAGGTTTACAAAACGCAACGCCCTTGCTAGTCTTTTCAAACGGAGATGGCATTCCTCCCGCGAGCCCCGTGCTCCAAACCACCCCAAGGGTTGATGATGCCTACCGGACACCCGGCGAGGGTACGGTAGGCATTTTTTACGCCCCTCGCCGCTTCTACCAACTTGAAGCGGAGACAGCATGGGTTTTTACGCTTTTCTCGCAGTGGGCGCGGGCGCGGCCTTCGGCGCCTGGCTGCGCTGGTGGCTGGGCGTGGCGCTCAACCCGGTATTCCCCACCCTTCCTTTTGGCACCCTGGCGGCCAACCTGCTCGGCGGCTACCTGGTGGGCGTGGCGGTCGCGTTTTTCGCCGAGCACGCCGGCCTGCCGCCGGAAGCGCGGCTGTTCGTCATCACCGGCTTCATGGGCGGGCTGACCACCTTCTCCACCTTCTCCGCCGAGGCGGTGACGCTGCTTTCCCGCGGCGAGTATGCCTGGGCCTTGGCGCACATGGCCACGCACCTTGGCGGGTCGCTGGCCATGACGGCCATCGGGATGTTCACCGTCAAGCTCCTGCTCAAGGGAGCGCCGGCATGAGCGCGGACTGCCCCTTTTGCCGCCTGGACCAAGCGGTCCTGAAGAACGAGCTGGCCTACGCCCTGTTCGACGCGCACCCAGTCACTCCGGGGCATCTCCTGATCCTGCCGAAACGGCACGTCGCCAGCTATTTCGAGGCGACGGCGGAAGAAAAGTCCGCCCTCCTCTCCCTGCTGGAAGTGGCGAAGCGGCTGCTGGACGAGCAATACGCGCCGGACGGCTACAACATCGGCGTCAACGTCGGCGAGGCGGCGGGGCAAACCGTCATGCACCTGCATCTGCACCTCATTCCGCGCTACCAGGGCGACGTGGCCCAGCCACGCGGCGGCGTGCGAGGGGTGATCCCCGAAAAACAATCCTATCCGGAGGGAGAAGCGCCATGAAAGGCACATGCCTCAAGTTCTACATGCACGAGAATCTCAAGCATCGCCACATGCTGGCCTACGAATGGCTGCTGGAGGAAGCCAAGAGGATGGGCATCCACGGCGGGTCGGCGTTCCGCGCCGTGGCCGGCTTTGGGCGGCACGGCATCCTGCATGAGGAGCATTTCTTCGAGCTGGCCGGCGATTTGCCGGTGGTGGTGGAGTTCATGGTCGGCGACGAAGAGGCCGAGCGTCTCCTTGCCTTGGCGCGGTCGGAAAAGATGCCCCTGTTCTACGTCCGGGTGCCGGTGGAGTTCGGCATCCTCAACGGGAAGGAAGCGTCATGACCGAAATCTGGGCCCAGGCGGCCCTGTGGCTGGGGCTGGCCCTGGTGGCCACGCTGCTTTCCATTCGCCTGCGCATCGCCACCGCCCTGTCGGAAATCGTGGTGGGCACCGTGGCCCAGCTCATTATCGGCGCCGCCCTGGGCGGGGCTATCCTGGCGGGGGACGCCACCTGGATCAAGTTCCTTTCCGGGGCCGGGGCCATCCTGCTCACTTTCCTCGCCGGGGCGGAGCTGGACCCGGCGGTGTTCCGCCGTCAGTGGAAGCAGGCCACCGGCATCGGCCTGGTGGGCTTCGTCGCCCCTTTCCTGGTCTGCGCGGCGGCGGCCCGCTGGCTGCTGGGCTGGGGGAGCGATGCCAGCTGGCTGGCGGGCATCGCCATGTCCACCACCTCGGTGGCGGTGGTCTATGCGGTAATGCTGGAATTCGGCCTCAATACCACCGACTATGGCAAGACCGTGCTGGCGGCCTGCTTCGTCAACGATCTGGCCACGGTGCTGGCCCTGGGGCTGGTGTTCTCGCCCTTCACCTGGAAAACGCTGGTGTTCGTGGCGGTGGGGGCGGCGGCGTTCTTCGCCCTGCCCTGGATCACGCCGCGCTTCTTCAAGCGCTACGGCAACCGCCCCTCGGAACTGGAGGCGAAATTTCTCATGCTGTGCCTCTTCGGCCTCGGCGCCTTGGCCGGATGGGCGGGCAGCGAAGCGGTGCTGCCCGCCTACCTGGTGGGCATGGTGCTGGCGGGAACGGTGGGCAAGGACCATGTCCTGGTGCGGCGCCTGCGCACCCTGACCCTGGGTTTCCTGACGCCGTTCTATTTCATCCGCGCCGGCTCGCTGGTTTCCCTGCCGGCGCTCGCGGCGGCGCCCCTGGGCTTCGTGATCCTGCTGCTGAGCAAGATGGTCGCGAAAATGGCGGGGGTTTTCCCGGCCACCCGCTACTACCGTTCGCCGCCACGGGAGGGCATGTACACCACCCTGCTGATGTCCACCGGGCTGACCTTCGGCACCATCTCCGCCCTCTTCGGCCTGTCCCACGGCATCATCGACCAGGCGGAGTATTCCGCCATCGTGGCGGCGGTGGTGGGCAGCGCCGTGGTGCCCACCTTGATCGCCAACGCTTTCTTCCTGCCCCATCACTTGCTGCGCAAGGGGGACGATGAAACCGCATCCGAAAATAGCTAAGAGGAAATGCCATGATGAAAAAAATCCTGCTCGCCTATGACGGTTCCGAACCCGCTTCCAAGGCCTTCGAGCTCGCCCTCGACCTGGCGGTGAAGTATGGCGCCGCGCTTTACGTGCTGGCCGTGGCGCGGCCCCCGGAGTTCGCCGAGGAAGTGGATGCCCTCGCCATCCTGGAAAATTCCCGGCGGCATTATCACGACGTGCTGCGCCCCCTCAAGGCCAAGACGGAGGTTGCTGGCGTGGAAGCCCATTTCGAGGTGGCGGCGGGACATCCCGCCGAACAGATCATCTACCATGCCGAAAGGCACGGCGTGGACCACATCGTCATGGGGCACCGCGGCCGCACTTTCTTCGAGGGCTGGCTGCTGGGCTCCGTGGCCAGGCAGGTGATGAGCCACGCCGCCTGCGCGGTCACCATCGTTCGCTGACGCCGAGGCGCCATGGACATGAGCTTCCAGCGGGAGGGGCTGTCGCCCAATCTCGCCGCGCTGCGGCAATGCCTGAAGGAAGCCGAGGGAATCGCCGGCCTTCCCGCCGCCGAATTGAGCGCTCTCCTGGAACGGGCGGATTCCCACGCCTTCAACCTGGTGGTGGTGGGCGAGTTCAAGCGCGGCAAGAGCAGCGTCATCAACGCCCTGATCGGCGCGGACATCCTCCCCGTGGGGGTGGTGCCCCTCACCGCCATCGCCACCGTGCTGTCCCACGGCGAGTGGCTGGCCGTCACCGTGGCGTTCCAGAACGGCGAGCGCCGGGAGGTGCCGCCGGAGGCCCTGTGGGACTACGTCACCGAGAAGGGCAACCCCCGCAACGAAAAAGGCGTGGCGGAAGTGTGGATCGCCTACCCCTCCGACTGGCTCAAGAGCGGCGTGCGGCTGGTGGACACGCCGGGCATCGGCTCGGTGTACCGGCACAACACCGACGTCACCTACCGCTTCCTCCCCAAGGCCGACGCGGTGCTGTTCCTCCTTTCCGTGGACCAGCCGGTGGGCCAGGCGGAGTACGATTTCCTGAAAAAGGTGGGCGAATACGCCGGCAAGATATTCTTCCTCCTCAACAAGGCGGACCTCCTCGC
>JAJZVC010000028.1 GCA_021845865.1 Pseudomonadota bacterium | reverse complement strand
GCCGCCGGCGCATGAACGTGGCCGCCATTTCCGGCGGCAACGGCTTGCTGATATGGAACCCCTGCGCCTCGTCGCAATGGAGCCCACGCATGAAGTCCATCTGCGCCTCGGTTTCCACCCCTTCGGCGATCACCTTCAACCCCAATCCATGGGCCATGGCCACGATGGCCGAGCACAGCTGGATGTCGTCGCTGTCTTCCGGAATGCCGCTGACGAAGCTGCGATCGATTTTCAGGGTATCGAGAGGAAACCGCTTCAGGTAGCTCAGGCTGGAATAGCCGGTACCGAAGTCGTCGAGAGACAGTCTTACCCCCATGGCCTTCAGCGTGGACAACGTTTCCGCCGCGCGTCCGACATGGTCGATCAGCATGCTTTCCGTCAGTTCCAGTTCCAGCCGTTCTGGCGGCGTATTGGTTTCGGCCAGGACGGCGGCCACCCGGGACGGGAAGTCGGGCTGGCTGAATTGCCGGACCGAGAGGTTGACCGCCAGCCGCGGCGGGCGCAGGCCATCCATTTCCCAGTGCTTGACCTGCCGGCATCCTTCCCACAGCACCCACTCGCCGATGGAAACGATCAGCCCCTCTTTCTCCGCCAAGGGGATGAAACGGTCCGGCATGATCAATCCCAGATCGGGATGCTGCCAGCGCAGCAGCGCCTCCAGCGCCACCAGTCGGCCCTGTTCCAGGTCCATGATGGGCTGGTAATGGAGGCGCAGTTCGTTGCGCTCCAGGGCATGGCGCAGGCCGGCCGTCATCAGGACATGGGTCATGGCTTCCACGTTCATGTCCTGGGTAAAGAACTGGTACTGGTTGTAGCCTTCTTCCCGCGCCCGGTGCATGGCGATTTCGGCGTTGCGCAGCAGCGTCCCGGAGTCCAGGCCATCGCTCAAGGAGACGGCGATGCCGATGTTGACCGACAGGAACACCTCCTGTTTATTCACCACGAACGGCTCGGCCAGGCTGCTTAGAATCTTCCGCGCCACTTCCGCCGCGCCCTGCTCGTCCTCCACCTGGGGCAGCATGATGGAAAACTCGCTGCTGCCGTAACGGGCCAGGGTGTCCGAGCCGCGGATCGCGTCCGCCAGCCGCCCGGCGAAGCTGCCAAGCAGGGCATCCGTCGCCACGAAACCGAGGGTCTCGGTCACCGTGCGGAAATTCACGATTCCGATGTGCAGCACCGCCACGCTCCCCTGCCGGTAACGCTCCTCGGCCAGCAGCGCCTGGTTGACGCGGTCGCAGAGCAGATCGCGGTTAGGCAGCCCCGTCAGGCCGTCGTGGGTGACCAAATGCCTTATCTGCTCCTCGACGCGCTTGTGTTCGGTAATGTCCGCGATCACCGCCATGACCCCGCCGGCGAAGCCGCTGGCGGGGTCCAGGGGGGTCACCCAGACGGCGATGTCGATGCGCGAACCGTCCCGCCGGCGCTGGCGGAGCAATTCGACCCCCCGTACATCCTCCCCCTGCAGCGCTCGGCTGCACAGTTGGGCGAATTCGTCCACGCCATCCAGCGAAGCAATGGGAGGCTGCTGGCCAAGAACCTCATGGCCGTCCCAACCGAACAGGCGCTCCGTCGTCCTGCTCCAGAACATCACGCTGCCGTCGCCGTTAAGGCTGACGATTCCCAAGGGCGAAGCGTTGATGAGCGCCCGGAAGCGGTTATTGCTCTTTTGCAGCGACTCCTTGAGCTTTTGCTTTTGCAAATCGTCAATGCGGTGCAGGGAAATGAGGTAGGCATCCATGCCCGCCCAATCGGTTCCCACCACGCGCATTTCGGCCCGGGAGCGGTTGCCGTCGGGACAAATGATCTCGATTTCCGAGTGGTCGCCGTCCATCACGCAGTAGCCGAAGGGCTTGCCGAGAAAATCCTCGGCCCGGCGGCGAAACATGGCCTCGGCCAGGGGGTCGATGTAACGCACGACCCCCTCCCGATCGGTGACCACGAAACCGTCCCCTTCGGCCTCCCGGAGGTGGCGGAAGGCATGCAGTTCCGACTCCCGTTCGGCAACGAGGGGGCCGCGGGCGGACTGAATACCGGAGAGGCTTCCCATATCGACGCCTACTCCAGCCGCAGGGTAAGAAGGGTGATGTCATCAACGGGGTCGAGGCCGTCCATGAAGGCGATCACCTTTTTCTTGATGGTATTGAGAAGGGTGCTGCTTCCCGAATAGCGTCCCAGCGCCACCTCCAAGCGTTCCTCGCCGAACATCTCGCCGCGCGCGTTGACCGACTCCACCAGGCCGTCGCTGTAGAACACCACGGAGGTCCGCGAGGACGGCGCCAGGGTTTCCACCTTGGGACTGAAATCGGCGGGCGACAGAATGCCGAGGGGCAGGTTCTGGGATTTCATCCGCGCCACGGCCTTGCCCTCGTCCACCGCCATCATGGGAGGCGGCAAGCCGCCGTTCCAGACATGAAGCAAGGCCTGGTCGAAGTCCACTTCGGCAATGCAGGCGGCGCAGAAATGCCCCGTCGGGAGCATGTTGTACAGCTTGCGGTTGATTTCCGCCGCGATCTCGGCCACTTCCGCCCCGCGTTCCGCCAGGCTGAAGAAGGCGTCGGAGGCGGGAATCACCCCCACGGCGGCGGCCAGGCCATGGCCGGTGAAATCGCCGAGCATGATGTACAGCCTGCCGCTGATGTTTTTCTCGTAAATCAGCATGTCGCCGCTAAAATGCCCCGCCGCCCAGACCCAACTGGACAGTTCGCCCAGGTCCTGGCTGCGCCGCCGGGTAACGGCATCGAACATATGGCGCGCCAACTTGATTTCCTGCTCCGCCTTGACCTTGAAGGACTCCAGGTCGTTGTAAAGGCGGAAGGTCCGCTCGATGCCCATGATTTTCGCCCGCAGGGCGAGGCGGTTGGCGGGGTTCTCGATGAAATCGTCGGCGCCGCCCTCGACGAACTTGCCCAGCGCCGCCTCGTCGGCCATGGGGGTCATGTAAACCACCGGCACGAAACGCTGGTGGCTGCGCAGCTTGATCTGCTGGGATAAATCCTCGGGACCCAGATTGCAGTCAATCAAGACCATATCCGGCGACTCCCGGACGAAGGAGTTCATCACGCCGTCCGCTTCCCCCACCCCCACCGCCCGGTGTCCGTCGGACTCGAGAAACTGGCAGAGTTGGGCGCGGGAGGCATCATTACCGTCCGCAACGAGTATTTTCATGGGAGCCTCCTTCCCGGCGGAGGGCCAAGGCCCTCCCCTTCAGGCGTAGTGATCCAGCTTTCCGCGGCTGGGGGGAGCATGCCGCATGCCGCGTTCATGCTCGGACACGCGCTTGCAGCGGCTCAGGGCGCCGCACAGCCTCTGGATATGGTCCATGGCGCTGATTTTGGCCTGGGCGGGCAGGCGGTCGAACTCCGCTTCCGAGTCCGCGCCGGCGGGCATGAAATCCGCGAGCATGTCGCAGGCGCCGCTGGAAGTCATCAGGATCACCGGGGACACCTCTTCGCCGCAGTGGAGGCTGATCTGTCCCGCCGGCCGGTCCTCGGCGTGCAGGGAGCCGAACATGTTCATCAGCACCACGTCGGGCTTGAAGCGCCGCAGCAGGGATACCGCCTCGTCGCCGCCATCGGCGACCAATACCTCGTGCCCCTCCATGCGCAGCATCTGGTGCAGAAGACGGCGGCCATTGTGGTCTTTTTCCGCGACAAGAATTTTCATGTTGTTTCTCCTCGGCATTCAGGCGCTCAGGGACTGCATCGCCTCGCACAGGGTGTCGTCGGACATTTCACCGATCAATCGGGCCAGCTTGGAGGCCGCGGTCATGGCTCCCCTGGGCAGGGACATCCCCTCCAGCTGGGAAACGAACAGCGCCGCGGCGCCAGCGATTTTCAACAACTGGGCGTCTTCCTGAATCACCAGCTCCAGTTCGGAGCGCAGCAGGGAATAATCCTCCTCCATCAGGGCATGGTCGGCATGCTGGGCCAGCACGGTGGATACGCTGTTTCCCATCGGAATCATTTCGGCTTTCATGGTCACCTCCAGGGCTGAATTACGCGGTTTCCGGCAACTCGATCGGCATGAGCGGGCGGGACGATTCAGAGTTTAGTTTCCGGGAAAATTATTTCTATTTGGTATTTCACCTAAGGCACTACGGACATTCACCTAAGGGTTTTTACCTATTGCCTCGCCAGCCCTTCGCAAACACCATAGGAACGTAGGCAAAAGCACCGCGCCAAGGGGGACAAAACCGAGATGGCCCATCCATTCGAGAACCGAGACAGCAGCCTTTACTTCCTCAAGATCTTCGCTGCCCTCTCCTCGATTCTGCTGCTGTTCCTGTTCATCTATCACCTGTCCGACCGGTCCCGCGAAACAGAGGCTCGCCTGGGCAGGGAAACCGCCCAGCTCACCCTGATCGGCAAACTGATCGGCTTCGAGTTTAGCGAGGCCGTCAGCCACATGGCCCTGATGACCCGCGATCCCACGCTGCAAAACGCTCTCCGCCATCCCGGTCCCGTCAGCGAGGACAATGTGTCCCGCGAACTGTCGAGCCATGTGGAACACCAAGGGTTCATGGAGGGGGCCATCCTCCTGGACAGGCGGGGAAGGGAAGTGGCGCGGACCTTCGCCTTCCCGTCGCCCCTTCCCCTTGGGGATGGAATCGCCAGGCAAATACCCGCCATTGCCGGCCTGGACAAAAACCAGGCCTACCTCGCCTCGCTGCGGCAAGAGCCGTCCACCGGCAAAGACGACGCCGTGCTGACCCTTGCCATGCCCGTGTTCGACCCGGGCGGTAAAACGCGGCTGGGAACCCTGCTGGCGGTGTACTCGGTTTCCTATCTGCGCCATTTGCTGGCCGATGTCCTGGCGCCCTCCGTCCAACGCATCGCCATCGCCAACGGGGACGCCACGCCCCTCTATGCCCGCGCCGAACCGGGCGACGACGGCGTCTCGAACCCCCTTTCGCCCCTGCTCGCCAATCCCTCCCTGTGGGGAAGCGTCATGAAAGAGAAGGAAGGCCAGGCCGATACCGGCGACGGCTGGCTGGTGCACGGCACCCTGAACCTGGCCAAGGCCCTGTCGCGGCACGCCGGCATGCCCGGCGCCCTGGCCCTGGACGGCGACCCGGCCCAGTTGACCTGGAAAATCCTCGCCTATCTTCCCCGCTCCGCCGTGGCCGCCACCTGGAAGAAGCGCCTGCTGGACAACCTGCCCCTCTACTTCCTGCTCTTCGCCGGCGCCGGCCTCTTCGCCTGGCAGCGCGCCCAGAACCGGCAGGACCGCCTGGCGGCGGCGGCGGCCCTCCAGGACAGCGAGGAACGCTTCCGCCTGGCCTTGAGCACGGCCCCCATTCCCATCATGCTCCACGCCGAAGACGGGGAAGTGCTGATGCTCAGCCAGGCCTGGACCGACCTGACGGGCTACGCCCTGGCCGACATCCCCACCATGGACGACTGGATCCGCCAGGCCCACGGCGAGCGGCACGAAGCCATCTCAAACTTCGTCCGGGAGCTTTACCCCATCGACAGCACCGTCCACAGCGGCGCCTTTCGCATCGCCACGGCGACGGGCAAGCAGCTCATCTGGGAATTCTTCTCCTCGCCGCTCAAACCCTTGCCGGACGGTCGCCGGCTGCGCATCGCCATGGCCCTGGACATCACCCGCCACAAGGAGGCGGAGCAGCAAGTGCGGGACGCCAACGCCCAATTGGAATCCCTCATCAACGCCATGCCCGACGCCGTCCTGTTCAAGGACGGCAAGGGGCGCTGGCTGCGGGCCAACCCGGCGGCCCTGAAGCTGTTCCAGATGGAGCGCGTGGACTACCGCCACCGCACCCAGGGGGAGCTGGCGGAGGCGGTGCCCTTCCACCGGCAGGCCCTGCGCCTGAGCGAGCAAAGCGATGCCTTCACCTGGTATCGGGGCCACATCGCCCGCTTCGAGGAATCCATACCCCAGCCCGACGGCATGGAACGCCTGATCGAATTCACCAAGGTTCCCCTCTTCCACCCGGACGGTTCGCCCAAGGGATTGGTGGAAATCGGCCGCGACATCACCGAGGCCCGCCTGGCGGAAGCGAACCTCAAGGCCTCCCGGGAAATTTTCGTCACCGTGCTGGAGAACATGGAGGCCATCGTCTACGTGGCGGATTTGCGGACCCACGAAATCCTCTTCGCCAACCGTTTCACCCGCAACGAACTGCACCAGGAAGACCTGACCGGAAAAATCTGCTGGCAGTCGCTCCAGGCCGGCCAGAACGGCCCCTGCTCCTTCTGCACCAACCACCGCCTGCTGGACGAGAACGGCCAACCGGGCGAGGGCGTGGACTGGGAATTCCGCAATACCGTCAACGGCCACTGGTATCACATCCACGACCGCGCCATCCGCTGGATCGACGGCCGCATCGTGCGGCTGGAGATCGCCACTGACATCACCGGCCTGAAGAACAGCGAAATGGCCCTGCGGGACAGCGAGGAGCGCTTCCGCGCCATGGCCGACAGCGCGCCGGTGATGATCTGGGTGGCGGACACCAACGACCACCGCCTCTACCAGGGCAACACCTTCTTCAACCGTGGCTGGCAGACCTTCACCGGCCGCAGCGCCCACCAGGAATACGGCTTCCAGTGGATGGAAAGCATCCACCCGGACGACCGGGACGCGTGCCTGGAGAGCTACATGGCCGCCTTCCAGGAAACCCGGCCCTTCGTCATGGAATACCGCATGCTCCGCCACGACGGCGAATACCGCTGGATCATGGACACGGGCGTCCCCCGCCTGGCGGCGGACGGCCTCCTCCTGGGCTACATCGGCACCTGCGTCGACATCACCGAACAGAAACAGATGATGGCCCTGCGCAGCGTCCGGCAGTCGGCGGTGGAGCGCTCCGCCCGCTTCAACATCGTGGAGGAAATGGCTTCCGGCCTGGCCCACGAGCTCAGCCAACCCCTGGCGGCGGCCCAGAACTACCTGGACGCCTGCCTGCGCCGCCTGGAAAGCGGCGCCCACGACCCGGAGAAACTCCTCAACGGCCTGCGCCTCGCCCACATGCAGACGCAGCGGGCGGGAAAGATCGTCACCCACGTCAAGAGCATGATCCGCAAGCGGGGCGGCGAGCGGGTCCCGACGGACATCAACCGGCTGCTGCGGGGCACCGTGGACTACCTGGAACACGAACTCCACCGCCACGACATCGCGGTGCGCTTCGACCTGTCCTCCCTGCCGGCAGCCGCCATGGACCCGGTGGAAATCGAGCAGGTTCTTCTCAACCTAATGAAGAACGCCGTGGAAGCCATGCAGAACGCCCCCCTAAGACTCCTCGGCCTGCGCAGCCGGCTCGGAGAAAACGGCGACATCCGGGTGGAAGTCAGCGACACCGGCAAGGGCATCGACGGAGAAACCATTGACTTGATTTTCAACCCCTTCCTGACTACAAAAAACGATGGACTGGGCCTGGGGCTCACCATTTGCCGCTCCCTGGTGGAATCCCACGGCGGGCGCATCTGGGCGGAGCCCCAGCCCGGCCAGGGCACGATTTTCTGTTTCACCCTTCCGGGAGCATTGCGCGATGTCTGAACAGCAAACGGTCTTCGTGGTGGACGACGATGACGCCCTCCGCGATTCCATTCTCTGGCTGCTGGAGTCCATCGGACTCAGCGCCGAGATGCACGCCTCCGCCACCGACTTCCTCAAGGCCTGCAACCCGGAGCGGAGCGGCTGCCTGCTGCTGGACGTGCGCATGCCCGGCATGAGCGGCATGGAGCTGCTGGAGCGGCTGAAGGCCAACAACGTGCTCCTGCCGGTCATCATCATCACCGGCCACGGCGACGTGCCCATGGCGGTGCGCGCCATCAAGAGCGGCGCCCTGGATTTCATCCAGAAGCCCTTCAACGGCCAGGACCTGCTGGACCGGGTGCAGTACGCCCTGAAGCTCGACCAGGAAAACCGCCTCAAGCGCTCCGAGATCAGCCACCTGCGCGCCCATTTCGACACCCTGACCCCCCGTGAACGGGAAATCATGGACCATGTGGCCGCCGGAAAATCGAGCAAGATCATCGCCCGGGACCTGGGCATCAGCGCCAAGACCGTGGACATCCACCGGGCCAACATCATGAAGAAGCTGCAGGTGCACAGCGTCGCTGATCTAATCCAGACCAAGCTCGCCCTCCGTTCCTAAGCAGCCGTCTCGCTACGTACAGTTCCCAATCGGTAAAGTCCTAATTTTTCATTGCTTCCCCGGCTGCTACAGTGCCATCAAGAGACAAACCAGCCGAGGAGGACGACATGTTCATTACCCGCAACAGCGACCAGCGGTGCTGCACCTGCCAGCACTGGCAAGGCATTCGCGTCACCGAACTGGACGGCCATATCTACTCCCTCAAGAACGTGGAGGGCATCTGCCGCAGCCCTTCCTCCCTCGACAGGACGGATGCCGCCTGCCTATCCCTTTCCTTTCCCCAGGACAGCTGCATCGAGTGGGCGCAGTGGGACGATCTGCACGCCCCGAATGCCGTTCCAGTGGAGCAAGCGAACACCTTTGGCCGGTTCAGCCCCTTCTGACCAGGCAACCGGCCTCCCCGCTTTCCACGCCCGGCGGGGCGCATCTCCCGGCCAACGTACCTTCCCAACGCTCCGTCCCGGAGCCTGCGGCAAATGGACAGAATTTTCGTTCATCGCCGCCAGCGCCCCGTTCCTGGGGCGTTTTTTCTGCTAGATTGTCGCCATGGGTATGTCCACCGCGCCACAACTCGACCCCAATGCCGCGAAATGGCTCGCCAAGGCCAAGCCGCCCGTCATTCGCGACTTCCTGACCCTGTTCATCCCGGCCGCCCTGCTCCTCTTGGCCCTTATCGCCGGCTACCACTACGCCGACAACCGCCGCGCCCAGGAAGCCATTTTCGCCGCCGAGCGGGGGCGCATCGCCCTGGCGGAGCAGACGCTCAACACGGAAATGGACAACACCATTGCCGACCTGCGCATCCTGGGCCGGAACAACGCTCTCAAGCAGGCCCTGGACGACCCGGACAATGCCGATAGCCGCAGCCCCCTGATTCGGGTTTTCTCCGACCATATCGAGGAAATCGGCAATTTCGACTACATCGCCTTGCTCAACGCCATGAACAGGGAACTGGTCAGGGTCAAGGGCACCACCGGCACGCCGGTCACCGACTATTCGTCCTCCTCCCCGCCCTTGGGCGAACAGGCCTTCGTCCGCGGCCTCCTCGACACCCCGCCCAAAACCATCCGCATCTCCCGGCCGCTCCTGGATGCCGAGGCGTCGAACAAGCAGCGCTTCTGGCCCACCCTGCTGTTCGGCATGGCCGTCAACGGCGCGAACCCCGACAACAAGGGCGCCTTGCTCATCAGCTACCCCATCGCCACCTTGACCATGCAGCTGGACGGCATTTTCGTCGGGGCGGCGGGCCACGTCTCCGTCCTCAACGGCAGCGGCCACTGGCTCTACGACCAAGTCCGCCAGGAGGACGAATGGGGAAACATGTTCAAGGAGAACAGGAATTTCGCCAGCACCCGGCCGAACATCTGGCAGAAAATCCAGGCCAGCGCCACCGGCCAGGTGGCCGACGACAACGGCGTGTATCTCTTCTCCACCGTTTACCCCCTGGCCAAGCAGCGTCTGAACCGGTCGGAATGGGCGGTCAACCGGGAAGGGGAAACCTGGAAAATCGTTTCCTTCATCAACAACGCCACCCTGGATACCTGGCGCCAGCGCGCCAGCGCCAACATCCCGTTTTACCTGCTGTTTCTCGGCATTCTCGGGGTGGCCCTGTGGCACCGGGCCCAATCCAAGGCCAGCCAGAAGCTGGTGGACGAAGCCACCCGCCTCGCGGCCAAGGTCATGGACTCCCGGGCCGCCGCCATTTTCATCAGCGACGCCAGCGGCCGCATGCTGGCGGTCAACCCCACCCTGCTGCGCCTCACGGGCTACGACGAAAGCGAACTGCTGTTCCAGAACAAACGCCTGTTCGCCCCGGAGGGAACGGACGGACCGCCGCCCCCGTCATTCTGGGACGGCATTGCCAAGCACCTGGAGCTTGAAGGGGAATGGGAAGGGGAAATCCTCTGCCGGCGGCGAAACGGCGAATATTTTCCCGCCTATCTGCTGGTCGGCCTGACCCGGGACAGCCGCCAGCAGGCCACCCATTACGTCGCCATCCTCAACGACATCACCGCCCGCAAGCAGTCCGAGGAAGCCCTGCGGGAAAGCCAAAGCCGATTCCGCCAGCTGATCGACCAGGCCTCGGACGGCATTTACCTCATGGACATGGACGGCCTTTTCCTCGACGTCAACCAGCAGGCCTGCCAGGCCCTGGGCTACAGCCGGGAGGAACTGCTCGCCCTGCACGTGTGGGATATTGAAACGGACTATTCCGCCGACTACCTGCGTTCCGTCTTCCGCCAGTTGCAGATGGGCATCCCCCGCACCTTCTACGGCACCCACCGGCGCAAGGACGGCACCCGGTACCCCGTCGAGGCCCGCAGCGGCCTCACCATCGTCGGCGGCAAACCCCACGTCCTCGCCCTGGTGCGGGACATCACGGAACGGGAGGCGGCGGAGCGTGCCTTGCGGGAAAGCGAGGCCAGCCTGGCCAAGGCCCAGCAAATCGCCAAGTTGGGCAACTGGGACTGGGATGTCGCCAAGGACGAAATCCAATGGTCCGACGAAACCTACCGCATTTTCGGCTACAAGAAATCCGACCTGGGCGTTACCCTCGCCGACGCCCTGAATGTCGTGCACCCCGATGACGTGGAGCAAGTGACCCAGGGCATCTCCCAAACCTTGGCCGGCCTGGCCCCTTACAACCTCGACCACCGCATCATCCTGCCCGACGGCACGGTCCGCCATGTCCACGAGCAGGCGGAAACCCTGTTCGACGGCGAGGGGCGGGCGGTGCGCATGATCGGCACGGTGCAGGACATCACCGAGCGCAAGGTGGCGGAGGAATCCCTGCGCGCCACCCACGACATGTTCGTCACCGTGATGGACAGCATGGAGGCCCTGGTCTACGTGGCCGACATGGATAGTCACGAAATCCTCTTCGCCAACCGCTATACCCGGGACACTTTCAACATCCCTGACATGACGGGAAAAATCTGCTGGCAGACCCTGCAAGGCGGCCAGACCGGCCCCTGTTCCTTCTGCACCAACAGTCAGCTCCTCACCCCCCTCGGCGAACCCGGCGAAAGCTGCATCTGGGAATTCCAGAACACCGTCAGCCACCGCTGGTTCCACATCCATGACCGGGCGATCCGCTGGATCGACGGTCGGATCGTCCGCCTGGAAATCGCCACCGACATCTCCAGCATCAAGGAAACCGAGGCGGCCTTGCGGGAAAGCCGCGCCAACCTGAACAAGGCCCAGGAAATCGCCCATGTGGGCAACTGGGAATGGCTGGTGGAGAAAAAGAAAACCCGCTGGTCGGAAGAAATCTACCGTATCGTCGGCCTGCCCGTCCCCGAGGGCATCGCGGAGGAACATCTCCTCGACGACGAGGACGTCGCCAATGCCGTCCACCCCCAGGACCGCCAAATCCTTTACGACGCCAGGCAATCCGCCCTGGAAGGCAAGGCGCCCTACAACCACGAATTCCGCGTCAGCCGCCCCAGCGGCGAAACCCGCATCGTCCATGTCATGGGTGAGGTCCTTCGGGATGCGGCGGGCAAGCCGGTCAGCATGATCGGCACCATCCAGGACATCACCGAACGCAAGCTCCTCGACACCCTCCAGCGCCGCCACCAGCGGGAGCTGGAACACGCCGCCCGCCTCAGCATCGTGGGCGAAATGGCTTCCGGCCTGGCCCACGAATTGAGCCAGCCCCTTGCCGCCGCCCACAACTACATCCGCGGCTGCATCCGCCGCCTGCAATCCCCGGCAACCGACCCCACCACCATCCTGGACGCCCTGCGGCTCGCCAGCACCCAGACCGAGCGCGCCGGGGACATCATCAGCCACCTCAAGGAATTCGCCCGCAAGCGGGAGCCGGTCGCCTGCCTCCTGGACCTGCGCCAGGTGACCCGGGAAGTCTTGCTGCTGCTGGAACAGGAATTGAAGAAGAACCAGGTCACGGTCACCCTCGACTTCCCTCCCGGCGACTCGGCCAACATCGTGATGGACAAGGTGGAACTGGAGCAGGTCATGGTCAACCTGATCAAGAACGCCAGCGAAGCCATGCAGGACCAGGAAACGCGGGAAATCGCCGTTCACGCCGAGGTTCTCGGCGACGACCTGGTGCAGGTCGATGTCGCCGATACCGGCCCCGGCATTCCCCCCGGCCGGATCGGCGAGATTTTCAATCCCTTCTTCACCACCAAACAGGAAGGGATGGGCTTGGGACTGTCCATCAGCCATAGTATTATTGAGTCCCACGGCGGCCGCATGTGGGCCACGAACAATCCCCACGGCGGGACAACCTTCCATTTCACGCTGCGGCGCAATGTAGAACCAGGCTTTGTTGACGAGAAATCAGAGGCTTCCACCAATCGGGAGAGGACATGAGCGCAGATCAAGCAACGGTTTTCGTAGTGGACGATGATGACGCCATGCGCAGTTCGCTGCGCTGGCTCATCGAGTCCGTCGGGCTGAAGGTCAAAACCTTCGACTCCGCCCTGGACTATCTCGAAGCCTTCGACCCCGACGAAGCCGGCTGCCTGGTTCTGGACGTGCGCATGCCCGGCATGAGCGGCATGGAACTCCTGGAAAACCTCTCCGCCTATTCCCTGCGCCCCCCGTCATCATCATCACCGGCCACGGCGACGTGCCCATGGCGGTGCGCGCCATCAAGTACGGCGCGCTGGATTTCATTCAGAAGCCCTTCAACGACCAGGAGCTCCTGGACCGCATCCAGCAGGCGCTGGATACCGATGCCAAGAGCCGCCAGGAAATGGCCGGCCTGGACAGCCTCAAAAGCCGCTATGACGCCCTCACCCCCCGGGAGCGCCAGATCATGGACATGGTGGCGGCGGGCAAATCCAACAAGGCGGTGGCGTCCGAACTGGACATCAGCAGCCGGACCGTGGAAGTGCACCGGGCGCGCATCATGAAGAAGCTGAAGGTAAAGACCCTGGCCGACCTGGTGCAGGCCAACCTGCAGCTCAACACCAAAGCCGCGGTCTAACAACCTGTCCCAGAAAATCCCGAGGCCGCGCTGGCGGATTTTTGGAGACAGGTTCTAGGGCGGTCCATCCGGCCCAGCGGGCATAGTCCATCTGTGCCACTGCCAGGCGACCGCCGCCGGTGTAGCATTGCTCCATTCTTCCCGATGGAGACTACGCCATGAAAAAAATCCTCCTGCTCGGCTTGCTGCTGGTTTCCCCCCTCCTTCACGCCGCCGACAAAATGCCCGAACCCAAGGTGATGAAAATCACCGACCGGGTCTATGCCCTTCTCGGCCCAGTGGCCCTGCCCAACGCCCATAACCAGGGCTACATGGTCAACAGCACGGTCATCATCGGCGACCAGGGCGTCATCCTGGTGGACACCGGCGCCACCGACGAAGTGGGCAAGAACCTGGCCAAGACTATCGCCAAGCTTACCCCCAAGCCCGTCACCCACATCATCAACACCCATCATCACGGCGACCATACCCTGGGCAACATCGCCTTCCCCGGCGCCCAGGTCATCAGCTCCGCCCAGTGCAAGGCCATGGTGGAAAAAACCGGCTACGAATGGAAAGAGACCATGGAAACCATGATCGGCCGCAAATTCCCCAACACCAAGCCGGTTCCCGCCAGCGTCACCTACCCGGACCTGTCCCGCACCGACATCACCCTCCAGGGGGTGAAAATGACCCTCTGGGTGCCGAAGGGCTCCCACACCGTGGGCGACGCCATGGTTTATTTGCCCGAGGACAAGGTCCTCGTCGGCGGCGACATTCTCGTCAACACCCTCACCCCCAACCTGCGGGACGGCAACCTGGCGAACTGGATCGCCACCCTGGACGAAGTGAGGCAATTCGACGCCAAGACCCTCGTTCCCGGCCACGGCCCCCTCATGACCCAGGCCGAGGCAAAGAAACTTCACGACATGATGGCCGCCTTCCATGCCGGGGTCGAAGCCGGCTACAAGAAAGGCCTCACCGACAGCGACATCCGCAAGACCCTGGACCTGAAGGAGTGGAAGAAGCTCAAGGAGTTCGACACCACCATGGGGGCCAACATCAACCGCGCCTACCTGGAAGTGGAGGCCGCCAGCTTCTAGGAGAACTTGCCTCCGCGCGCGGAATAGTTTATTCTTGCGCGCTTTCCGGAGAGGTGGATGAGTGGTTTAAGTCGCACGCCTGGAAAGCGTGTTTAGGGTAATACCCTAACGCGGGTTCGAATCCCGCCCTCTCCGCCAAATATGAAATCGGGCCCCGCGCCCGATTTTTTATTCGCCCCCGGCGATGGAGAACCTTCATGTCCACGATCCCTGCCTGCCCCCAGTGCTCCCTGGAAAACACCTATCCCGACGGCGACAATTACGTCTGCGCCGACTGCGGCCACGAATGGCCCATGGCGGCGGCCAGCCAGGCCGACGACCAGGACAGCGCCGTGGTGAAGGACGCCAACGGCAACGTCCTGCAGGACGGCGACTCGGTGGTGCTCATCAAGGACCTGAAGGTCAAGGGCTCCTCCATCACCCTGAAAATGGGCACCAAGGTGAAGAGCATCCGCCTGGTGGGCGGCGACCATGAAGTGGACTGCAAGATGGACGGCGGCAACTTCATGCTCAAGGCCTGCTACCTGCGCAAGGCCTGAGCGGTCCCCTTCCGGCCCAGGCTTTTAACGGGGGACGGCGTTTCATTGCCCGCGCTGGGCGCTTCCGGCCTGTTGCACTGCGTCCCTTTGCGGCGCAAGCCGACCCGGCACGCTTCCACCCCCGGCGCAGCTTTGCTACCCTCGTTTGCTTCACATTCCTGGCAAAGGCCCGTTATGCGGATAACCATTCCGAACATCGACCCTGTGTGCGACGAGCAGGAAATCTACAGCAGCCTGCTGCCCCTCGACGGAGCGCGGGTGCTGGAGCTGGGGTGCGGCAAGGCGGAGAAAACCCGCGCCATTGCCCAGGCCGGCCAGGTCGCGGGCATCCTGGCCCTGGAAGTGGACGAGGCGCAGCACGCCAAGAACGCCCAGGCTGCCGACTTGCCCAATGCGCGCTTCGCCCTCGGCGGCGCGGAGGACATTCCGGCCAGCGACGCCGCCTTCGACATCGTGCTGATGTTCAAGTCCCTGCACCACGTCCCCCTGGACAAGATGGACCGGGCGCTCCAGGAGATTCGCCGCGTGCTGAAGCCGGGTGGCCTCGCCTACATTTCCGAGCCTATCTATGCGGGCGCCTTCAACGACATCCTGCGGCTGTTCCATGACGAGGGGCAGGTGCGCGAAGCCGCCTTCGCCGCGGTCAAGGGGGCGGTGTCGTCCGGCTTGATGGAACTGGCGACACAGAAGTTCTTCAACACGCCCATGCATTTCGACGATTTCGCCCAATACGAGGAGCGGGTGCTCAAGGTCACCCACACCCGCCATCGCTTGCCGCCGGAGTTGTACCGGGAGGTCCGCGCCAAATTCGAGGCACACCTGACTCCGAACGGCGCGGATTTCCTCATGCCGATTCGGGTCGATCTGCTGCGCCGGCCGGGTTGATCATCCCGGCGCCGCCATAAGGAAACCGGGCAGCCGCGAAAGGACCGGAAGAGGCCTCCGCGGCTAAGGCGTTAAAGCAAATCAGAAAAACGGCGAACAGACCGGGTACCGGTCACATTGTTTGAACTCTGTGCGCTAAACTGGGCTCATAGCCACACTACGGCTGCGCGGTTCCTCCGCCCGGTGCCAAGGAAGCCTCATTTGCCCCCTTGCCCTGGCAAAAGGACAGGATGAAATTCGCCGCTCTTTGCATCGCTGCCGCAGCCCAAGGCGTCGCGTCCGTTGTAAACGGCGCCGTGTTATTCCTCCGAGGAAAGCGAGCTCGCCCATGAGTATCTCTGGTTCAGACCGCGGCAACGCCCCCCTGGGCCTCAGCGCGACGGAGGCCGCTCAGCGGCTGGAACGGTACGGCCCCAATGAGGTCGCCGAGGAAAAGCCGCATCCGTTGCTGACGTTCCTGCTCAAATTCTGGTCGCCGGTTCCTTGGATGCTGGAGGCGACGATTGCCCTGCAGCTCGTTCTCGGCAAGCGCGATGAAGCCGCCGTGATCGCAGTCCTCCTCGTGGTTAACGCCGTGCTGGGTTTCCTTCAGGAAGGCCGAGCCAGCAAGGCGCTGGCCCTGCTGAGAAAACGTCTCGATACCCAGGCGCGGGTGTTGCGGGATGGGCGCTGGCAAGCATGCGCCGCCAAGAATCTGGTCCCGGGAGACATCGTCCATGTGCGCATGGGGGACCTGGTCCCCGCGGACTTGCTTCTTTCGGAAGGGCAAGTCCAACTGGACCAGTCCAGCCTCACGGGCGAATCCCTGCCTGTCGAAGCGGGACCGGATGCCGATGCTTTTTCCGGCTCCGTGGTTACCCGTGGCGAGGCCACGGGCAAAGTGACGGCCACGGGCTCCCAAACCCGTTTCGGCAAAACGGCGGAGCTGGTGCGCGGCGCCAAGACCGTCAGCCATCTGGAAGCCGTGATTTTTGGCATCGTCAAATACCTGATGATCCTGGATATCGGACTGGTGGCGCTCCTATTGGCCTATGCCGTGGCGACAGGCATGCCGTTGACCGAGGTGGTCCCCTTTGCCTTGATTCTGCTGGTCGCCTCGGTGCCCGTGGCATTGCCGGCCACGTTCACGCTGGCGACAGCCCTGGGCTCGCTGGAGCTGGCCAAGCACGGGGTGCTGGTGACCCGTCTTTCGGCGATTGAAGAGGCGGCCGCCATGGATGTTCTGGCGAGCGACAAGACCGGCACGATAACCGAAAACCACCTGACCGTGGCCGGGCTCCAGCCAGCAAGCGGCGTCAGCGAAGGCGATTTGCTGCGGTTCGCCGCGCTGGCCTGCGACGACGCGACCCAGGACCCCATTGACCTTGCAATTCTTGCCGCCGCCCAGGAACGCAAGGTACTGGCAACCCCAACCAGGCGTATCCGCTTTACGCCGTTCACCCCCCTGACCCGCCGTTCCGAATCCGTATTCGAGGAGTCGGGCGCCATCCGCCGCGCCGTCAAGGGCGCGGCGCTTGAAGTGGCGGACCTGGCCGGCGTCTCCAATATCTCTAGCCCTATCGAGAAGCTCGCCGCGGAAGGATATCGCGTACTGGGGGTGGCGTTTGGCGACGAAACCTCGCTGCGGTTCGCCGGCCTGGTTGCGCTTCAAGACCCTCCCCGCGGCGATTCCGCCGCATTGGTCGAGAACCTCCGCCAGCTCGGCGTGCGGGTGGTGATGGTGACCGGCGACGGCCAGGCGACCGCCCAGGCCGTGGCAAGGTCGGTCGGCATCGGGGAGCGGGCCTGCCACGCGGAGATGCTCGGCGGCAACGCCGTTCGGGCCATTTCGGAATGCGATGTGTTCGCTCAAGTCTTCCCCGAGGACAAGTTCCACCTCGTCAAGGCCTTGCAACAGTCCGGCCATGTGGCAGGCATGACCGGCGACGGCGTCAATGACGCGCCCGCGCTGAAACAGGCTGAAGTGGGGATCGCCGTGGCCAACGCCACCGACGTGGCAAAAGCCGCCGCCAGCCTCGTGCTCACCAATCCAGGGCTGGGCGACGTGGTCGCCGCGGTGGAAACCAGCCGCCGCATCTACCAGCGCATGCTGACCTATACCCTCAACAAAATCATCAAGACGCTGGAAATCGCCGTCTTCATGAGCGTGGGGGTGATGCTGACCGGCGTTTTCGTCATCACGCCATTGCTGATCGTGCTGCTGCTCTTCACCAATGATTTCGTGACCATGTCCATCGCCACTGACCGGGTGGCGTTTTCCCGCAAGCCGGAGCGCTGGCACGTCTCCACCCTGATGCAGACCGCCGTGCCTCTCGCGGCGCTTATCCTGGTGCTTTCTTTTTCAGTCTTCATCGCCGGCCGAGATCTTCTCCACCTGCCGCTGGAACAGTTGCAGACGCTCATTTTTGTCATGTTGGTGTTCACCGGCCTGGGCAATGTGTACCTGGTGCGGGAACGTCGCCATTTCTGGCAGTCGGCGCCCAGCCGCTGGCTGCTGATCAGCTCCATGGCGGACATCGCGGTGGTGTCCGTGCTGGCCACTCGCGGTATCTTCATGGCGCCCATCCCCCCTTTGCTGATAGGCGGATTGGCCTTGGTAGTGGCGGTTTTCATGGTGGTTCTGGATTTCGTGAAGGTTTATGTTTTCCGTCTCATCAAGCATGGATGATGGCTCAGGTTTCCGTTTAAGACCTGCCGCCCGCGCAAGGCCGGACAGGCTTCCCCGCCCCTTCCGGCCCGGGGCGTTCTGCGGTATCCTCCCTCAACTTTCCACTGTGAGTGCAGACACCTTGAAACTACCGCTCCTGGCCCTGCTCGCCCTGACCGTCACCCAAGCCTTCGCCGCCGCGGGCAGCTCGGATTGGCAGGAAGTTTTCACCCTCGACGGGCGCAAGGTCATGGTGGACGCCGCGACCATCCGCACCAAGGGCGAGCTGGCCCGCTTCTGGTGGAAACAGATTGCCGACGCCCCCAGCCCGGCGCTGGCCCTCAACGGCGCCGATTACCAATACCTCTCCACCCTGTCGGAAGTGGACTGCCAGCTCAAGACCCTGCGCAACCGTCAGGAAGTGCGCTTCAACCGTACCGGGCCCTTCGTCTATACCAACCTGGATATCGCCGACCCCATGCCCCCCATTCCGGAAGGGGATGCCCTGGCCGAGGCCCTGGCCGGATTCGTCTGCACCCATCTGCCGCCCGCCACGGGCGAAACGCCCCCGCCCAGCGGCGAAACCGTCCCCAACCCCTGACATGCCCCTGCTGTCCGCCGAGTTGCCCTATGGCGACGACAGCGCCATCCTCTTCGAGCGCCTGCGGGACCTGCCCTGGCCGATGTTTCTCGACAGCGGCGGCAGCGGCCGCTACGACATCCTCTGCGCCGCCCCTTATGCCACGCTGACCACCCGCGGCGGGACCACGGAAATCGCCCAGGATGGCGCCTTCCGCCGCAGCGCCGGCGACCCCTTCGCCTTGCTGCGCGAGGCCCTCGGCCCGGCGACGGAAAACACCGCCGGCCTGCCCTTCATCGGCGGCGCCCTGGGCTACTTCGGCTACGATCTGGCCAGGAGGCTGGCCGTGTTGCCGAACCTCGCGCAGGACGCCGAAAAGCTGCCGGAAATGGCGGTGGGCCTCTACGACTGGGCCGTGGTGGTGGACCACCAGGCACGGCAGGCCCGGCTGGCGAGCGCGGGCCGGCATCCCGCCACCCGAGCGCAATGGCCCGCCCTGGTACAGCGCCTGAGCCAGCCCTCGGCGCTCGCCGGCGCCGCCCCTCTGCGTCTGGCCGCGCCCCTGGCCTCCAACCTCAGCCGCGACGCCTACGCCGCCGCCTTCGCCCGCATCCAGCGCTACCTGGAAGAAGGCGACTGCTACCAGGTGAATTTCGCCCAGCGCTTCGCCGCCCCCGCCCACGGCGACGCCTGGCCGCTGTACCGTGCCTTGCGCCGCGCCAATCCGGCTCCCTTTTCCGCCTACCTGGAGCTGCCTTTCGTCCAGGTGCTGAGCAGTTCCCCGGAGCGCTTTCTGGAAGCGCGCCAAGGCCAGGTGGAAACCCGCCCCATCAAGGGCACCCGGCCCCGCTCCGCCGACCCGGACCAGGATCGGGCCCTGGCGCGGGAATTGGCCGCCAGCCCCAAGGACCGGGCGGAGAACGTGATGATCGTGGACTTGCTGCGCAACGACCTGGGCAAGGTCTGCAAAACCGGTTCCGTGCGGGTGCCGCGCTTGTTCGAGGTGGAAAGTTTCGCCACCGTCCATCACCTGGTCAGCACCGTCACTGGCCGGTTAGCCCATGGACGGCATGCCCTGGACCTGCTGCGGGCCTGTTTTCCCGGCGGCTCGGTCACCGGCGCGCCGAAGCAACGGGCGATGGAAATCATCGAGGAACTGGAGCCCCACCGCCGGGGCATCTATTGCGGAGCCATCGGCTACGTGGGTTTCGACGGCGCCATGGACACCAACATCGCCATCCGCACCCTGGTTCATGGCAACGGCGAACTGCGCTTCTGGGCCGGGGGCGGCATCGTGCGCGATTCGGACGAGGAAGAGGAATACCGGGAAACCTTCCACAAGGCGGCGGCCCTGCTGCGCCTTTTCGGCGCCCCCGTTGCTCCCTCAGGCCGAATGGCCTAAGCTTGCGCCATGAGTTTCTTCAAGGCCCTGGAAGACGAGTACCGGTTCCTGAGCGACGCCCTCAACTTGCGGGCCGGTCGCCAGCAGCTCATCGCCTCCAACATCGCCAACGCCGACACGCCGGGCTTCAAGGCCAAGGACCTGGATTTCGCCACGGCCCTGAAAGCCGTGGAGGAGCAGCGCAATCCCGCCGTCAACCTGAACACGACCCACGCGGGCCATATCGCCGGCAAGCCGGCCGACCCCCTGGCCAAGAACACCCGCTACCGCCAGGGCGGCCAGGACAACATCGACGGCAATACGGTGAACATGGACACGGAGCGCACCCAGTTCACCGAAAACGCCCTTCACTACCAGTTCGTCGCCGACCGCATCAGCGACGAAACCCAGGAATTCCTCCAGGCCATCAAGACCAACGGCTAAGGGTCAGCCAGCCGGCCAGGGCCAGCAGCGTAACGAACAGCACCGGCACGGTGAGCAACAGGCCGAGACGGCAGTATTCCCCCCACCCCACCCGCATTCCCCGCTGGGCCAGCACGTGCAGCCAGAGCAGCGTGGCCAGGCTGCCGATGGGAGTGATTTTCGGCCCCAGGTTGCAGCCGACCACGTTGGCGTAAATCATCGCCTCCCTCGCCGCCGGGCCAAGATGGGCATCGGCAATGGCGAGGGAGCCCACCAGCACGCTGGGCAGATTGTTCATCACCGCCGACAGGGCGGCGAAGAGAAAGCCCGCTCCCACCGTCGCCGCCGCCAGGCCGTGGCCGTCCAGCCACTCCAGCAGCCGGGACAGGCCTGCCGTCAGCCCCGCGTCGCGCAGGCCGAACACCACCAGATACATGCCGAGGGAAAACACCACCACCTGCCAGGGGGCTTCCCGCAACAGGGTGGCCAGGGGAATGACGGCGCGGGGCTGGCGCCGCAGGAAATGCTCCCGCCCCGCCGCCAGCGCCAGGACCAAGGCGCCCATGCCCGCCACGGCGGACACCGGCAGCCCCAGAGCATGGGCGAAGAAATAGCCCGGCAACAGCAGGATCAGCACCCCCCACCCCGCCCGGAACACGAAAAGATCGCGGATGGCGCTGCGCGGATCGGCCAGGGATGCCGGGTCCACCTCCCGGGGCAAGTCCCGGCGAAAAACCCATAGCAGCGCCCCCAGGCTCGCCGCCACGGCCGCGGCGTTCACCGCCACCATCACCGCCGCGTAATCGGCGAAGGAGAGATGGAAATAATTGGCGACGATGATGTTGGTCAGGTTGGATATTTTGAAGGGAAGGCTCGCCGCGTCGGCCACGAAGCCGGTGGCGATGACGAAGGCGAACAGGGTTCGGGGCGGGACCTTCAGCGCATGGAGCAACTCGAACACCAGGGGGGTGAGAATCAGCACCGCGCCATCGTTGGCGAAAAAAGCGGCCGTCACGGCTCCCAGCAGGACGATGAGAACAAATAACGCCCGGCCCCGCTTCCCGCCCCAGCGGGCGACATGGAGGGCGGCCCACTCGAAAAAACCGGCCGCGTCCAGAATCAGGGAAATCAGGATCAGGGCCACCAGGGTGAAGGTGGCGTCCCAGACGATGGTCCAGACGGCGGGAATGTCGGCGGGCGACACCACGCCGGCGGCCAGGGCGGCGGCGGCCCCCAGCAGGGCGCTCCACCCCACTCCCAGGCCCCTCGGCTGCCAAACGACCAGGACCAGGGTGGCGACGAAAATCAGCGCCGCGCTCAGCGACTCACTCCTGCTCCACTTCCAGGTAGGTATTGCTGGCGTTGAAGCCCTTGAGGGCGTCGTAGTTGAGCAGCCCCTTGAAAGCCGACTGGTCGAGGCTGTTGATGGCGGACTGGATGTCCTGGCCCTGCTCCACGGCCTGCTTCATGTGCGTCCGCAGCAGCAGTAGATAATCCCGGGTCTCCCGCTGCGCCTTGGCGAGATCGCAGACATGGCCGTGGCCGGGAATGATGGTTTTCGGCCCCAGCTGTTCCATGTCGCCGAAGGAGGCCAGCCAGTCGCGGCTGCTGCTGAAGGGCTGCATGCCGAGAATACGGTCCACGAACACCAGGTCGCCGGCGAACAGCACGCCCGCCTTGTGCAGCCATACCACGCTGTCCCCCGGCGTGTGGCCGCCGTGGAAATAGAGCAGGCGGATGTCCTCGCCGCCCAGGGTCAGGGTTTCCTCCCGGTCGAAGTAGCGGTCGGGAAAGACGGTTTTCGTTCCCGCCGCCTTCTTGCGCAGCAGCTTGCGCAGCTCGGCCAACTGCATGCCGCCCCGAGCCTGCATGTCGGCCAGGGCCGGACGGGCGGCAATGATCTCGGCGCCGATGGACTTGAAATAGCCGTTGCCCAGCCAGCGGTGGTCCTGGCCGCCGGTGTTGATCACATATTTCACCGGCTGACGGGTCACCTTCTGGATGGCTTGGTGGATTTCTTTCGCCACGTTCCAGGTGGGACCGCTGTCCACCACCACCACGCCCGCGCCGGTGACGATGAAGCCGCTGTTGGCGTTCATGCCCTCGTTGCCGGCGGTCCGCATCCCCATGTCGCCGATGAAGGCATAGATCCCCGGCGCCACTTCCTGGGGCGTCAGGGTCAGGGCATGGGCCGCCCCGGCGAACGCCAGGCCACAGACAAACATCATCCAACGCTTCCACATCGCGCATTCTCCTTTCTTCATTTTGCGTTCTTGCCCCGCGCCACGAATACCGGGGCGAAACCGCCGCCAGGGGTGCGGAAGTTGGTGGTCTGCCCTTCGTACAGGCGGGCCGCGGCGAACTGCACCGCCCCGGCGTAAACGTAGGCGCGCACGTCCAGCTTGAGGTCGGTTTCCCTGCCGTCCACCTCCAGGCGGCGCTCGCTGGGGGGAACCAGGGACTGGGCGACGTAATCGCCGGCGAGGATTTCCCCCCATACCCGGCGAGTCAGCTTGTCGCCCCGGTAGGCGGCCTTGCTGCCGTAGCCCGCGGCAGGCTTGAAGAACAGCCGGCGGCGCTCGGCCCATAGGGCCTCGGCCCGCTCCGGCGCCACCGCCTCGGTGCGGGGAATGCCGGCAAGAAGGATTGCCCGCGTCGCCGCCGGCACCCCCAAGGCCGCCAAGGCGTCGCCATCGCTCAGCAACGCCAGGTTGCGCTTGTCGGCGTAGAGGGCATGGGCGCGGGGATGGGGCGTCACCACCACCGCCCCCGCCTCGTGGGCGGCGCGCAAAGCGGCATGGCTCGGTTCGTCGAAATAGAAATCGGTGAGGCGGTTGTAAACCAGGTCCACCTTCCGTCCTTCATGCCACAGCCCGCCATCGCGCCATTCCAGCCGCCGGCCGTCGGCGATCGCCGCCTCGACGCCGAAGCGGCGGAACAGGCGCTGGAACAGAAGGAACTCGGGGTGCAGGTATTGGCCTTCCGGCTCGTCGTCCACGATGGCGAGGGTGCCCAGGGGGGCGCCGCCCCGCTGGCGCCGCCACTCCTCGGCAAACATGGCGAAGAAAGCCTCCTCCAGCTTCTCCAGGTCGGCACTGGGCTGGAAGTTGGACGCCATCTCCCGGCAGCAGGCCTGCTGGGCATGGGCCAGGGCCAGGTTGAGCAGGGCGCCGCCGGCATTGGTGTTGATTTCGATCAGTTGAGGCCCGGCGTCTCCCAGGTGGAAATCGAAGCCGAGGAATACGCCCCGGGGGCCGTGGTCGATCCGGGCAATGGCCGGTGACCGCTCCAATGCGGTCGCCTGATAGGCGGGCAGGGCCAGCACTTCCTCAACCGCCGCCACCAGGGCGGCCATTCCTTCGTACTGCCCGCGGGAAAGGAACACGGCGGTGGACGAGAACAGGTAGGGCCGGGTGCGCGCAATCTCGTCCGCCAGGCCCGCCATGGCCGGCTCGCTTTCCAGCAGTTTCGACAGCTTGCCGGCGTTGAGGGTGCGGCAGGCGCAGCCCCGGTTGAAGCCCTCGGCAGTCACCAGCTGAAGCTCAATAGGCAAAACGGCCCCGCAATTCTTCCAGGTTCAGTTCTTCCAGCATGCGCTCCAGGCGCTCCCTGGCGCTCCGGCCCGGGGCGTCCTTGAAACTGGCGACGATCAGCTCGTTTTTCATGGAGTGCTCCCAGCCCACCAGTTCCGTCACCGTCACCTGATAACCGTGGGATTGGAGCAGGAGGCAACGCAGAACGTTGGTGGCCAGGCTGCCGAATTCCCGCGTATGAATGGGGTGGCGCCACAATTCGGAGAGGGGCGTCTTGCCGAAGGAAGCGTTCTTGTTCTTGCGCAGCGCCGCCGCCACCTCCGCCTGGCAGCAGGGCACCAGCACGACGTGCTTGGCCTGCTTGTGGAGGGCGAAGCGGATGGCATCGTCGGTGGCCGTATCGCAGGCGTGGAGCGCCGTCACCACATCGACCCGCTCCGGCAGTTCGGGAGAGGCGATGGATTCCTCCACCGACAGGTTGAGGAAGGACATGCGCCCGAAGCCCAGCCGCGTTGCCAGTTCACGGGACTTCTCCACCAGTTCCTGCCGGGTTTCGATGCCGTAGACATGTCCGGCGCCGCGCTCCTTGAGGAACAGGTCGTAGAGGATGAAGCCGAGGTAGGACTTGCCCGCGCCGTGGTCCGCCAAGGCCAGATCGCCGCCAGAATCCAGGACGTCGTTCAGCAACGGCTCGATGAACTGGAACAGGTGATAGACCTGCTTCAGCTTGCGCCGGCTGTCCTGGTTGAGCTTGCCGTCCCGGGTGAGGATGTGCAGCTCTTTCAGCAGTTCGACGGATTGGCCGGGGCGTATTTCAGGAATGGGGGTCACTCGAAAGTCCAGCGCAACGATAAGACCGCTATTCTATCAGCCGAGCCAGCCTTCCACCTTCTTCCGGTCCGGCACGCCGCCGGAATGGACCACCTGGCCATCGATCACCACCCCCGGCGTGGACATGACGCCGTAGCCGAGGATGGCCGCCATGTCCTGCACCTTCTCGATCGCCACTTCCACGCCCTTGGCCTGGGCCACCTCCTGGATGAGCTTGGCGGTGGTTTCGCAGTTGGCGCAGCCGGAGCCCAGCACTTTGATGTCTTTCACGTGATTCTCCTTGTTCAGCAGCAGGATTTTCCGCCCGCGGTAGGCGTGCAGCAAGCTTCTCCACCAGGAATGGCCGCCAGCCGCGTATCGGCGTGTTTCGCGGCCAAGGCCTCGTCGAAGGCGGCATCGTTCTTCTGCCCGGCTTCGTCCCGGATATGGCGGGCAATCTCGATCACCGTGTCCACTTGGTTCCGGGGCACGCCGTATTGCTTCAGTTTGTCGAGCTGACACAGCCCCCGGTTGGGATGGTTGGCGGCGATATTGGCGGCCAGGGCCACCAGGGCGACGACGGATGGATGCAGTTCGGTCATTGGAGCCTCCTCACAAAACCAGGTTGAACACGTAGCCCACCAGCAAAATGCCCACGGACACCACGCCGACGAACACGCCGATCAGCCGAGGCTTGAGCACCTTGCGCAGGATGATGATTTCCGGCAACGACAGGGCGATCACGCTCATCATGAAAGCGAGCACCGTGCCCAGGGCCGCCCCCTTGGCCAGCAGCGCCTCCACCACCGGAATGATGCCGGCGGCGTTGGAATACATGGGCACCCCCACCGCCACGGCGGCGGGCACCGCCCACCAGGCGCCCTTGCCCATGATGCTTGCCATGAAGTCCTCCGGCACGTAACCGTGGATACCCGCCCCCAGGGCGATGCCGCCCAGCATGTAGGGCCACACCTTGCCGACGATTTCCTTCACATGACTGAAACCCGCGCGGATGCGCTCGGGCAGGGTGTATTCCTCCGCCGGGCGGCGCACCACCTGCCCCGACTGGAGCGCGCGCACCCAATCCTCCAGGTGGTGTTCCATGCGCAATTCCCCGATCACCAGCCCGGCGGCGATGGCGACGAACAGCCCCAGCCCCAGGTAGAGGGCCGCCACCTTCCAGCCGAACATCCCGAACAGCAGCGCCAGGGCCACCTCGTTGACCATGGGGGCGGAAATCAGAAAGGAGAACGTCACCCCCAGAGGCACGCCCGCCTGGAGAAAGCCGATGAACAAGGGCACCGCCGAGCAGGAGCAGAAGGGCGTGACGATGCCCAGGCCAGCCGCCATGACGTTACCCAGGCCGAGCCTGCGCCCGGCAAGCAGATCGCGGGTGCGCTCGGCGGAAACATAGGTGTGGACGATGCCCATGACGAACACGATGCCCGCCAGCAGCAGCAACACCTTGGGGGTATCGAAAAAGAAAAAGCGCACCGCATCCCCGAGCCGGCTTTGAGGATCGAGCCCCAGCAGGCGCACCATCCCGTCGGCGAAGGCGCCGAGCGAGGCGTAGGCGGCCACCCAGATGACGGCCAGAAGCGCCAGCCCGGCGAACCAGCGCGGTTTGTTACCGTTAACGGTCGTTTCGGCCTGTTCCATGGCGATTCCTTCGTGGTTACAGACCCAGCGCTTCGCGCACCGCCGGCACCAGCCGGGCGCGGATATCGTCCCGCACCGCCAGGAAGGATTCCAGGGGCTCGCCGTGGGGGTCGTGGAACGGCAGGTGGATGGCGCGCACCGGACGGGGGAAAACCGGGCAGGTTTCCTTGGCGTTGTCGCAAACGGTGATCACCAGGTCGATATCCTCGTTCATCAGGACGTCCACGTCCTTGGGGTAGAGCCCGCCGGTGGGCAGGCCGGCGAGCCTCAGGGCCTCGATGGCGCCATCGGCCACCTTGGGCTGGGGCCGGGTGCCGGCGGAGACGGCGCGGACGCGGCCGGCCAGGTCGTGGTTCAACAGGGCCTCGGCCATCTGGGAGCGGCAGGAGTTGCCGGTGCACAGCACCAGCACGGTGGGGAGCTTGTTTTCGGTCATTTTCGGGTTCTCTCTCATTAATCGTAAAGGGGTTTTCCGCCGGCCTCGTACCAGGCGCGGCTATTGTTGACGATCTTCACCACCGACAGCATGACGGGCACCTCGATCAGCACCCCCACCACGGTGGCCAGGGCGGCCCCGGACTCGAAACCGAACAGGCTGATGGCCGCCGCCACCGCCAGCTCGAAGAAATTGCTGGCGCCGATGAGCGCAGAGGGGCCGGCCACGCTGTGGGCCACCTTGAACCGGCGGTTGAGCCAGTAGGCCAGCATGGAGTTGAAATACACCTGAATCAGGATCGGCACCGCCAGCAGGGCGATCACCAGGGGCTGCCTCAGAATGGCTTCCCCCTGGAAGGCGAACAGCAGCACCAGGGTCAGCAGCAGGGCCGACAGCCCAAGGGGGTGCAGGCGCTTGAGGGTGGCCTGAAAGGCGGCCTCTCCCTTGCCCAGCAGCCAGCGCCGCCAGGCCTGGGCGGCAAGCACCGGCAGAACGATGTACATCAGCACCGAAATGAACAGGGTGTCCCAGGGCACGGTGATGGCGGACAGGCCCAGCAGCAGGGCCACCAGGGGGGCGAAGGCGAAGATCATGATGACGTCGTTGAGGGCCACCTGGCTCAGGGTGAAATTCGGCTCGCCCTTCGTCAGGTGGCTCCACACGAACACCATGGCGGTGCAGGGCGCCGCCGCCAGCAGGATCAGGCCGGCGATGTAGCTGTCGATCTGCGCCGCCGGCAGCCAGGGGGCGAACAGGTGGCGGATGAACAGCCAGCCCAGGAGGGCCATGGAAAAGGGCTTCACCCCCCAGTTGATGAACAGGGTCACGCCGATGCCACGCCAGTGGCGCTTCACCTCGTGCAGCGCCCCGAAGTCGATCTTGAGCAGCATGGGCACGATCATCACCCAGATCAGCAGGCCCACCGGAATATTCACCCGGGCCACCTCCAGCCCGCCGAGAACGCGGAACGGCGCGGGAAACGCCTGCCCCAGGCCGATGCCGACGGCGATGGCGAGGAACACCCACAGGGTCAGCCAGCGCTCGAAGAAGCCCAGCTCGGCGCCAGACGCCGCCTTGGCGGTAATCTCACACTGGGCGCTCACGCCTTGATCTCCCCCATGTCCCGCACCGCCTTCTCCAGCTTCAAGCGATCCAGTTTCTCGAAGGGCAGGTTGACGAACAGCTGGATGCGGGTGGAAATCTCCTTGAACACCTTGTCGAACAGGCGGCCCCTGGCCGCTTCGTCCCCTTCGAAAGCCACCGGGTCCTCGAAGCCCCAGTGTGCGGTGATGGGCTGACCGGGCCATACCGGGCACGCCTCGCCGGCGGCCTTGTCGCACACGGTGAAGACGAAATCCAGTTCCGGCGCCCCGGCCTGGGCGAACTCGTCCCAGGACTTGCTGCGCAGCCCATCGGTGGCGAAGCCGTTGCGCTCCAGCACGTCCAGGGTGAAGGGATTCACCGCCCCGGCGGGATGGCTGCCGGCGCTGAAGGCGTGGAAACGCCCGCCCCCGAAGCGGCGCAGCAGCACCTCGGCCATGATGCTGCGGGCCGAATTGCCGGTACACAGGAACAGCACGTTGAAGGTCTTGTTTTCCATTGAGGCTCCCTAGTCAGGTTTTTGAACCGGCAAGGATAGATATGCAGTATTACATATATATGTAACGGCGCATACATATGGGCAAAAAAATTTCACGCGCAGCAGCGCGCCGGGCGGTCGGCCATGGCGCCCAGGCGCTCCGCGTCCTGGCGCAGTGGCGCCTCGGGCAGCCCCTGCGCCATCAGTTCCAGGGACCGGGCCGCCCACAGGGGCAATTGGGGATGAAGGCGGTAATAGACCCAGGTGCCTTCCCGCCGCTGGGACAAGACCTCCGCCTCCCGCATCACCGCCAGGTGGCGGGACACCTTGGGCTGGGCCATGTCCAGGGCGCAGCCCAGTTCGCACACGCACAGCTCCCCTTCCTTCAGCAACAGGGCCAGGAGGCGGCGGCGGGTTTCGTCGGACAAGACGTCGTAAAAGCTCTGGGCTTCAAGCATGGCGCATTATATACGACAAGACGAATATATTGCCAATCACATGGCGGACTGGGCGGCCTCGGCGACGATGCCGTGGAGCAGCTGGTCCACCGCCTTCAGGGCCTCGCCGGTCTTGCCCTTGGCCACGGGCGGCTTGCGGTAGGAAATGTAGGCAGTCTTGGGATCGCCGGGCAGGGTGTAGACCGCGACGGTATAAGGGCAGTAGACGATGTTGTGGGGGTCGGCTTCCATCATCCTGCGGGACACCACCGCGCTGCAGAACTCCAGCACTTCCGCCGTGCCGTAGACGGCGCCCCCGAGGCCGGTTTCCTTGCCGGTGCGCTCCAGCATGTTGCCCACGTGGGATACGTTGTTGACGATCATGCCCCGGTTGGCGATGGCGGTTTCCACCGCCTCCTTGGCGGCCTGGAATTCGGCGCCCACCTTCACCGTCACCCGGTCGCCCGCCTGGGCGCCGCCCGCCAGAACCGCGCAAAACGCCAACAGCAGCCACTTTCCCGCACTTCTCATCAGTCTCTCTCCTCGTCATTGCATGCCAGGCCCAAACCTTAGCAAACAACCGCCATCCTGGCTACAATGTCCGTCATCATGAACGCCGTCAAACCCCGCCTGCGCCTCCAGTTTGGCCAAGCCGTCGCCATCGGCCCCGGCAAGGCCGAACTGCTGGAACTCATCGCCGAAACCGGCTCCATTTCCGCCGCCGCCAAGCGCATGGCCATGAGCTACCGCCGGGCCTGGCTGCTGGTGGACACCATGAACCAGTGTTTCGACGCCCCCCTGGTGGAAACCGCCGCCGGCGGCAAGGGCGGCGGCGGCGCCCGCGTCACCGACCTGGGCCGGGAAGTGCTGGCCCGCTACCGCTCCATTCTGAAGAAGTGCGCCGAGGCGGCGGCGGACGATTTCGCCTTCCTCAACGGCCACCTCGCCTCCACTCCTCCCGAAAACCCGCACTGACCCAATGGTTGACCTTTCTGGTGCATCGGCACTAGAGTGGTGCAGCGTTATATGCCGTCGGATATATCGGCCATGCGCGGCGTACACAGCATAACCAATTGAAATAACAAATATCACGTATTGTACCCGACCGCTGGCACGGCCTTTGCAAAGCACCATCCGGGTGGTTTTTCCCCATCGCTATATCCAGCCGTATACAGATAAAGGAGCAACCATGTTGACCAGCGCCCGCAACCAGTTCAAAGGCACCGTTTCCGCCGTCAAGTTCGGCCCCGTCAACGCCGAGGTGGACATCGACCTGGGCGGGAGCGACAAGCTCGTCGCCGTCATCACTCACGACAGCGTGACCAACCTGGGCCTGAAAGCAGGCTCCGAGGTCTACGCCCTGGTGAAAGCCTCCTGGGTCATCCTCGCCCCGGAAAACGGCGAGATGCGCTTTTCCACCCGCAACCGGATGTACGGCACGGTAGCCAAAGTGACCACCGGGGCGGTGAACAGCGAGGTCACCCTCGACCTGAACGGCGGCAGCCAGTTGATCGCCATCGTTACCAACGAGAGCGTCGCCGGCCTCGGCCTCAAGGAAGTGGTTCGCGCCTGCGCCCTGTTCAAGGCCAGCAGCGTGATCCTCGGCGTCAAGGACTGAGCGTCGGATAACCAGCTTCTGGGAGGACTCATGAAACGATTCGCCATTTTTCTTTTTTCCCTGTTCGCCTCCCTGCCGGCCATGGCCGGTGAGGCGCAGGTAGCCGTGGCCGCCAACTTCATGGCACCGATGAACAAGATTGCCGCTGAGTTTGAACGTGAAACGGGTCACAAGCTTAGCCTCTCCTTCGGCACGGTGGGAAAGTTTTATGCCCAAATCCATAACGGCGCTCCTTTTGAGGTGCTGGTTTCCGCCGACCAGGACACGCCGCTGAAGCTGACAAGCGATGGCATGGCCCTCGGCGAAAGCCGCTATACCTACGCCATCGGCAAATTAGCGTTGTGGAGCGCCAAGGAAGGTTTTGTCGACGCCAAAGGGGACGTGCTCAGGCAGGGCAATTTCCAGCATCTGGCCCTGGCCAACCCCAAGCTCGCGGTTTACGGCGCCGCCGGAATGGAGGTCATGAAGCGCTTGAAGGCGCTCCCCCAACTGGAACCCAAGTTTGTTCAGGCGGAAAACATTACCCAGGCCCATATGTTCGTCTCGTCCGGCACCGCGGAGCTCGGCTTTGTCGCCTACTCCCAGGTACTCGGCAAGGACGGCGCGGAGTTCGCTTCCGGCTCCGGCTGGATAGTGCCTCAGGAACTCTATCCCCTGATTCGCCAGGACGTGATCGTGCTGGCAAAAGGCAAGGGAAACCCTGCCGCCCTCGCCCTCGCCAATTACCTGAAAACCCCCAAGGCCAAGGCCATCATCCGGTCTTACGGCTACGACCTTCCCTAACCTCTTGGAGAACACCCCCCATGAAATCCCTGTTCCGCTCACTCGCCGCAGCGATGTTGCTTGCATGCCTCGCGTTTTCCGCAAAAGCAGGCGAACTCACCATCGCCGCCGCCGCCGACCTGAAATACGCCATGGCGGAAATCGCCGACGCCTTCCGTGCCGCCCATCCCGGCGACAAGGTGGAAGTCGTTTACGGCTCCTCGGGCAAATTCCACACCCAGATCCAGAACGGCGCCCCCTTCGACCTCTTCTTTTCCGCCGACATCGCCTACCCCAAGGAACTGGAAAAAATGGGGCTGGCGGCTGGAACCGCCAAGCCCTATGCCGTCGGGCGCATCGTGCTGTGGAGCCCTAAGCCGGAACTGGCCAAGCTGCCGTTGAAATCCCTGCCGTCCAGCCCGGCCATCCGCAAGTTCGCCATCGCGAATCCCGACCACGCCCCCTATGGCCGCCGCGCCCAGGAGGCGCTGGAGCACGAGGGCGCGTGGGAAGCCATGAAACCGAAGCTGGTGCTGGGGGAAAACATCGCCCACACCGCCCAGTTCGTGGATAGCGGCGCGGCGGAAGCGGGCATCGTGGCCCTGTCCCTGGTGAAAAGCCCGGCCCTGGCCAACAAGGGCGCCTGGACACTGATCCCCGCCAACTGGCACCAGCCGCTGGAACAAGGCTACGTCGTCACCGCTCGCGCCAAGAACAACCCCCTGGCGAAAGCCTTTGCCCACTACATGGAGCAGCCCGCCGCCCGCGCCGTGATGCGCCGCTACGGCTTCGTGCTGCCTGGCGAGGAGGAAAAGTAAAAATGTCCGAAGCCGACTGGCTGGCCCTCAAGGTCACGCTCGCCCTCTCCGGCACCACTACCCTGGCGCTGCTGCTCCTGGGCACGCCCCTGGCCTGGTGGCTGGCGCGCACCCGGCTGCGCTTCGCCTCGGCGATAGAAGCCGTGGTAGCGCTGCCCCTGGTGCTGCCGCCCACCGTGCTGGGCTTTTACATGCTGGTGGCCTTAGGCCCCAAGGGGCCGGTGGGCGGCATGCTGCAAGCGATGGGGTGGCATCATCTGGCGTTCACCTTCTGGGGCCTGGTGGTCGCCTCGACGCTCTACTCCATGCCCTTCATGGTCCAGCCCCTCAAGGACACCTTCGCCGCCATCGGCTCCCGCCCCCTGGAGGCCGCCGCCACCCTGCGGGCCGGCCCGTGGGACACCTTCTTCAACGTGGTGCTGCCCCTGGCCCGGCGCGGCTTCCTCACCGCCTGCACCCTCACCTTCGCCCACACAGTGGGGGAATTCGGCGTGGTGCTGATGGTGGGGGGCAACATCCCCGGCGAGACCCGGGTGCTCTCCATCGCCATCTACGACCATGCCGAAGCCATGGATTACGCCTCCGCCCACGTGCTGGCTGGAGGCCTGCTGGCGGCGTCCTTCCTCCTGCTGCTGACCGTTTATACCCTCAACCGGCGCTACCTGGTGGTGCACCCATGAGCATCCACGCCCGTTTTCATCTCAAACACGCGGGGTTTTCCCTGGACGTGGACCTGGAACTTCCGGGGCAAGGCGTCACCGCCCTGTTCGGCCCCTCGGGTTCGGGCAAGACCACCTTGCTGCGCTGCGTGGCGGGGCTGGAGCGGGTTCACGGCGGTTTTCTGTCGGTCAACGGCGACGCCTGGCAGGACGGCCAGCTGTTCCTCCCCACCCACCGCCGCCCCCTGGGCTATGTGTTCCAGGAGGCGAGCCTGTTCCCCCACCTGACGGTGGAACAGAACCTGGCCTTCGGCCTCAAAAGGGTGCCAGCCGCCGCCCGCCAGGTGGACACGGACCACGTGATCGAGTTGCTGGGCATCGGCCATCTGCTGAGCCGCAAGCCCGACCGGCTCTCCGGCGGCGAGCGTCAGCGGGTGGGCATCGCCCGCGCCCTGTTCACCAGCCCCCGCCTGCTGCTGATGGACGAGCCCCTGGCGGCCCTGGACCCCCAGCGCAAGGCGGAAATCCTGCCCTACCTGGAGCGCCTGCACCGGGAACTGTCGATTCCCGTGCTCTACGTCAGCCACTCCCCGGACGAAGTGGCGCGGCTGGCGGATACCCTGGTGCTGCTGGAAAACGGCCGCGCCACGGCGGTGGGCCCGGTGGCGGAGATGATGGCTCGCCTCGATCTCTCCACCGCCCATGGCGGCGAGGCCGGCGTGGTGGTGGAAGCCACGGTGGGCGAACACGACGGCGCTTACCACCTCACCCGCCTGGATTTCCCCGGCGGCGCCCTGTGGGTGCCCAACCACGCCGAGCCCATCGGCACGCCGGCAAGAGCCCGCATCCTGGCTCGGGACGTGAGCCTCGCCCTGGTACGGCCCGAGCAGACCAGCATCCTCAACATCCTGCCGGCGGAAGTGGTGGAAACCGCCCCGGAAAGCGCTGGCCGCACCCTGGCGCGCCTGTCCCTCGGCGGCACGCCCCTGCTGGCCCAGGTCTCCGGCAAATCCGCCGCCCTCCTCGGCCTCGCGCCGGGCAAGCGGGTTTTCGCCCAAGTGAAAGCCGTTTCCGTCCTCTGAAAATCCGAAGGGAGCCGCCATGCGCATCGATTGGAACAAAGGCCTGCCGGAACAATACGCTGCCGCCGTCATCGCCCCCTTCAGCTTCGAGCGCTTCGAGGACGACATGGCCTCGGCGCGGAAATTTCGCGGTTTCGACGCCAGCGGCTGCATGTGCTACTACCGCCACGCCTACTCCCGCACCGCCCCCTGGCTGGACGACGAGGACTGCTTCCAGGAAAGCGAAACCTATTACGAGGAAGTCATCGCCTGGCGCTTGGCAAACGGCCGCTGGCTGGTGCGGCGCTACGAGGCGGGGGGCGAGGAGGGCCACTGTGGCCGGCGCTTGGCCGCGCCACGCTATGCCATTGTTGACGCCGCGCCATGCCAGCCCTAGTTCCTCAGAACTAAGCCGAGCTTCCCCGGTCCTACTCCGAACGGATAATTGTCCGCCCCTTGGCCCTGGACTAAAATTCGCCCAACTTCTTCAGGAACCGCGGTAATCATGGCGCATGCTCCAACCTTGCAAGACCGATTCGGCAGGACGATCCAGTACCTGCGCGTCTCCGTCACGGACCGTTGCGATCTGCGCTGCGCCTACTGCATCCCGGAGCACTTCAAGGGCTTCGAGGAGCCGGACCACTGGCTTACCGCCAGCGAGATGGAACGGCTGGTGGGCGTGTTCGCCCGCCTCGGCGTCTCCCGCTTCCGCCTCACCGGCGGCGAGCCCCTCACCCGCAAGGACCTGCCCGGCTTGGCTGGCCGCCTCGCCGCCCTGCCCGGCGTGGAGGACCTGTCCCTGTCCACCAACGCCACCCGCCTCGCGGTCCACGCCCGCGCCCTGAAGGACGCCGGCGTGAGCCGCCTCAACGTCAGCCTGGATTCCCTGCGCCCCGAGCGCATGGCGGCCATCACCGGCCGGGATTGCCTGGACGACGTGCTAGCCGGCCTGATGGCGGCCAAGGACGAGGGCTTCGCCCCGATCAAGCTCAACATGGTGGCCATGGCCGGGGTGAACGACGACGAGATCGACGGCATGGTGGCCTTCTGCATCGAGCACGGCTTCGTCCTGCGCCTGATCGAGACCATGCCCATGGGGGAAACGGGACGCGGCGCCGGCTTCCTCGACCTCCAGCCGGTCAAGGCCCGCCTGCGGGACCGCTTCGGCCTGGTGGACGGCGTCCTGCCCGGCGGCGGCCCGGCCCGCTACATGAAGAGCCCGGACGGCGGCTTCAGCATCGGCTTCATCACCCCCCTCTCCCAGCACTTCTGCGACACCTGCAACCGGGTGCGCCTGTCCGTGGACGGCGTGCTCTACCTGTGCCTGGGACAGGACGAAAGCTTCGATTTCAAGCCCCTGCTGCGCGGGGGCGCCAGCGACGACGACCTGGCCAGCGCCATCCGCGCCGCCATCGAGCTCAAGCCCCAGCGCCACGAGTTCCGGGAGGCCCCGGAGAAGGTGGTGCGCATCATGGCCAAGACCGGCGGCTGACCCTTTTCTCCCCTCCCCGCTGCATTTCCCCTTGACGTCATAAATCGGTAACGGCGCGGTGGTGGAATACGTAACCTTACGTATTTCACACTTTTGGAAAAGCACGCTAACAACCATGAAAATCCCCAACCTAGGCATCCGCGGCAGCCTGCTGGCTGCCAGCCTGTTATGGGCCGCCGTCGTCACCCTCCTCGCCGGCGAGAACCTTTATGCCCTGCACCAGAACGACACCGCATTGGAAACCGTCTACCAGCGCTCCGTGGTCCCCGCCTCCACCCTGATGGAAATCGACAAGCTGCTGGAAACCGCCCGGTTCAACATGGCCGCCGTCACCTTCGACATCGTCCAGTTCCCCGACGCCGCCCGCCAACTGGCCGAGGTGAAGGAAAAGCTGCCCCAGGCATGGCAGCGCTTCAAGCAGCAGAAGGCCGGCCGCCTGACGGACGAAGAACAGCAGTTGGTGGCCACCGTTGACCAGCAGATGGGCGCCATGGAGCCGGTATACAAGTTCCTCGAAACCGCCTACGCCTCCGCCGACAAGATCGCCACCCGCTCCACCCTGGACGACGACTGGCCGAAGGTGGAAAAGAACGTCCTGGGCCCCGTGCTGAAACTGGTCAAGCTCCAGGAACGCAACGTGGAGGCCACCTACGCCCAGGCCGCCGAAGGCGGCGACCGCATGCGCTACCTGGTGCTGGGCACCCTCCTCGCCGGCGCCCTGGCCGGCATCGCCGCCACCGTCATGTCCGTGCTGCTGGCCCGCAGCATGACCCTGGGCATCCACACCCTGAAGGAAGCCCTGGAACGGGCAGCCGCCGGCGACCTCAGCGCCCGGGTGGATTACCACCACCAGAACGAGCTAGGAGCAACCGCCCGGCACCTGGAGACCACCCTCTCCAGCCTGCGCGACACCGTTTCCGGCGTCACGGGCAACACCGCCACCCTGGCGGCGGAAGCGGAGCAGCTCGCCCAGATCGCCGCCCAGGTGGAAAAACGCTCCCAAGCCCAGTCCGAGGCGGCGGAGGCCACGGCGGCGGCGGTGGAGGAAATGCTCACCAGCATCGAACAGGTGGCCGGCAATGCCCGGGACTCCCTCCACATCTCGGAAAACGCCGCGCGGCTGTGCGACGAGGGCAAGCAGGTGGCCGACGAAGCCGCCTCGGAAATGGAAGGCATCGCGGCCTCCGTGTCCGAAACCGCCAGCCTGATTTCCGCCCTCAACCACCGGGCCCAGGAAATCAGCCAGATCATCCAGCTCATCAAGGAAGTGGCCGGCAACACCAACCTCCTCGCCCTCAATGCCGCCATCGAAGCCGCCCGGGCCGGCGAGCAGGGGCGAGGCTTCGCCGTGGTGGCCGACGAGGTGCGCAAGCTGGCCGAGCGCACCGAGCAGGCCACCAGCGAAATCGAGAACATGATCGCCGGCATCCAGAGCGACACCCGCCACGCCGTCGCCGCCATGGAGGAAGGGAGCGCCAAGGTGGGCCAGGGCGTCCAACTGGTGGGGCGCACCACCGCCTCCCTCACCACCATCGACCAGGGCGCCCGCAAGACCGCCCTGAGCGTGGGCGAAATCGCCGACGCCACGAGGGAACAGAACGCCGCCAGCCGGGACATCGCTGGCAACGTGGAAAGAATCGTCGCCATGGCCGAGGAAAACCGCGCCGCCATCGGCGGGCTGACGGAAGCGGTGGATCACTTAAGGGAATTGTCGCGGCAGCAGAAGGAGGCGGTGGCGCGGTTCAGGGTTTGAATTTGGAAGGGTCATGACTAGAACAGAAGGTTAATCGAGATGCTAACCTTATGTTATGTCGCTAAAAAACAGGTACGTTAATCGTTCAAAAATTTCTGAGGCCAAATTCCGGGAATTGGTCCGCTATTTTGCG
>JAJZVC010000027.1 GCA_021845865.1 Pseudomonadota bacterium | reverse complement strand
GCGAAACCGGCCAGCTCCTCGGCGGCTGCATCGTCGGCCCCGAGGCCGGCGAGCAGATCCACATGATGGCCGCCGCCTGCCAGTCCACCCGGGGCCTGTGGTTCTTCAAGGACATGAGCTACAGCCATCCCTCCTGGTGCGAGGAGCTGGAGACGGCTATCGACCCCTACACCTCGGCGTTTTCCAATAATGAGCAGGATTTGTTCCGGCCGGGGATATTCGCGGGGAAGGCTTGAGGTTGTTGGCTTTTGTGGCTTGAGACGGAAGGGGCCTGGGTTCGGGCCCTTTTGTTTTGGTGCTGTCGCGCTGTGCGCGGGGTTGTTTGGGTGCCGGGGGTGCCCCGGCCCTGGCGAGCCCCTCCGTTGCCTGCCAAGCCGGGCGGCCTCAGAAACTCGCCCCGGCAGGGATCAGCTCAAACATCTGAAGCCGACAGCCCCAGGCATGGCTGCGCTACTCAGCGGGGAGAAGGCATCGGTGGGTAACCGTTCTGGGCACAAATCCCAGCAAAGGCTAAGTTGATTCCATGAAGGAAAGGAGTTTGGCTGTCAGGGTTTCCATGTCCTTCAATTCACATTCCCAGATTGTCAGCATGGCCCAGCCGAGTTCGTTGAGCGCCGCATGGTGCTGGATGTCTCGTTCGCGAGTACGTTGGATTTTTGGAAGCCAGTAATCTCGATTGGATTTTGGCTCGCGCAGCCCTGTTTTGCAGTCGTGCCCATGCCAGAAGCAGCCATGAATCATAATTGCTTTGCGTTTGTTGATGAAGGCAATGTCAGGTCTTCCGGGGAGGTCTTTGCGGTGCAGCCGGTAGCCTAAAAAACCGAGTCTGCGGAGAATCATGCGGACTGCAATCTCTGGCGATGTATCTTTGCTATGGATACGCCGCATATTTTCACTGCGGTTTATTCCCATTTACGCTCATCAGGTTCGAGCAACCGGCTGCGGAATCCCTATTCCAGTTCTGCTTTCAGTGCAGTTTCGTAGACGTTTGCGTCAGGTAGGTTGCTTGGAGATGTAAAGGCAAGAGCAACTTGATCAACGGTCGTTGTGAACGCATCTTCCAAAATTAGCTCCCGCAGTTGGCCGTCTGGCACAGGTTTGCCGATGTCATACCACATTAGGGTCAGAGCGCCAGATTGCAGCATGTAGTCAAGGAGATTCCCACCTAAACGCTCCCTGATCTTCATGTAAACCGGGGTTGGGCAAATGAAGAAAAGTCCGCTTTTGCAAAGACGCTCCCGCCGTAGGACATGTCCCTTGTAGATGAGTTGAGGGAGGATACGCTTGTTTACGTTTTCCCAGTTGAAGCCTGCAGTGCTCCATGCGCCGAATGCCTCGCCGCTGAGATAGGCTGCCCGCTCTTCCCGGTAGTTGCCTGTTGTGTCGATGGACTGAACTTCAACGGCTATAAACTCGGCGAGGTGATTTTTGTCGTCCAGGCGTGCCAGCACCCAATCGACGAAATATCCGCCACTGCGCCCACGATTAGGAAGGCGCAGTTCTTTGCCCCATCGCTTGCCAAAAACGGCAATACGATGCCGTCCTGCGATAGCTGGACGCGATGCCGCTTGGTGGCCTGGGTAAAGATCGCAGTTTTCCCCAAACGCTTTATGCGCAACATCACGAATGACCTTGTATTGATCGGCATAGAGGCGGTAGGGACAGCAAATTACGGAACCGCCGCCTTTGGGCTGCAAGGTGCATGCGCCGGAAATTGTCTTGTCGGAAAGGGTTTTCAGACAAGTTGCGCCAATGAAGGGGCAATGGCGGAGGTGGCGGGCTTCTTTCGCTAAGTTAGACTGGTCGGTAGGCGAATAGCCGAAAAATTCAATGATGCGGCTAGCCATGAGATACGGCTTTCGGCTGTTCAGTGCTTATCTCATTGCTCTCGATGTGTTTCCTGACGGCGAGGGCAATAGCCCTGGCCATCAAGACGGGAACGGCGTTCCCGACTTGCTCGTATTGCGAAACGCGAGATCCTAAGAAACGGTAGGTATCGGGAAAACTCTGGAATCGGGCGGCTTCCCGTACAGTCAGGGCGCGGTTTTGATCTGGCAGAAAGACGGTTCCCCAATGAGGGTCGCACTTGGTTAATACGGTGCCAGCTAAACCTTCTGGACGGAGCCTGCCATAGCGCTTTGTATGATCTGAACGGCGAGCGCGCTGCATCCCCGCAGGCAGAAGCTCGTGGGGAATATCGCGCCAACTCCCGCCTGGCGGAACATGCTTCATGCGTTCGGCATTTTGCTTGGATAACTTGGCAGCATAATGGTTGTAAGTTAAACCCTCGGGGTTTCGCATCATGTGGGCATAGTCAGAATGTGCCTCGTGTATATAGCCAACCTCTTCCGCGCCTTCGCCCATGCCGAGACGAGGGAGGTCGCCGATGGCGTCATGCACAGTTACAAACGGCAGCAGCTTTTCGCGGTCTTCCTCGGAAAGTTGGAAAATCATCTCTCGTCCGCCACGGAAGTTGGCACGGCCCGTTGCCCAATGAGTTGGGTTTGGGTGCTCGATGGCCGAGCCCAGCCGCGAACCTAACAGAATAAGGCGCCAACGCTCTTGCGGGGCGCCGTAATGGGCAGCAAAAAGGATACGGGCAGAAAGTTCATAGCCCAGTTTGGAAAATTCCCGCAGTATCTGCCTAAAAACCTTTCCATTGCCAATAGATAAGAGGCCTGGCACATTCTCGAAGACAAATGCCTTGGGCCTGAATTCCGCCAAAAACTTAGCATAATGCCGGAAGAGCTTGTTCCGCGGGTCGTCTAGGAACCGTTCTGGAGCATTGATAGAGAAACCTTGGCAGGGAGGACCGCCAACCAGAACATCTAGGCTGCCAGGGGCGAGCCCGAGTTTTGCGCGAATTTCAGCGGGGTTTACTTCTTCAACAGGACGATTATCCGGTATGGCTTCAGGATGGTTGAAGGCAAAAGTCTCAATTGCCTCCTTCATAATATCGTTGCCATAGAGGCATCGATAGCCCGCTTCGCGGAAGCCCTCGGTAATGCCCCCTGCTCCGCAAAACAGGTCAATAGTCGTCAGGGGACGCAACCGTTCTTGGCTTCCTCCGCCCTTTATAACTGTAAAGCGTGCTCTGGTCATTTTTGTCATGCCATTCCTCGTGAAGTGCCATGCTCACTTATTCAAAGCCGGGTGCCAAGTTTTGACGCCCTGAATATCGGCTTGATTTTATCTGTTTGTGTGGAGCCTGTGTTGTTTGAAAAATGATCAAAGCGTGGTGTCGCCGAAGCCATGAGGGGTTAGGTTGGGTTGGGGAGGACGGTAGGATTCACCGGTGATGCGCCCATCAAAACAAAAGGGGCCGAAACCGGCCCCTTTATTTACTTCTACCGCAACAGCTCAATGCTCGATGAACGCGGCGGTGCTGGGGATGTCCTGCTCGGCGCCGGGCTTGAACCATTTCAGCTTGTCATGGAGTTTCACCACCTCGCCCACGATGATGAGGGTGGGTGGCTTCATCTGGGCGTCCACCGCCAGCTGGGGCAGGGTTTCCAGGGTGCCGGTGACCACTTTCTGGTTGTGGGTGGTGCCCTGTTGGACGATGGCGGCGGGCATGGTGGGGGGCAGGCCGTGCTTCATCAGCTCTTTCGTCAGGGCGGGAAGGCCCTGGAGGCCCATGTAGATGACGATGGTCTGGTTGGGGCGGGCGATGCCGTCCCAGTCCAGGTTGACGCTGCCGTCCTTGAGGTGGCCGGTGACGAAGACGCAGGACTGGGCGTAGTCCCGGTGGGTGAGGGGGATGCCAGCGTAGGCGGAGACGCCCAGGGCGGCGCTGATGCCCGGCACCACCTGGAACTGGACGCCGTTGGCGGTGAGGGTTTCGATTTCCTCGCCGCCGCGGCCGAAGATGAAGGGGTCGCCGCCCTTGAGGCGCAGCACCCGCTTGCCTTCCTTGGCCAGCTTCACCAGCAGCTCGTTGATCGCTTCCTGGCGCATGGTGTGGGCGTTGCGCTCCTTGCCGACGTAGATGCGGTCGGCGTCGCGGCGGGTGAGTTCCAGCACGGAAGGGGAGACCAGGTGGTCGTGGACCACCACGTCGGCCTGCTGCATCAGGCGCAGGGCGCGGAAGGTGAGGAGGTCGGGGTTGCCGGGGCCGCCGCCTACCAAATAGACCTCGCCCTGGGGCTTGGCGGTGTCGGCGCCCTGGAGTTCCTGTTCCAGGGCGGCTTCGGCGGCCTTTTCCTGGCCGGAGAAGACCATCTCGGCGATCTTGCCCTGTAGCACGGTTTCCCAGAAGCGGCGGCGGCTCTCCGGGATGGGGAAGTGGGCCTTCACCTTGTCGCGGAACTTGGCGGCCAGGGCGCCCAGCTTGCCGTAGGCGGAGGGGATGAGGGTCTCCAGGCGGGTGCGGATGAGGCGCGCCAGCACCGGCGACACGCCGCTGGAGGAGACGGCGATGACGATGGGGGAGCGGTCGATGATGGAGGGGACGATGAAGCTGCACAGCTCCGGGTTGTCCACCACGTTCACCGGGATGTTGCGCGCCCGGGCCAGGTCGGATACCTGGCGGTTGACCTCCATGTCGTCGGTGGCGGCGATGATCAGGGCCGGGTTGGCGGCCACCTCGGGGCTGAAGCGCCCGGCCACGTGGGCGATGCGGCCCTTGGCGGCGTGGTGGGCCAGGGCGTCGCACAGTTCGGGGGACACCACGGTGACCTTGGCGTGGGCTTCCAGCAGCATGGATACCTTGCGGGCGGCCACGTCGCCGCCGCCGATCACCAAGCAGTCACGGTCGCGGAGGTTGAGAAATACGGGAAAGAAATCCATGTCGCGTTCCGAAAAGAAAAATCAGTGGTTGGAGGAGGTGGGGCGGGGCATGCTGACGCGGTGCTCCACCGCGAAGACCGCCGCCTCCACCCGGGAGTTGAGGTTGAGCTTGGAAAGGATGTGGCGCACGTGCAGCTTGACCGTGTCGTGACTGATGTCCAGGGCCTTGGCGATGACCTTGTTGCTTTCCCCCTGGGCCAGGTGGACCAGGATTTCCCGCTCCCGCTGGGTGAGGGAGTTAAGCAGGGTTTCCGGGCGGGTGGGCTGGTCGTGCTTGAGCATGTCCACCAGCTTGCGGGTCATGGAGGGAGCCACCACCGTCTCGCCGCGCAGGGCGCGCTGGATGCCTTCCAGCACGTCCTCGGGCTCCATGTCCTTGAGCAGGTAGCCCCGGGCCCCGGCCCGCAGGGCGGCGGCTAGGTCCTCTTCGGCGTCGCTCACGGTGAGCATCAGGGTGGGGACTTCAAACCCCTCTTCACGCAGCTGGCGCAGGAGGTCGATGCCGTTGCTGGGGGGCAGGTGCAGGTCCATGATCACGATGTCGGGACGGGACTGGGACAGGACCATGCGGGCCTCTTCGCCGTTGCCGGCGATGCCCACCACTTCGACCCCGCCCTGCTGTTCCAGGAGTTCGGCCAGGCCCATGCGGAACAGGGTGTGGTCGTCCACCAGGGCGACGCGGATCGGCTGCTGGGTCATGGACGCGGTTCTCTCTTGCCGGCGGGGAAGGACAGGGCCACCCGGGTGCCCCGGTCCTGGCGGCCGTGGACCGCGATGTCCCCCCCCAGGCGGTGGGCCCGTTCGCGCATGATGTTGAGGCCGAAGTGCATCTGGCCGCTGGATTCGTCCAGATGCTGGGGCAGGCCGATGCCGTCGTCCTCGATGGAAATCACGTATTCGCCGTCCTCCAGCACCATGGTTACCTTGGCGTGCTGGGCTTGGGAATGTTTCCAGATGTTGGCCAGGGCTTCCTGGACGATGTGGAACACCTGCACTTCCTGGTCCGGGCTCAAATTGAGATCGGGGGTATGGTTGTTGAAATCCAGGCTGATGCCGGTGCGCTCCTGGAAGTTGTCCACCAGTTCCTGCAGGGCATGGAGCAGGCCGCGGGAATCCATGCGGTTGCGGAAGTTGCTGATCAGTCCGCGCAGGCCGGAGTAGGAGGAATCCAGCGCCTGGGACAGGTCGTCCAGGTACTTGGTGGCCTTTTCCTGGTCGCCCTTTTCCACCGCCTTGCGCAGCAGGGGCAGGCGCATCTTCATGAAGGCCAGGGTCTGGGCGAGGGAGTCGTGGACCTCGCCGGCCAGCATCTGGCGCTCGTTCATCAGGGTGATGCGCAGGTTTTCCCGGGTCAGGCGGGCGTTTTCCAGGGCCATGCCCAGGTGCTCGCTGATGGAATGGAAGAGCAGGGTCACTTCTTCCGGCACGCCCCGATCATGGGCCATGAACAGGTTGTAGACGCCGAGGAGCTTGCCCTTGTAGCGCAAGGGCACCGCCACCACGTGCTGGCAGCGGTGACCGAAGTAATCCAGGGACGCGCGTTCGGAGCAAATCTGTACGTCGGCGCTGTACTGGAAGGGTTGGCGGCTGCGGGCGGCCTCGCCGCAGACGCCGCACTCCAGCTTGATGTAGCGTTCCCGCTCCACCACCTCCGGCGGCAGGCCCAGGGCGCCCACCAGGCGCAGCTTCTTGCCGTCGGCCGTGAGCACCCGCACCGCGCCGGCATCGGCGCCGGCGAGCTTGATCAGGGTGCCGAGAAAACGCTCCAGCAGCTCTTCCAGGTTGTTTTCGCTGGAGAGGCTGGAGGTGATCTCCGACAGCAGGCGCAGGGCGGGAATCTTGTAGGTTCCCTGGCTTCTGTTCGGGGTGGGGGTGCCGGTCGGGCTGGTAGGTGTCATGGGTATGTGCTGTCCGTCTTGCTTCGCGGCGGAAAATCAATACGACCGGAAGGCGGGCGAAAAATTCAAGCCCAGCCTGAATTTTAGCGGGGGTGATACCCGATTGCAACGCTAGGAAAAAGAAAAGAAAAAGGCGGCGCCAGGCGCCGCCCCGGGAGAGGGTTCGTTTCCCCCGCTTACTTGCCGTGCATCTTCATGCCCTGGCCTTCGCCGCCGGGCATTTTCACCGTGGCGTCCACCTGCTTGCTGCTGCCGTCCTCGAAGGTCAGGGTGACGGGAACGGTTTCGCCTTCCTTGAGGGGCTTCTTGAGGTCGATCAGCATCACGTGCAGGCCGCCCGGTTCCAGCTTGGCTTCGCCCTTGGCCGGGATGTCGATCTGCTTGATGGGGCGCATTTTCATCATGCCGCCTTCCATGGTGTGGGTGTGCAGTTCGGTGACCTTGGAGGCGGGGTTGGCCGCTTTGACCACGGAATGGACCTTGCTGTCGGCGTTCTTCAGCACCATGAAGGCGGCGGTGGTGCTCTGGCCGGGAGGAACGGCGCGGACGTAGGGCTGGTCGGCGCTGATGGAATCCGCGGCGCCCGCGGCCCAGGCGGAACCGGCGAAGGCGGTGGAGAGGACGGCGGCCAGGGTGAGAAGTTTCATGCCATGCATCGTAGGAGCTCCTTTCGTGACGAGATTAGGGTTTCAGTGCACTGCGTATGGCCCGGACCATCTCGGCGGGAGCGGCGGCGTGGAGCACCTTGCTCCGCAGGCTGCCGTCCCGGCCGATGATGTAGGTGTAGGAAGAATGATCGATGACATAGCCCGCCGCCGAGGTGACGGGCTGTTTGCGGTACATCACGCCGTACTGCTTCGCCACTTTCGCCACTTCCTCGGGGGTGCCGGTGACGCCGAGGGTGCCGGGGTAGAAGAAGTTGCCGTATTCCTGCAGCTTCTGGGGCGTATCCCGCTCCGGGTCCACGGAGACGAAAATCACCTGCGCCTGCCGTGCTTCCTCGGCGGGGAGCTGCTTCAGGGACTGGGCGATAAGGGCCAGGGAGGTGGGGCAGACGTCGGGGCAGTAGGTGTAGCCGAAATAGAGCAGCACCACCTTGCCGCGAAAGTCGTGCAGGGACACCGGGCCCTTCACCGACTGGAGGGTGAAGTCGCCCCCTTGGGGAGCGGCGGGATGCTTGGCGGCGAAGGGGAGGAATCCGCTCTCCCGCCACGCCCACAGGGTGGCGGCGAGGAGGGCAAGGAAGACGGCCAGGATCAGGATGCGTTTGGTCATGGGGTTGCCGGTGTGTTTAACAATCCAAAGCTTAATGCAAAGCGTGGGCCAGGACGGAGTGCTGGAAAATCAATGCGCTGCATTGATGTCCGCTGTGCGTTGCCGCACGGTCGCGCCATATGCCACGTTATTTTTCCCCGCGGAACGGAATGAACTGTACCACCTTCTGCAGCAGTTCCGCATCCAGGCGCGCTTCCGCCTGGAAGGTGCCGGCGTAGGCCGCGTGTTCCTGTTTCAGTTCGTAGCAGTTGGCGCCCTGGATGTCCATCAGCACCGCCGGAATGCCGGCGGCGAGAAAGGCGCGGTGCCGCTTGCGGAAAAACTGGCTGCAGCACATGCCCACGTAGCCTTCCACCCGGTCCTCCTTCATTTGGGCCAAGGTGGCTTCCAGCTGCTCGTAGTGGGTGATGGTGGTGACCTGCATGCCCCGCTCCCGCCCCAGACGGTAGGCGTCGCCCACTTCGCATTTGCCGCACTCGGCGCAGCCGTCCTGATGGCGGAAGGCGCACCAGGCAGGCTTGGCGCAGTAGGGCACCAGCATGACCGAGGCGTGGGAAAGCGTGTCCAGGGGCGCGGTTTCGCTGCCGAACAGCATCAAGGCGCCGGCCTGCTCCGGGCTGAGCCCCAATTCGGCGGCGGCGCCGTGCTGGTTGAGGGCGAGGCGCAGGGCATGGCGGGCGTCGTCGCCGGAAAACCCAGCGCCGTCAACGGGATGGCGGGCGCAGAAGGCGGCGGCTTGCTCTTCCAGGAGGGCAAGGGGGTGGCCGGCGAGGTGGGCGGCGAGGTTTTCCAGCCAGTCGCCGGGACGCAGATGGACGTCGCCGCTGAAAACGGCCCGGAGACAGCGCCCGCCGGCGATTTCCAGGCGGCAATAGAGGTGGCCGCCGGCGGCCTTCCACAGGGCCTCGCAGCCGGTCGGCGGCGCGGGAAGGATGAACTCTTCCGTGGTCGCGGAGGGCAGTCCGGAAGGGGCGGCGAGGTCCAGGCCGAAAGCCGCGGCCAGGGAATTGGCGACAACCGCCTGCAAGTGCGACAGGGCGGGAAGGGGGGCGAGGAGGCCGGCCAGGGGGGCGAGCCGGTCGCGGGCGGCGGCGAGGCCGTCGGGGGAGAGTTTCTCCGTCGGCACCCGCAGGGCCTCCAGCATGGTTTGCACGTCCGCCTGCAACAGCAGGGTTCCGTGGAGCAACAGGCTGCCGTCTTCTTCCGCGGCAAAGACGGACGCGAGCTTGCGGCCGTCCCGCTCCAGGTCGTTGGGGAAGGCGAAGTCGGCGCCGGCGCCCAGGGCGGCGAGCCCTTTGCCGATTGCGCGGGCGAAGCGTTCCAGCAGCGCGGACAGGGGGGCATCGGGAGCAGTGAGGACGAGGCTGAAACCGAGCTGGTTTTCGTCCAGGTAGAGGGTGCCTCCGCCGCTGGGGCGGCGGAGGATGGGGATGCCCTTGTCCCGGCAATAGCCGATGCGCGCCTCCCGCCACGGGTCCTGGTGGCGGCCGAGGCTGACGCCGGGCCGGCTGCGGTGGAAGCGCAGCAGGGCAGGGGCTTCCCCCCGGGCGTGGCGGCGCAGCCACTGCCGATCGAAAGCCTGGTTCCAGGCGGCGTCCTGCAAATGGCTGTCCACCAGCCAGGTTGTCGTAGGGGCGGAGTATGACAAAACGATAAAACCTTTGGGCGAGGAGGGGAAAAATGCTATCATTCGCCCCGTCTATATTGGGTTTGGGTGTCGCGCCAGATGCGTAACATAACGCTGTTCGAGTCGGAAAACCACCGTTTCGTGCTGCTCAACGAGAGCGAGCCGGGCGAGGAGCAGGGGGTCCCCTCCAACCAGTATCTGGTCATGCACGGCGACGCCGGCGTGCTGCTGGACCCCGGCGGCTTCGGGGTGATGCCCCAGGTGTTGACCGAGCTGATGGGCTACCTGCCCCCCGACCGGCTGAAGGCGATCTTCCTTTCCCACCAGGACCCGGACATCGTCGGCGGCCTCGGCACTTGGCTGGAGCTGACCCGGGCCCGCGTTTACGTTTCCCGCATCTGGCTGCGTTTCCTGCCCCATTACGGCATCCGCGACATGAGCAGCTTCGTCGGCGTGGCCGACGAGGGCATGGATTTCAATGTGGCGGAGGGCTTCGAGCTCAAGATCGTCCCCGCCCATTTTCTCCACTCGCCGGGGCACCTCAACGCCTACGATCCGGTGTCGAAAATCCTCTTTTCCGGCGACATCGGGGCCGCCGTGATGGAAGGCGGCGAGCATCCGCCCTTCGTTGACGAGCTGGCGCCCCATCTGCCCCACATCGAGCCTTTCCACCGCCGCTACATGGCCAGCAGCAAGGCCCTGCGCCACTGGGTGAAGACGGTTTCCGCCCTTCCCATCGACATGATCGCCCCCCAGCACGGTCCGGTGTACCGGGGCAAGGCGGTGGGGGAGTTCCTTGCCTGGGCGGCCGAACTGCAATGCGGAGCCGACCTGTTGGCGGAGTGATGGGGCGAGCATGAGTTTCCAAGAGCAGGACGACTTGCCGAGTCTCGACGCATTCCGCGAAAAGGTCCTGCGGCACCTGGCTTCCCTGTTGGAAAGCCATGTCCATTCCTGGGTGTTCGGCGAAGAGGTCGGCGCCTTCATCAACCGGGAAAACCGCGAGCTCGATGCCCTGCTGAGTCAGTGCGGGAGCGCGGCTGGCGCCGATGGGGTCCTTGCCGGCGCCGCCCACCGCTGCCGCGACGTGCGCTCCGCCTTGTCCCTGCTGGTGCGGGAGCGGCAGCGCCAGTGGAAGGAGAACGGCGACGAGCTGCGCGGCCTGATGCTGGACTTCAACCGCCTGGTGTCGGAGCTGCAGCAGACGCTGATCGACAAGGACCTGCTGGAACGCCAGAGCCAGGTCCTGCGCAACATCATCCTGTCCCACGAGCGCATCACCCAGTGGAAGGAGTTCGTCCAGGAAATCCTGAGCGACTTCCACAAATTCTTCCCCTTCCAGCTGTTTTTCATCGCCTTCACCGAAGAGCACGGCCTGTCCCTCAACCTCTATTACATGGGCGAGGTGGGAGAGGAAACGCGGCACAACGCGCGCCAGCGCCTGTCGCGGGAAATGCTTGCCCGCCTCGGCTTGCCCAAGGATGCCATGCTGGACATCGAGGAGTTCCAGGTACTGGAGGGCCATGCGCTGGATGCCCTGGACGGCGTGGACCTGCTCACGGTGGCGGTGCCGGAGGCCCTGCCCAACCTGGAGGGGGTCCTCGGCGTCGGCTATGCTTCGTCGGAACAGATGGCGGCGCGGGAGCAGGAGATCGTCCGCGCCATCCTGGCGGTGATGGTGATGGTGGTGGGGTCGAGCAAGGCCCTCACCCGCACCATGGCCGAGCTGGAATACTATTCCGTCCACGACCCTCTCACGGGGCTGCACAACCGGCGCCACTTCAACGACGTGCTGTCCGACGAAATCGACCGCTCGGCCCGTCACCAGCATCCCTTTGTCGCCCTGTCCCTGGACCTGGACAACTTCAAGGACATCAACGACTCCTTCGGCCATCCCTGCGGCGACGAAGTGCTGAAGGAACTGGGGAGCATCCTGCGGAGCCACCTGCGCAAGGGGGATGTCGTCAGCCGGCTGGGGGGGGACGAATTCGCCATTCTCCTGCCGGAAACCCAACGCGAAGGGGGCATGGCCGTGGCGGAAGCCATCCGCAACGCCGTGCGGGAAGCCCGTTTCCACGGTCCCGGCGGGGAAAGTTTCCATGTCACCCTGTCCATCGGCATGGTGTGCTATCCCGACGATGCCGAGAGCCGGGAGGACCTGCTGTCCGGGGTGGACATCGCCCTCTATCAGGCCAAGGAGCAGGGCAAGGACAAGGTCAGCATGGCCGAGGCGCTGTCCCAGAGCCTGGAAATCTCCCGGCGCACCCGTTCCCATGGCGAGCGCCTGCGGACCGCCCTCGAGGACGGGCGGCTGGTGCCCTATTTCCACCGCATCGTCAGCACCCGGGACGGCAGCCTGCATGCCCACGAGGTCCTGGCCAGGCTGCGGGAGGAGGATGGGCAAATCATCTCCGCCGCCATGTTCATCGACATCGTGGAGAAATACGGTTTCGGCTGGGAGCTGGACCAGTCCATGGTGGCCCAGGCCCTGGCGGCCAAGAAGCAGCGGCTGGAACAGCCCGACGGCCAGGCGCGGCTGTTCATCAACCTGTCCGCCCAGGCCATCCAGAGCCGCGGCATCCTCAACTACGCGGAGGAAACCTGCCGCCGCCTGGGCGTGCCGGCGGAACGGGTGGTGTTCGAAATTCTCGAGCGGGAGGCCATCGGCGACATGACCAACATGCGCCGCTTCCTCTCCGAGCTGCGGGAAAAGGGCTTTGCCTTCGCCCTCGACGACTTCGGCAGCGGCTACAACTCCTTCCACTACCTGCGGGAGCTGCACTTCGAGTACGTCAAGATCGACGGCGCGTTCGTGCGCAACATCGTCCATTCCCGGGTGGACCATTCCCTGGTGAAGAACCTCACCCGCCTGTGCCAGGACCTGGGGATTCTCACCATCGCCGAGTTCGTCGAGTCGGCGGAAATTCTCGACATGGTCCGGGACATCGGCGTGGACTATGTCCAGGGCTACCACATCGCCCTGCCCCGCCCGGCATTCGACTGACCGGGAAGAAGCGCGGGCGGTATAATCCCCGCCATGGATGCGCCCCCCTACCAGAATCTCACCCCCGACATCGTCCTGGACGCGGTGGAAAGCGTCGGCTACCGTTGCGACGGCCGCCTGCTGGCCCTCAACAGCTACGAAAACCGGGTCTATCAGGTGGGCCTCGAGGAGGGCGCGCCCTTGGTGGCCAAGTTTTACCGCCCTCGCCGCTGGTCCGACGAGGCGATTGCCGAGGAGCACGGCTTCACGCGCCAGCTCCAGGAGCTGGAAATCCCGGTGGTGGCGCCCTTGGCGGTGAACGGCGGCACCCTGTTCCATTTCCAGGGTTTTCGTTTCGCCCTTTACCCGAAGCGCCCCGGCCGGGCGCCGGAACTGGACGATCCCGACACCCTGCGCTGGATGGGGCGCTTCATCGGCCGCATCCACGCCCTCGGCGCGGTGGCGACCTTCCGCCACCGCCCGGTATTGACGGTGGAGTCCTTCGGCGACGAGTCCGTGGCCTTCCTCCTCGGTCACGGCTTCATCCCGCCCGACCTGGAACCCGCCTACCGCAGCGTGGCGGAGGACGTGCTGCGGCGGGTGCGGGCGGCCTACGCCCGGGCGGGGAAGGTGCGGCTGATTCGCCTCCACGGCGACTGTCATCCCGGCAACGTGCTGTGGAGCGAGGCGGGGCCCCATTTCGTGGATTTCGATGACTGCCGCATGGGGCCGGCGCTGCAGGACATGTGGATGCTGCTCTCCGGCGACCGGGCGGCGATGACCGGGCAATTGCTGGATTTCCTCGAAGGCTACGAGGAGTTCTGCGATTTCGACCCGGCGGAGCTGCACCTGCTGGAAGCCCTGCGCACCCTGCGCCTGTTGCACTATTCCGCCTGGCTGGCGCGGCGCTGGGACGACCCGGCCTTCCCGGCCCATTTCCCCTGGTTCAATACCCAACGCTACTGGCAGGACCAGATACTGGCCCTGCGGGAGCAGGCGGCGCTATTGGACGAGCCGCCCCTGCGGGTGGCGTAGCGCCCACTGCCGCGCCAGGTCCTCCAGGGCGGCGCGCGCCGCGGCGGCCACCGTCGGCCAGTCGCCCCGGTTCGTTTGGCGGAACAGCCGCAGGGCGCCGGGATACCAGGGGGAGTCGCTCCGCCCCGTTAGCCAGCGCCAATCCGTCTTGTAGTCCGGCAGCAGCAGCCAGCACGGCTTGCCCAGGGCGCCGGCCAGGTGGGCCATGGCCGTATCGACGCTGATGACCAGGTCGAGGCCCGCCACGATGGCGGCGGCGTCGGCGAAATCCGCCATGCGGGAGCCGAGGTCGGCGAGGCGCAAGCCCTCGGGGGGCTGGGCGGCCTCGCTTTCGCCCGCCCCTTTTTGCAGGCTGACGAAGCTCACGCCGGGCACTTGGCCGAGGGGCGCCAGCAAATCCAGGGCGGGCAGGGAACGGTCGGCGTCGTTCTCGTGCCGGGGACTGCCTTTCCAGATCAGGCCGACCCTCATCCCCTCCCGCGGCAGGAGCGGCGACCAGCGGGCGACTCGCTCGGCGTCCGGGCGCAGGTAGGGAATGGCGGCCGGAATGGCCTCGAGGCGCGTCTTGCCAAGATAGGGAAGACTCAGGAGCGGAACCCAGTAATCCCATTCCTTGGCGGGCGGTTCGGCGTCGAAGGCCACTGCATCGTCCAACCCTTCCAGGGTGGCGAGCAGGGTTTTCAGCGCCGGATGGCACAACAGGGTGATGGAGGCGGCACCCCGGGCTTTCAGGGTGGGGATATAGCGGCTGAACTGGATCATGTCGCCGTGCCCCCCTTCGTAAAGGATGAGGAGGGATTTTCCGGCAAGGGGCTCGCCCTGCCAGCGGGGACAGGTCATGCGGGCCGCCAGGGGGGCGTGCCCGTCCCTGGCTTCGAAGCAGGCCCAGCCTTCGCCGAAGCGGCCCTGGCGCAAGAGCAGGTAGCTGAGGTTGAAGCGCGCCTTGGCGTGGTTCGGGTCCAGTTCCAGGGCCTGGCGGTAGCATTGCTCGGCCTCGTCCTCCCGTTTCATGCAGGCGTAAAGCACGCCCAGGTTGGACCAGGCGGCCGTGGCGCGCGGGTCGGCGAGCAGGGCCTGGCTGTAGGCCACTTCCGCGGCCGGAAAGCGATTCTGGCTCGCGAGGAGGGCGCCCAGGTTCAGGTGGGTTTGCGCCAGCAGGGGGTCGAGGGCCAAGGCGCGGCGGTAACAGGCTTCCGCCTCCCCCGCTTCTCCGCGCTGGTCGAGGAGGTAGCCCAGGTTGGACCAGGCGGCGGCGAAACCCGGCGCGAGGCGCAGCGCCTCGCGGAGGCAGGCCTCGGCGTGGCGGATATCGCCGGCCTCCAGGTGGCGGTTGCCGTCGCGGAACAGCGATTCCGGGTCAGCCGCCGTCAAGGCTTTTTCCTTGCCGCGCGTCCGGCCATGGGGCGGCGAGGAGCGGGAGGGGTGCCGCGCTCAGGCCGGTTCGGGGACATCGAGGGCCGGGTGGTTGGCCCGGGGCGTGTCGAGGTGATAGCCCTGCACCAGGTCGATGCCGAAGTTCTTCAGCATCGCCAGGATGTCCTCGTCCTCGACGAACTCCGCCACCGTGACCTTGTTCATGCCCCGCGCCACGTCGACGATGGCTTTGACGAACACCTGGTTGTCGTAGTCGTTGGGCAGGTTGCGGATGAACAGGCCGTCGATCTTGAGGATGTCGGCGTCCAGGTGCTTGAGGTAGGCGAAGGAGGAGAAGCCGGTGCCGAAATCGTCCAGGCACACGGTGCAGCCGGTCTGGTGGAGGGATTCGATGAAGCGCTGGGCATCGTGCATGTCGGTGACGGCGGAGGTTTCCGTCAGTTCCACCAGCAGCCGGCGGGGCTGCACCCCATGGAGGGCCAGTTGCTCGGCGATGTAGCGCGGCAGGGTGGGGTCGTCGAAGGAGCGGCCGGAGATGTTCACCGCGATGGGCGGGTTGTCGGGGGAAGAGGCCAGCAGTTGGATGGAGGCGCGGATCACCCAGCGGTCGATGTCGCGGATCTTGCCGCTCTTCTCGGCGAAGGGAATGAAGTGGCCGGGCATGATGATGTGGTCGGGATTGTCCTTGTCCGCCATGCGCACCAGGGCCTCCAGGTGGGACAGGGAATTGTCCGCGGCCCGGTAAACGCCCTGGAAGTGCAGGCGCATCAGGCCGTTCTCCAGGGCGTGGGACAGGCGGTCGTTCCAGGATAGGCGGGTGACCATGGCGCGGGAGGTGTCCAGGTCGGGGCGATAGATGCGCCAGGTGTTCTTGCCCGATTCCTTGGCCTGGTACATGGCGGTGTCGGCGTGGGCCACCAAGTCTTCGGTGTTGTTGGCGTGCTGGGGATAAAGGGCGATGCCGACGCTGGTGGTGAGGCGCAGGTTCTGGCCCTCGAAGCTGAAGGGAATCTGGGACACGGCGCGGACGATGCGTTCGGCGAAATCGGCCAATTCTCCTTCGGTGACGTCCTGGACCAGGACGGCGAATTCGTCCCCGCCCAGGCGGCTGAACATCTCGTTGCGCCGCACCAGGGTTCCCACCTCGCCGGCGATGCGGATCAGCACCGTGTCCCCGGCCCGGTGGCCGAAGGTGTCGTTGATGGATTTGAACTCGTCCAGGTCGAAGAACAGCAAGGCGCAGTTGGAGCGGCGGCGGTCCGCCTCCGCCAGCATGCGTTCCAGTTCCTCCTGGAAGCGGTGGCGGTTGTAGAGGCCGGTGAGGGAGTCCCGTTCGGCGAGGTAAATCAGCTGCTCGGCGGTCTGCCGCTCCAGGGTGACGTCCTCGTATATCCACAGGCGTCCGATGAAGCGGCCGTCCGTGTCTCGCACCGGGTAGGTGAACTGGTTGACCACCCGGCCATCGGCCATCTGGATTTCGAAGGAGTCGCTCACTTCGTGGGTGCCGGCCACCCGCAGCAGGTGTTTGGAAAAGTGGTCGGGACGGGCGAGGACGTTGGCGGAATGTTCCAGCACCTTGGTCACTTCCTTGCCGACCAGGTCTTCCTTTTCGCTGATGATCCAGATGCGCAGGAAGGCCGGGTTGTGGTACAGCACCTTGTCGTTGGCGGAGACGAAGAGGATGCCCACGTTCATGGCGGAGAGGAGGGCGGCGAGGCGGGCGTGTTCCTGCTGGGACTCCTTCAGGTACTGCCGTTGTTTCTCCTCCGAGCGCTGCAGGGCGTCGATGCGGGAGCGGATGGCGCCGGCCATGGCGTTGAAGGTGGCGGTAAGCTGGCCCACCTCGTCCTGGCTGCTCACCGGCAGATCGACATTGAAATCGCCGGAGGCCACGGCCTCGCTGGCCCGGGTGAGGATGGTCAGGTGGCGGGTAAGCCAGAAGCCGACAAAAGCCAGCAGGGCCACCGTCAACAGTATCTCGCCGGCGGCGATCAGCAAGCTCTGCTCCATCAGGCGGTGCTTGGCGTCGTCCAGGAAGCGGGTGGAGATGCCGAAGCGCAGGGTGCCGTAGCGCTGGCCGGACAATTCCAGGGGCATTTCGGTATCGAAACGGCCCTGGCCGCCATCGGCGAGGTTATGGGCCACCGGCGGCAAGGGGCGCTGGAGGTCCCAGCCGCTGGCGGCCACCACCTTGCCGGTGTCGTCGAACAGAACCAGATAGACGATGCCTTTTTCCCTCCGGTTCTCGTCCAGAATCTCCCGCAGGGTGGCGTAGTCCCGTGAAGCAAGGGGGGCGGCGAGGGAGGCGTTGAGCAGGGTTTTGACTTCCGTCAGGCGCAGGCTGGCCTGGTCCATCAGGTGGGATTCGATCAGGCGCACGCTATTGCTGACCAGCAGGAACAGCATGACGATTTCCACCAAGACGCTGGCGAAAACGAGTTTGAATCTGAGCGAGGCAGCGTGGGGCGGCATTAGGGAATTCCGAGGATTTTTTTGGTTTCCGTGGCGTAGGGGTCGAGTTGCTTCAGTTCGCCGCGGCCGAGGGGGCGCAGGCCGCCGAATTGGTTGACCTCGAGAAAGGTGCGCCCCTCCGGCGAGCGGGCGAAATCCAGCAGCAGTTTGCGCAGCTGCTCGACTTCGGCGGGAGGCAGCCTGGGGCTGGCCATGAAGGCCTGGTGGGGCACCTTGTCGGAGGTGGCGAGAACCCGGACTTGGCTCTGCGTGTCTTCCGGCATTTGTCCGAGGGGCGCGGCGGAGGTTGCCGCCGCGGCGCTTTCGCCGTGTATGACCGACAGGACGGCGTTGTCGTGGCCGCGGACGTTGATCAGGCCGACGTTCTTGCCGGGGGTCAGGCCGTTGTCCCGCAGCATTTGCACCGCGAACATGGACATGAGGGCCAGGGGGTCGGGAACGGCGACGGCTTTGCCTTTAAGGTCGGCGACGGTTTTGTAGGGGCTGTCCTTGGGCACCACCAGGATGGCCCGCAATTCGCGGGAATAAACGGCGAGGGGAACATAACCGGCGTCCGTTTCGGCCAGGCGGGCGAAATGCGGGGCCGCCAGCATCAGGTCGTACTCCTTCTTCAGGGAGCGCTCGATGAAGTCCTTGAACGTGGGGGCGGTGTAAATGCGAACCGGACGACCGAGGTGTTTTTCCAGGTAGGACCGCAGGGGCTGGTAGATGGCCACGACGGTGCGGGCGCTGAGATTGGGGAAAACGCCGAATTCCAGGGGCTTGTCGCCTTGGCCGGCGGCGGCGACGGCGGCGTTCAGCATCAGCAGCAAGGCAAACAGCCGGCCCGCAAGGCATGAAAAGCGGGAACCCCGAAGAAAAGCAGGGACGAGCATGAAAACCCCTCCTGGGAACTAAGAGCTTATTTCAGTAGGTTTCGCGCCCCGCGTTGCGGCGAGAAAGGGATGGCTGCGCGAAGCGCGGCGCAGCCAATGGTCGTTCCCTTGGCAAGCCGCGCGACAAAGCAGACGCCCTTTCTCGCCGCAACCCGCGGGGCCATGACCATTGGGGGCACATTGCGTTGTTGCTCGCCGCTCGTTTGCCCCATGAAGGGACTCCGATCCGCTATGGGCTAAAGCCCATGCGGAATTGTATGGACTGACCAAACGGCGCGGCTCGCGCCTAGCAATGTACCCCCAATGGTCATGGCGCGGGGTACGAAACCGACTGAAATAGGCTCTAGGTATTCTTGCGTATGTTACCGCAACAGGGGTTTCACAAAAACCTTTGACCGCCGCTGGTAGTTGTACAGCTCCCGCTTTTTCGCCGGCAGGGCTTCCACCGCCGCTTCGGTGAACCCCCGCTCCAGGAACCAGTGGGCGGTGCGGGTGGTGAGCACGAACAGGCGCTGGATGCCTGAATCCTTGGCGATGTCCTCGATGTGCTCCAGGAGGTCTTCGCCCCGCCCCCCGTCGCGATAGGAGGGGTGCACCACCAGGCAGGCGAGTTCCGCCGCCCCTTCCTCGGGGAAGGGGTAGAGGGCGGCGCAGCCGATGATGATGCCGTCATGGTCGAGGACGAAGAAGCGGTCGATTTCCATTTCCAGCAGCTCCCGGGAGCGGCGCACCAGGGTGCCGTCCGCCTCCAGGGGCTCCAGCAGGCGCAGGATGCCGCCCACGTCGTCGATGCTGGCCTGGCGCAGGGTCTCCAGGGGGGCTTCGGAAACCATGGTGCCGATGCCGTCGTGGGTGAACAGCTCCATCAGCAGCGCCCCATCGGTGTGGCGGCTGATCAGGTGGGTGCGGGCGACGCTGTTTTCGCAGGCGCGCACGGCGCAGGGCAGGAAGATGTTCACGTCCTCGGGCTGGCCCTTGTCGGTTTTCAGCAGCTTGCGCGCCTCCTTCAGGGGCAGCTCCCGCAGCAGTTCGCCTTTTTTGTTGCGCACGCCGTCGGCGTCCATGAGGAAGATGAGTTTTTCCGCGTCGAGGGCGATGGCGGCGCTGGTCGCCACGTCCTCCACCGTCAGGTTGAAGATTTCGCCGGTGGGGGAGTAGCCGATGGGGGACAGAACCACGATGTCGTTCTGCTCCAGGCGCCGCCGGATTCCGGTGACGTCGATCTTGCGCACTTCGCCGGTATGCAGCAGGTCCACGCCGTTGACCACGCCCATGGGCTTTGCGGTGACGAAGTTGCCGCTGGCCACCCGGATGTCGGCGCCGGCCATGGGGGAGTTGGCCAGGCCCATGGAGAGCAGGGCCTCGATTTCCACCCGCACCAGCCCGGCGGCCTCCTTGACGCAAGTGAGGGCTTGCGGATCGGTGACCCGCAGGTTGTTCACGTACTGGATCCTGGCTCCCCGCTCGGTGAGCTCCTCCTCCACCTGGGGCCGGGCGCCATGGACCAGCACCAGGCGCACCCCCAGGCTGTTGAGCAGGTTGAGGTCGTGGGCCAGGGAGATGAATTGCCCCTCGCTCACCACCTCGCCGCCGAAGGCCACGACAAAGGTCTTGCCGCGGAAGGCGTGAATGTAGGGCGTGGCGGAGCGGAACCACTGGACGAAGACGTCGAGGAAGGTTTCGGGGCGGATGAAGGCGGCGCCGATGGAGGGGGACTTGGCGGACATCGTTCAGTATTGGCTTGAGAAGTAATTGCTTGGGGTTTGAATTTACGGCGGAATTGCCGCGAAAGCAACTGTTAGAAGTCCCCCCACAGGGCTTGCATGGCCGCCAAGGCCGCCAGGGCAGCCGTTTCCGTGCGCAGTACCCGCGCCCCCAGGCGCACCGGGGTGAATCCCCGGGAGGCGGCCATTTTCACTTCGTTGTCGCTGAAGCCGCCTTCGGGGCCGATGAGCAGGGTCACCGGGCCGGCGGGAGGGGCGAGGTCGCTCAGGGAGCTCTCGGCGAAGGGCGAGAGCAGCAGGCCGAGGCCTTCCGGGCCGCGGGCCGCGAGCCAGTTGGGCAGGGTCTGGAGAGGGGCGACGGCGGGCACGAAATTGCGCCCGCTTTGCTCGCAGGCGGCAACCACCACCCCCTGCCAGTGCTGGGTCCGCTTTTCCGCCCGCTCGCCGGCGAGTTTTACCACGCAGCGCTCCGCCAGCAGCGGTTGAATGGCGCGAATGCCCAGCTCCACCGCTTTCTGCAGGGTGAAATCCATTTTGTCCCCGGCGGACACCGCTTGGGCCAGGCGCACCTCCAGGGGGGATTCGCTGTCGCGCTCGAGCCAGGGGCCGGTCTTCGCGGTGACGTTGTTCTTGCCGATGTGGGTGAGGGCGGCGGGATATTCGCCGCCTTCGCCGTTGAACAGGGTCACGGCATCGCCCACGGCCAGGCGCAGGACGCGGGCGGCGTGGTGGGCGGCGTCGGGAGGGAGGTCGAGTTGCTGGCCGGGGCCGAGGCGTTGCGGGCAGTAAAAGCGGGGGGCGGGCATGGGTGCGGTTTCTCGGGTTTTGGCTCGTGTTATAGTAGCCAGGATAAACGAAAAAAATATGTCGGCAACCGCGCCGGCATGATTTTTAGGAGCCCCGCACACATGGTCAGCCTGCAACCCCCCGTCTGCGATTTCGGCTGGAAGGCGGTCGATTTCGATCTGCCCGGCGTGGACGGCAAGCGCCACGGCCTCGCCTCCGCCAGGGGTCCGAAGGGCCTGCTGGTGATGTTCATCTGCAACCACTGCCCCTACGTCAAGGCCATCCGCCCGCGCCTGGTGGCGGACTGCAAGGAACTAATGGAAAAGCACGGCATCGGCGTGGCGGCCATCCTGTCCAACGACCCGGCCGACTATCCCGAGGATTCCTTCGACAATATGCGGAAGGCGGCGGCGGAATGGCAGTTTCCCTTTCCCTATCTGTGGGACGAGAGCCAAGCCGTGGCGAAGGCCTACGGCGCCGTGTGCACGCCGGATTTCTTCGGCTTCAATGCCGATCTCCAATTGCAGTACCGGGGCCGCTTCGACGCTTCCCGCAAGGAGACCGCGCCGGAATCGTCCCGGGACCTGTTCCATGCCATGACGGAAATTGCCCGTACCGGCCGGGGGCCCCGGGAGCAGATTCCCAGCATGGGCTGCTCCATCAAGTGGAAAGGGGAGTGAGCCCATGCTCGAGGCCCTGACCAACGCCGTCCGCAGCGTCGCCGTCACGGAGATCATGCCCCGCTACCTGAAGGTGGCGCGGCAGCACAAGGACGACGGCAGCTTCTGCACCGAGGCGGACATCGCCGCTCAGGCGGCCCTGATCCCCGCCCTCCAGGCCATCGCTCCCTGCCCGGTGCTGGGGGAAGAAATGTCCGAGGAGGAGCAGCACGGCCAATGGGCGGCGGGGCGGGATGGCCTGTGGTGCCTGGACCCTATCGACGGCACTTCCAATTTCGTCAACGGCCTGCCCTATTTCGCCGTTTCCGCCGCCCTGCTGCGGGAGGGTCGGCCAGTGCTGGGGGCGGTGTACGATCCCGTGGCGGACGAGATGTTCTGCGCCGAAAAAGGAAAGGGAGCGTGGCTCAACGGCGAGCCCCTGCCGATCAAGACCTTTTGCCCGGCGGGGCTGTCGGCGGCCATCGCCGGGGTGGACTTGAAGCGCCTTTCCCGGACCTTGCGGGAACAACTGGCGGTCAACCAGCCCTACCGTTCCCAGCGCAACTTCGGCGCCAGCGCCCTGGACTGGTGCTACGTGGCGGCGGGGCGTTTCGATGTCTACCTCCACGGCGGCCAGAAGTTGTGGGACTACGCCGCTGGCGCGCTGATTCTCGCCGAGGCTGGCGGCTCGGTCTGTCTTCTCGATGGCGGGGACTTCTGGGGCGCCGATCCGTGGGTGCGGTCGGTGATCGCCGCCTTGCACCCCAGCCTGTTTCAGTCCTGGAGGTCGTGGGTGGAACAGGCCGCGGCCTGACTGGAGCGGTTGCGGCGGGCTGGCAGGGCGGGGATAAAAACATTTTATTGCCGAATCGAAGGTCCCTAGGTCATAATCAAGGTTACCTTTTCAAGAACACAAATAGACCCAAAAGGTCGCCCTCCCCTCTTGAAATGCCCGTGGTTCCCTGTGGTACCCCCGCTTGCGGACGCGCATTTCAGAGGGTTTTTGTCACTAAATTTGGGTGATTCCTGGGCCGGCAAAACGGCCGCGGGACATGACGCTTAACACAATAAGGATAGATTTATGGCAACTCGTACTGAATTAGCCAACGCCATCCGCTTCCTCGCCATGGACGCGGTGCAAAAAGCTAACTCCGGCCACCCGGGCGCTCCCATGGGCATGGCGGAAATCGCCGAAGTGGTGTGGAACCATCACCTGCGCCACAACCCCGCCAACCCCGGCTGGTTCGACCGCGACCGTTTCGTGCTTTCCAACGGCCACGGTTCGATGCTGATTTACGCCCTGCTGCACCTGACCGGCTACGATTTGCCCATCGACGAGCTGAAGAAGTTCCGTCAGCTCCACTCCAAGACCCCGGGCCACCCCGAATACGGCTACACCCCCGGCGTGGAAACCACCACCGGTCCTCTGGGCCAGGGCATCACCAACGCCGTCGGCATGGCCATGGCGGAGAAGCTGCTGGCCAACGAATTCAACAAGCCCGGCCATGAGATCATCAACCACCACACCTATGTCTTCCTGGGCGACGGTTGCATGATGGAAGGCATCTCCCACGAGGCCTGCGCCCTGGCCGGCACCTGGGGCCTGGGCAAGCTGATCGCCTTCTGGGACGACAACGGCATCTCCATCGACGGCCATACCGAAGGCTGGTTCACCGACGACACGCCGAAGCGCTTCGAAGCCTACGGCTGGCACGTCATCCCCAACGTGGACGGCCACGATTCCGCCGCCGTGGACGCCGCCGTCCAGGAAGCGAAGAAGGTCACCGACAAGCCTTCCCTGATCTGCTGCAAGACCGTCATCGGCAAGGGTTCCCCCAACAAGGAAGGCACCCACGACGTGCACGGCGCCGCCCTGGGCGATGCCGAGATCGAGGCTTCCCGCAAGCACCTGGGCTGGAACCACGCTCCCTTCGAAATCCCCGCCGACATCTATGAAGGCTGGGATTGCCGCACCAAGGGCGAGGGCCTGGAGTCCCTGTGGAACAACAAGTTCGCCGAATACGAGAAGGCTTTCCCCAACGAGGCCGCCGAGCTCAAGCGCCGCATGGCCGGCGAGCTGCCCGCCAACTGGGCCCAGCACGTCAAGGAATTCATCGCCAAGACCAACGAGAAGGCCGAGACCGTCGCCACCCGCAAGGCCTCCCAGATCGCCATCAACGGCCTGGCCCCGGCCCTGCCCGAGTTCGTGGGCGGCTCCGCCGACCTGACCGGCTCCAACCTGACCAACTGGACCGGCTGCCACCACGTCCACGGCAAGAAGCCCGGCAACTACATCTCCTACGGCGTGCGCGAGTTCGGCATGTCCCACATCATGAACGGCATGGCGCTTCACGGCGGCATCCTGCCCTTCGGCGGCACCTTCCTGATGTTCTCCGAATACGCCCGCAACGCCCTGCGCATGTCCGCCCTGATGAAGCAACGGGTGATCTACGTCTTCACCCACGACTCCATTGGCCTGGGCGAGGACGGCCCCACCCACCAGCCGGTGGAGCAGACCGCGACCCTGCGCCTGATCCCCAACATGGACGTGTGGCGCCCCTGCGACACGGTGGAAACCGCCGTGGCCTGGGTGGCCGGCGTGGAGAAGAAGGACGGCCCCACCAGCCTGATCCTGTCCCGCCAGAACCTCAACTTCCAGAAGCGCGGCGACGACCAGATCGCCGCCATCCGCCGCGGCGGCTACGTGCTGTCCGAAGCCAAGGGCGGCAAGCCCAAGGTGGTGCTGATCGCCACCGGCTCCGAAGTGCAGCTGGCCCTGGATGCCCAGAAAGTGCTGGAAGAGCAGGGCGTTCACACCCGCGTGGTGTCCATGCCCTCCACCAACGTCTTCGACCGCCAGGATGCCGCCTACAAGGAAAGCGTGCTGCCCAAGGGCGTCAAGCGCGTGGCCGTCGAGGCCGGCGTTACCGACGGCTGGTACAAGTACGTGGGCGACGGCGCCGTGATCGGCATGAACCGCTTCGGCGAGTCCGCCCCCGCCGGCGTGCTGTTCAAGGAATTCGGCTTCACCACCGAAAATGTGGTCAACACTGTTAAGGGGATTCTCTAACAATGGTTGACCGCATTTCGGCGCGGGCCAGCGTGAGCGTAGCGAACGTTAAGGGTGCGCAAGCATCCGGCCATCGCCAAAACGTGGTGAACACCGTCAAGGGCATTCTGTAATTTCCAGCGGTTAAGGACGCGAGAGGCCGCCGGCATGGCCGGCTCCCTCGCGCCTCCTCGCGTTCTTCTCGGTAAGTTTTGACAACATTAAGGAGAGAGAAACATGGCAATTAAAGTGGGTATCAACGGTTTCGGCCGCATCGGCCGCATGGCTTTCCGCGCCATCGCCAAGGACTTCCCCGGCATCGAAGTGGTCGCCATCAACGACCTGCTCGAGCCCGACTACCTGGCCTACATGCTGAAGTACGACTCCGTGCACGGCAATTTCAAGGGCGACATCGCCGTCGACGGCAACAACCTGGTGGTCAACGGCAAGAAAATCCGCCTGACCGCCGAAAAGGACCCCGCCAACCTGAAGTGGGGCGAAGTGGGCGTGGACATCGTGCTGGAGTGCACCGGCTTCTTCCTGGAAGAGGAAGGCTGCAAGGCCCACATCGCCGCCGGCGCCAAGAAGGTGGTGATGTCCGCCCCCTCCAAGGACAAGACCCCGATGTTCGTCTACGGCGTGAACCACGAAACCTATGCCGGCCAGACCATCGTGTCCGCCGCTTCCTGCACCACCAACTGCCTGGCTCCCATCGCCAAGGTGCTGCACGACAACTGGGGCATCAAGCGCGGCCTGATGTCCACCGTGCACGCCGCCACCGCCACCCAGAAGACCGTTGACGGCCCCTCCAAGAAAGACTGGCGCGGCGGCCGCGGCATCCTGGAAAACATCATCCCCTCCTCCACCGGCGCCGCCAAGGCCGTGGGCAAGGTTCTGCCCGCGCTCAACGGCAAGCTGACCGGCATGGCCTTCCGCGTCCCCACCTCCGACGTGTCCGTGGTTGACCTGACCGTGGAGCTGGAGAAGCCCGCCAAGTACGAGGATATCTGCGCCGCCATGAAGAAGGCCTCCCAGACCGCCGGTATCGGCGACACCCTGGGCTACACCGACGAGAAAGTGGTGTCCACCGACTTCCGCGGCTGCGGCTATTCCTCCATTTTCGACGCCGAGGCCGGCATCGCACTGGACGAAACCTTCGTCAAGGTCGTGTCCTGGTACGACAACGAGTACGGTTACACCTGCAACATGCTGCGCTTCGTGCAGCACGTCGCCAAGTAATCGCGGCAATCACGGAAACGGGGAGACGGAAGTCTCCCCGTTTTTCCGAGGTCATCCCTCAGGCCGCCGCGCGCGGCGGCGTGATGGCTGATTTCATAATTCATAAATTTTTGGGAGAGAAATATGGCTTCCGTTATCCGCATGACCGATCTGGACCTCAAGGGTAAGCGCGTCTTCATCCGCGCCGACCTCAACGTGCCCGTCAAGGACGGCAAGGTCACTTCCGACGCCCGCATCACCGCTTCCATGCCCACCATCGAGCACGCCATGAAGGCGGGCGCCAAGGTGATGGTCACGTCCCACCTGGGCCGCCCCACCGAAGGCGAGTGGTCCGAGGAGATTTCCCTCAAGCCCGTGGCCGACGTCATGGCCGCCAAGCTGGGCAAGCCCGTGCGCCTGATCAAGGACTGGGTGGACGGCGGCTTCGACGTCGCCGAGGGCGAGGTGGTGCTGCTGGAGAACTGCCGCGTCAACAAGGGCGAGAAGAAGAACGTCGAGGAAACCGCGAAGAAATACGCCGCCCTGTGCGACGTGTTCGTCATGGACGCCTTCGGCACCGCCCACCGCGCCGAGGCCTCCACCTACGGCATCGCCCAGTTCGCCCCCGCCGCCTGCGCCGGTCTGCTGCTCACCGGCGAGCTGGAGGCCCTGGACAAGGCCCTGGCCAACCCCGCCCGCCCCATGGTCGCCATCGTCGGCGGCTCCAAGGTGTCCACCAAGCTGACCGTGCTCGAAGCCCTGTCCGAGAAGGTGGACCAGCTGGTGGTCGGCGGCGGCATCGCCAACACCTTCCTCGCCGCCACCGGCAAGAACGTCGGCAAGTCCCTGTGCGAAGCCGACCTGATTCCCACCGCCAAGGCCCTGATGGAGAAGATGGCCAAGCGCGGCGCCAGCATCCCCATCGCCGTGGACGTGGTGTGCGGCAAGCAGTTCGACGCCAACGAGCCCGCCGTGCTGAAGAACGCCGGCGACGTGGCGGACGATGACATGATCTTCGACATCGGCCCCCAGAGCGCCAAGGAACTGGCCGACATCATCGCCAAGGCCGGCACCATCGTGTGGAACGGCCCCGTGGGCGTGTTCGAGTTTGACCAGTTCGGCGAAGGCACCAAGACCGTGTCCATGGCCATCGCCAACGCCAAGGGCTTCAGCCTGGCCGGCGGCGGCGACACCATCGCCGCCATCCAGAAGTACGACATCTACGACAAGGTGTCCTACATCTCCACCGCCGGCGGCGCCTTCCTCGAGTACCTGGAAGGCAAGGTTCTGCCCGCCGTGGATATTCTGGAAAAGCGCGCCAAGGGCTAATTCCCCGATGCGGGCGGCATTGCCGCCCGCAGGCCAAAGCTTCCCGCTCAGAGGAGGCTGCACATACTTAACACATCGGGCCGTCGGCCCGAGGAATTAGAAAAATGTTACGCAGAACTAAAATCGTCGCCACCCTGGGTCCGGCTTCGGACGACCAGGAGGTGCTGTACAACATGATCCAGGCCGGGGTGGACGTTGTCCGCCTCAATTTCTCCCACGGTACCGCCGAGGACCATATCCGCCGCGCCGAGCAGGTCCGCTCCATCGCCCGCGCCCGTGGCCGGGCCGTCGGCGTGCTGGTGGACTTGCAGGGGCCGAAAATCCGGGTCGGCAAGTTCGAAAGCGGCAAGATTCAGCTCGCCAAGGGCGACCGCTTCATCCTCGACGCCGAATGCAAGCTGGGCAACCAGGAGCGGGTCGGTCTCGATTACAAGGACCTGCCCCGGGACGTGCGCCGCGGCTCCACGCTGCTGCTGGACGATGGCCGCATCCAGATGTGGGTGGAGAAGGTCGAAGGCGCCGAGATCATCTGCAAGGTGACCCAGGGCGGCGTGCTGTCCAACAACAAGGGCATCAACCAGCAGGGGGGCGGCTTGTCCGCCGCGGCCCTGACCGAAAAGGACATGGAGGACATCAAGACGGCGGCGGCCCTCAAGGCCGATTACATCGCGGTGTCCTTCCCCCGCGACGCCAGCGACATGCTGCTGGCCCGCCGCCTGATGCAGGCCGCCGGCGGCAAGAGCCTGCTGGTGGCGAAGATCGAGCGCGCCGAGGCCATTACCAACCTGGAGGAAATCCTCGACGCCACCGACGCCATCATGGTGGCCCGGGGCGACTTGGGCGTGGAAGTGGGCGATGCCGCCGTGCCGGCCCTGCAAAAACGGATGATCCGCGAGGCCCGCAACAAGAACAAGCTGGTGATCACCGCCACCCAGATGATGGAATCCATGATCACCAATCCCATCCCGACCCGGGCCGAGGTGTCCGACGTCGCCAACGCGGTGATCGACGGCACCGACGCGGTGATGCTGTCGGCCGAAACCGCCGCCGGCCAATATCCGGTGGAGACGGTGGAGGCCATGAACCGGGTCTGCGTCGAGGCGGAAAAGGAGCGGGAGTCGTCCTTCACCGACTACCGGCTGAGCCAGGAATTCAACCATATCGACGAATCCATCGCCATGGCCACCATGTTCACCGCCTATCACCTGAACGTGAAGGCCATCGCCGCCATGACCCAGACCGGCTCCACCGCCCTGTGGATGTCCCGCCTCGGCGCCGACGTGCCGATCTACGCCTTGACGCCGGAAGTGGAAACCCGTAGAAAGGTAACCCTGTTCCGCGGCGTGTATCCGATCAACTTCAAGCCCAGCACCAACGACAGCGAACAGGTCCTCAAGGAGGGCGTGGACGAATTGCGTCGGCGCGGCGCGGTGCGGGACGGTGATCTGATCATCCTGACCATCGGCGAACCGGTGGGCAAGTCCGGCGGCACCAATACCATGAAAATCGTCCGTGTGGGCTCTGACCAGCCCCTCATCAAGTAACTATCTGAATCAACTGGAGGAACCATGCTCGTTTCTATGCGTCAATTGCTCGACCACGCCGCTGAGCACGGCTACGGCCTGCCCGCGTTCAACGTCAACAACCTGGAGCAGGTCCAGGCCATCATGGAAGCCGCCGCCGAATGCGATGCGCCCGTGATCATGCAGGGCTCCGCCGGTGCCCGCAAATATGCCGGCGAAGCTTACCTGCGCCACCTGATTTCCGCCGCCATCGAAGCCCACCCCAATATCCCCGTGGTGATGCACCAGGATCATGGCGCCAGCCCCGCCGTGTGCATCCAGGCCATCCGTTCCGGCTTCTCCTCCGTGATGATGGACGGCTCCCTGCTGGCCGACGGCAAGACCCCGTCCAGCTTCGACTACAACGTGGACGTGACCCGCAAGGTGGTCGAGATGTCCCACGCCATCGGCGTCTCCGTGGAAGGCGAACTGGGCTGCCTGGGCTCCCTGGAATCCGGCCACGGCGAGAAGGAAGACGGCCACGGCGCCGAGGGCGAGCTGTCCCACGACCAGCTGCTGACCGACCCCAACGAAGCCGCCGAATTCGTCAAGGCCACCAACCTGGACGCCCTGGCCATCGCCATCGGTACCTCCCACGGCGCCTACAAGTTCACCAGCAAGCCCACCGGCGCCATCCTGCGTATCGACCGCATCAAGGAAATCCACGCCCGCATCCCCAGCGTGCACCTGGTGATGCACGGCTCCTCCTCGGTGCCCCAGGACTGGCTGGAAATCATCAACAACTACGGCGGCGACATGGGCCAGACCTACGGCGTGCCCGTGGAAGAGATCGTGGAGGGCATCAAGCACGGCGTGCGCAAGGTGAACATCGACACCGACCTGCGCATGGCCTCCACCGGCGCCATCCGCAAGTACCTGGCGGAGAACAAGAAGGACTTCGATCCCCGCAAGTACTACACCGCCGCCAAGAAGGCCATGAAGGACATCTGCAAGGCGCGCTACGAAGCTTTCGGCGCCGCCGGCATGGCGTCCAAGATCAAGGCCATCTCCCTCGACGACATGGCCATCCGCTATGCCAAGGGCGAGCTGAACGCCGTGGTGAAGTAATCCCCCATTCGGAAGTGGAAAAAGAAGGGAACCGCAAGGTTCCCTTTTTTTATGGTGTTACGCTCGCGCTACCGCCGCGATAAGAGTTGGACTATCCTGCATTAAGCGCGAACGCCGAGAGGAGGAGGGCATGAACGGATGGAAGACGGGCATTGTGCTGTCACTGGTTTGCCTGCTGACGGCCTGCATGCCTCCGGCGGCAACACTGGATCGGCGCACGGACGGGGACTGGGTGGCGGAGCGCAGCTCGACGTGGTTCCAGGAAAAAGATGAAAATGGCCGTTGGCTCTGGCAAGAGAAGATAAGCTACACCACCTATTTCAAGGGAACCGCCGTCTCCCGGGAGGCCTATAACCAGACGAGCGGCAAGCCCATGCTGTCCGAATGGCTGCGTCCGCCTCCTGAAATGGCGGGAATCATGGCTGGAAGAGCGGAGCCGGCGCTCTATTTTCGAAGTCTCGTTTCCAAGGATCTTCAGCGGAACGAAGCCCTGTGGCCCTCGGTCGGCAGGGCGGGAAACTCCCAAAAGGAGCGCTGTGGGAGCAGCGCTTCCTGCCGGGCCTTGGACGAGAAGATTAGCCTGGACAAGAATCGGCTTGATCTCATGCAGCGCGAACTGCAAAACATGAGCCAATGGCCCCGGCCGGACGCTTCTCAAGTCGGGCAAGCCATGCTGCCCGCGACGGAGAGCCGAAAGCCGGCGGCCAGCCTCGAAAGCGTCTCCCCGGCGTTGCCCGCCATCCAGCAGCCGACGATCACGCCGCAGCCGGGCACGTATCCTGGCGGCACGGCGCCCGGCTATCATGTTCCTTGAGCAAGGGGAGGGGCAATGAAGACACATTACGGCAAGGGAGTCCTGGCGGTGGCGCTGGTGCTGCTCACGATGGCGTCGGCCATGGCGGAAGACCGTCAGCAATTGCAGTTCAAGGGGGAAAATGCCTTCGGTTTTACCCTGGAGACCGTGGACCGGAGCACGCCTTCCCTGGGGGTGGGTAAAACCTCCCTGGCGTTCGGCGACGGCGAGGCGGTCCGGGTGGGAGACAGCGTGTTTTGGGAGTTTCGTTTCCGCCGTCTCTTGCAGGAGGGGCAGCCTCGGACGGACGCCAAGCCCTTGGCCATCGTCCGCCTGACGACTGATGGTCTCGGCAGGCTGCGTCAGGCCGAGTATGCCTTGACGGGCAAGGATGTGGCGGGCTTGCCCCCCGACAGTCCGGCTTACGGCGCCTTGGGGCTGATGGGCGAGGCGTTGGTCAATGGCTTGTACGAATTGTCCGGCGGCGAGGTCGGCGAGGGGGATGTCATGGCGCAAATGGGAGGGGCGCTGGCGCGGGCAACGGGGGTGCTGCTGCGCCTGGGGGCGTTGCCTCCCGCCAATCTGCCGGTCAAGGCCGAGGCTTATGTGAACCGTGGCGGGCGGCCGGCCATGAAGGGAAGCTTCAAGGGCGAGTGGGTCTTCCCCTTGGGAAGCGACAGGATTTCCCTGAAGCCGGAGGGGGAACTGGTGCTGGACCGGGAATCGGGCTTGCCCCTCGAGTTGTCTTTTCACATCGTCAGTTCAGCCGGGGACGTGAATTTCCGTTATCGCCTGAGCTTGCAGCCCAAGGGCCAGGCTGGAGGAAGCGCCAGCCGTTAACGCGGCTTAGCGGGCAGCCGCCATCAACAGGCGTGCTTCCTGAAGAAGAAAATCGTGGAAGGCCTGGGCGGCGTGAGACAAGCGCTTGCCTTTGCGGTAAACCACGTACCAATGGCGCAGGATGGGGAAGTCCACCACGTCCAGTACCGCCAGCCGGCCCGTTTCCAGCTCCAGGCCGACGGTATGCAGGGATACCACGGCCAGCCCCATGCCGGCGGCCACCGCCTGCTTCACCGCTTCGGTGGTGCTCATTTCCATGCCATGGGGCGGCGCGATGCCGTGCTGGGTGAAAATGCGCTCCATGGCGATACGGGTGCCGGAGCCTTTCTCCCGCACGAGAAAGGTTTCCCCCTCCAGGCGCTCCACGGGGATTGCCTTCTCCGGCACCAAGGGGTGGTTGGGCGAGGCGATGACCACCAGCGGGTTGTCGAGAAAAGGCTCCGCCACCGACTCCGCCTCTTCCGGCGGCTGGCCCATGATGCCCAGGTCCATTTCGTTGTCGGCCAGCTGCTTGAGGAGTTTTTCCCGGTTGGCCACATCCAGGTTGACGGTGATGTCCGGAAAGCGCTGGCAGAACACGGATAGCAACTGGGGAATGAAGTAGTTGGCGTTGCTCACCATGGAGATCACCAGCTTGCCCCGTTTCATGCCCCGCAGTGCTTCCAGCACGCTTTCCGCCTCGGCCAGCTGGCGCCCGATTTCCCGGCTGTAGTGGAACATCTCCCGCCCCGCGTCGGTGAGATAGATTTTCTTGCCGAGCTGCTCGAAGAGGGAGAGGCCGATGCTTTCCTCCAACTGCTTCACCTGCATGGAGACGGCGGGCTGGGACAGGTGCAGCTCTTCCGCCGCCCGGGTGTAGCTGCCGAGGCGGGCGACGGATTCAAAGACTTTGAGCTGGCGGAGGGTCAAGTGAAGCATAAGATAAAGCTTATCATAACAATCAGAATAATTGAGTATGATTTATGAGGTGTCTGGGATATAGTGCTTCCACTCCTCCGGGGCCGAGAACGACGAGGCTGCCGCAAGAGGACATAAATTTAACATGCAGGGGATTCCGCGAAAGCCCTCAACCATTTCGCGGCACATAAAACAGGAGAGAAACCATGGATCAGTCTTCCCGTTATGCTGACCTGAGCCTCAAGGAAGAGGACCTCATCAAGGGCGGCAAGCACATTCTGTGCGCTTACAAAATGAAGCCTAAGTCCGGCTACGGTTATCTGGAAGCCGCCGCACACTTCGCCGCCGAGTCCTCCACCGGCACCAACGTCGAAGTGTCCACCACCGACGAGTTCACCAAGGGCGTTGACGCGCTGGTGTACTACATCGATGAAGCCACCGAAGACATGCGCATCGCCTATCCTCTGGAGCTGTTCGATCGCAACGTGATCGATGGTCGCATGATGCTGGTTTCTTTCCTCACCTTGACCATCGGTAACAACCAGGGCATGGGCGACATCGAGCACGCCAAGATGATCGACTTCTACGTGCCGCCCGAGGCCATTCGCCAGTTCGACTGCCCAGCCTACAACATCGAGGACCTGTGGCGCATTCTCGGCCGCCCGGTCAAGGACGGCGGCTACATCTCCGGCACCATCATCAAGCCGAAACTGGGTCTGCGCCCCGAGCCCTTCGCCAAGGCCGCCTACCAGTTCTGGCTGGGTGGCGACTTCATCAAGAACGACGAACCCCAGGGCAACCAGGTGTTCGCGCCGGTGAAGAAGACCATCCCCCTCGTTTATGACGCCATGAAGCGCGCCATGGATGAAACCGGCCAGGCCAAGCTGTTCTCCATGAACATCACCGCCGATGACCACTACGAAATGATGGCCCGCGCCGATTTCGCGCTGGAAACCTTCGGCCCGGACGCCAACAAGCTGGCCTTCCTGGTCGACGGCTACGTCGGCGGCCCCGGCATGGTCACCACCTGCCGCCGTCAGTACCCGAACCAGTTCCTGCACTACCACCGTGCCGGCCACGGCGCCGTGACCTCCCCCAGCTCCAAGCGTGGCTATACCGCTTTCGTGCTGGCCAAGATGAGCCGTCTGCAGGGTGCCTCCGGTATCCACGTCGGCACCATGGGTTACGGCAAGATGGAAGGCGAGGGCGACGACAAGATCATCGCCTACATGATCGAGCGCGACGAGTGCCAGGGTCCCGTCTACTTCCAGAAGTGGGACGGCGTGAAGGCCACCACCCCCATCATCTCCGGGGGCATGAACGCCCTGCGTCTGCCCGGCTTCTTCGAGAACCTGGGTCACGGCAACGTGATCAACACCGCGGGTGGCGGTTCCTACGGCCACATCGACAGCCCCGCGGCCGGTGCCATCTCCCTGCGCCAAGCCTACGAGTGCTGGAAGGCCGGTGCCGACCCCCTCGAGTGGGCCAAGGAGCACAAGGAATTCGCTCGCGCTTTCGAATCCTTCCCCAAGGACGCCGACAAGCTGTTCCCCGGCTGGCGTGAAAAGCTGGGCGTGCACAAGTAATCAATACCTCTGCAGTACCCTTCGCCACCCCTGCTCTGCAGGGGTTTTTTTTTCGCGATATTATACTTGACGTACCCAATGCCGTGATCCATACTCCATTTAACAATGGAGAAAAATCATGGCCGAATCTATTCTTAGCGCCCCTTACTTTCACAATGAAGAAGCCGCCTATGCGTTTGTAGAGGCGCGAATCTGGCCACACGGCCCCGTCTGCCCTCATTGCGGTGGCGTGGAGCGGAACCGTCCGATGGGTGGAAAGAGCACCCGTATCGGCACCTACAAATGCTACGACTGCCGCAAGCCTTTCACCGTCAAGATCGGCACCATCTTTGAGAAATCCCATATCCCAATGCGCTTGTGGTTGCAGGCTATCTTCCTGATCGCGTCCAACAAGAAGGGGATTAGCTCAAACCAACTGCATCGCACTCTCGGCATCACCCTCAAGTCGGCCTGGTTCATGTCCCATCGGATTCGTGAGGCCATGCGCGAAGGAAACCTGCCGACCTTCGGCAGCGGTGGTGGCACCGTCGAAGTGGATGAAACCTTCATCGGCCACGACAAAACCGTCAAGCCCAAGGGACAGAAGAAGGGGCGCGGCTACAACCACAAGAACAAGGTGCTGTCCTTGGTGGATCGCTCCACTGGCCGCGCACGTAGCATGGTTGTAGACAATCTGAAGGCGTCTACCCTGTTACCGATACTCCAGGCCAACATCGACCGCGAGGCACGTATCATGACCGACGAAGCTGGCCAGTATGTCCACCTTCGCCTGCACTTCCGCGATCATGGCTTCGTGCGCCACGGCGTCGGCGAGTATGTATCGCAAGAGGATAAGAGCAAGCATACCAACACCATTGAAGGTTTTTTCTCCATCTTCAAGCGTGGCATGAAGGGGGTCTATCAGCATTGCGGCCATCACCACCTGAACCGCTATCTGGCCGAGTTCGATTTCCGGTATAACAACCGCCTAGCCCTCGGCGTAAATGACACTGAACGCGCCGATATTCTTCTGCGCGGCGTGACCGGCAAGCGACTCACCTATCAAACGACTGCTCGATGAGGAACCGAACAGGAGAGGGAGCAAACGTGGCAGAAAACCAAAAGCAAAACCCAAAACCACCCCCGGATGATGAGGCGCAATCCAAGCGTTTTATTGAGGATGCTAAACAGCTCGAAGTTGATGAAACTGGTGAGTTATTTGAGAAAGCCTTTGGCGTTGTGGCATCATCTACGCCAAAGGCTGACCTTCCTCGCCCAAAGGACGAGGCATAACACATAAGACCAACTAAACACTGGAGGCGGAAGTGGTTCGAGCGAAACGGGAATCTATGCTAGAGCATGAGGATGTTGTTATCCCATTCAATATGCTGCATTTCGATCCTATAAACCCGCGTGGTGAGCCAGAGGATGACGAAGAAAAGATAAGAGAACTGTTTGGCTCCCTGCCCGAAACGTTAATTCTGGCCACTCATTTGGCGGAGAATGGGCAAAACCCACTAGATCGCATAGGCATTATTGCGCACCCCAAGCTACCTGGACATTATGTAATTCGCGAAGGAAACCGGCGTCTCTGTGCGATGCAATTGCTTCGCGACCCTGATCGCGCTCCGACGGAGTCCATCCGTAAGTCATTTCAGAAGCTAGCAAGCACGGGAAGGCCTATTCCTGACAAGGTGCCAGCCGTCCTATTCCATGAGCAGCATAAGGCGCGTGTTTGGATGTCGGTTAAACACGAGGGACCGCAGGGCGGACTAGGAACTGTTCCCTGGGGGTCAAAGGAAAAAACCCGATTTAACAGAGAGGGGGAAACCGGGAAAACCCGCCCCAAAAACCCGAACCGGCAGGCAGAAGCATTGCTGACGTATGCAGTCAAAGAAGGGCTAATTACGCCTGAAGAACGTAACCTGATAGCGCTTACAACAATCACCCGCTATTTGCCAAATGTTCGCACGGCGCTTGCCCTTTTGAACACAGAGGATTGCACAACCAATGCGCGCCCCGATGAATTCAAAGCGGCATTGCAGCGCTTTTTGAAGGATGCGAAAGACACGGGAACACCAGGGGTTAAGGCTACCGTCCATTCGCGATCTTCATCGGCGCAGCGCACGGAATATGCAGAAACGCTTCGCCGTGAGGGTCTTTCGCCTGTTAACCGTGACCAAACCCCATACGATCCTTCCATGGCGCCCCCTCCTAAGCCAGAAGGAAAAGGCAGCGCTACTCAAAAGAGTGCGCCCCATCCCAGCAAACGGAAGCAACTCATCCCCAGTTCCTTTGCCGTCGCGATTAAAGACAACGTGCTGTTGCGGCTGGTTGGAGAGGGAAAGGAACTTCACCCTGACGAAGCGCGTTTCAGTTGTAACTACCTGAACCGAGTGATCTTGGAACGAATCGTTCACCTTTATGCGACGAAGCACGGGGTCGGGAGAGACGGGGATTTTGCTGATGTTGTGCAGCGTGTAATTGGTCACGCAAAGAAATCGGATGATCCGCCATCCAAGGGCATCGCACATGTTCTAACCAAGACTGCTGACAAGAAGTCTTCTTATTCCTATGAGCTAATGAGCAACCCGATTCATGGCGGCTCTATTCCTTCAGGCGCCGATAATCGAGCCAACTGGGAGACTCTGCAACCAGCACTGGAGTATTTGCTGGCCAGAATTAAATAATCCTGGCCAGACGGCAAAAATTCCGCTATTGTATCGGCTATGCCGATTACAGATACACCTTTGCGCTATCCAGGGGGCAAGACTCAGCTTGCTCCGTTTGTGAGCGAACTGCTTCGAACAAATGATCTATTGCAGTGCGTTTACTGCGAACCTTTTGCCGGAGGGGCCGGGATTGCCTGCCGACTGCTATTAAACGGCACGATTGCAGAGGCATGGATCAATGACATTGACCCTTCAATCTATGCGTTCTGGCACAGCGTATTGAACTCGACAGAGCAACTGTGCGAACGCATCGAGCAAACCACGGTAGACATAGCCGAGTGGCATCGCCAACGGCAAATTCATGCTGAAGAAAGAGCAAATCTACTCGAACTTGGTTTTGCTACTCTCTTCCTGAATAGGACTAACCGATCAGGCATCCTCAAAGGTGGCGTGATTGGCGGACTAAACCAGACCGGGAAGTACAGTATCGACTGCCGCTTTGGGCGAGGTGAGCTAATTCGCAAGATTAGGCGAATTGCGCTCTACAAAGAACAAATCCACCTGACCTGTATTGATGCCCGCCAGTACATTGGTTCAGAACTTAATAAGTTGCCACAACACGCACTGGTCAACGTTGATCCTCCGTACTATCGGGCCGGGCCAGACCTGTATACGAACGCATACCAACACCAGGATCATCTAGCACTGGCCAACGCGGTACAAAATATGCCGCACCGCTGGATGCTAACTTACGATGATGTTCCTGAAATCTGCACCATGTATGAAGGGTTAACGCAGTACCGTAAAACACTCACGTATTACGCCCAGGTGAAGCGGTCTGCGGCAGAGCTATTAATCCTTTCCGACGATTTAGTCCCTCCCCCTGTGCTGCTCGCGGCACAGCAAGAAGTTGCCTGAGCTTGTGCGTATTGCGATAAAAACCGCTACCGCCGTTATGCTTCACACAAACACATCCTATGACAACCGAACCCACTGAATTCATCGTCTTCTACTCTTGGCAAAGTGATCTACCCGATGCCATAAATCGGCAGGCTATCCGCTCTGGTTTACGCGTCGCGAGCAACAAGCTTGAAAGTGAGAAGCCAACGATGAGAGTGGTTGTTGATGAGGCAACACGGGGGGCGCCAGGTAGCCCAATGAATCGCCCCTAGTTTCCTAGACACTTTCGAGCCTCATAAAGTACTGCTTTTCGAACTCTACCGGAGACAGCTGATTGGTGTAACCATGTCGGCGTTTCGGGTTGTAAAACAGTTCAATGTAATC
>JAJZVC010000072.1 GCA_021845865.1 Pseudomonadota bacterium | reverse complement strand
GTTTTTTTCTCCGGTTTTTCCGCTTGAAGCGTCTCTGCTTATACTGGCGCTCTTGTCCTAAGAGAGAAACCGTGGTCTGTCCCCTATTATTGCTCTTCTATTATTGCTCTTATTCGTGCCTATTATTCGCCCCAATGTCGGAACATGACATAACTCAACCAATTTTTTTTCCTATGCGTGCAAACACGTATTGACTATTACGTATACCAATGGGCTTCCACAAAAACTGTGGATAACTATGTTGAAAAGCCTTTAATGGAACTGCAACTCGGTGTGCGGACAAGGACTTTTTTTCCATGCCCAAAAAATAGTCAAAAAAATTCTTCAAATTAACAATGCGTTACTTGCAACAACGAAGCATCAATGACTTCCGCGCACATGTTGACCCTTGGATTAAGTCTTGTGCATAACCGAGATGCCTATGTCATTGATTAAATCTGTTTCACATTGAGAACTAAGCGTATTTCCGAGGCGGTCCTAGTGGTTCCCCTAGACCACAGAAAACGCGGCAGCAGCGGGAGTCCGCTCTCGTCGGTGCCGTTCTTCTCTTCCTTCAAGCCCCCCCCAGGATGATCACATCATCAGGGCCAGCTCCCTACCTGAGTGGAAATCTCCCGCTTGATGAGGGTGGGGCTATTGTTGACGCCTGTGGCGAGAATGAAACTGGAGAGATGCTGGTTGATGGCCAGGCCGATCACCTGGTCGCGAACCCTGCGGCTTCTTGCGTTGACACTTTGCCGACATCCCAGAAAGCGAAAAGGCCTGCAATCTCTTGCAAGCCTTTTTTTACTGGTGCTGATGGGCGGAATCGAACCGTCGACCTACTGATTACGAATCAGTTGCTCTACCAACTGAGCTACATCAGCGGAAAGCCGGATTATACGGACTGAGGGATGAAACGGCAATCAGGCGGGGCGAGCGGTGGAACGCACGCGGACGATGATGTCCACGCCCTCGCTCACCATGCCAGCGGGCAAGTTGGGTAGGCCGGAAATCCGCAGGTCGGAGGAATCGATGTCCATCAATTCGCCGGTGTCCAGGTCGTACATATGATGGTGCTCGTGGGTGTTGGGGTCGTAGAACACCTTGCCGGCGTTGACGATCACCTCGCGCACCAGTTTCTTTTCGACGAACAGGTTGAGGGTGTTGTACACCGTGGCCTTGGAAGTTTCGCTGTGTTTGGCGTTGACCGCCGCCATGATCTGGTCGGCGGACAGGTGCGCCATGCGGGAGAACAGGGCATAGGCGATCTCAATGCGCTGGTGCGTCGGATTGATGCCGTGGCCACGCAGCAGCTCGATGATGGTATCGCGGGAATAGCTGATATGTTCCATGGACTTACTATAAACCCATTGCTAGACAATGTCTAACAATTATTTTTATGGGTCCCATGGAAAAATTGCCCGCCCCGGGGTGGGGCGGGCAACGGGCATTACTCCTTGTGGTAGGAGACGATGCGTTCCACTTCGTTCTTGGAGCCCAGGATCACGGGCACGCGCTGGTGGATGTGGTCGGGCTGGATGTCCATGATGCGCTCGCGACCGGTGGAGCTCACGCCGCCGGCCTGCTCGACGATGAAGGACATGGGGTTGGCTTCGTACATCAGGCGCAGCTTGCCGGGCTTGGTGGGGTCCTTGGTGTCCTTGGGGTACATGAACACGCCGCCGCGCATCAGGATGCGGTGCACTTCGGCCACCATGGAGGCGACCCAGCGCATGTTGAAGTTCTCGCCGCGGGGGCCTTCCTTGCCCTGCAGGCACTCTTCCACGTAGCGCTGCACGGGGGCTTCCCAGAAGCGCTCGTTGGAGGCGTTGATGGCGAACTCGCGGGTATCGGGCTTGATCTGGATGTTGGCGTGGGTGAGGATGAATTCGCCCACTTCACGATCCAGGGTGAACGCATTCACGCCGTGGCCGCAGGTCAGCACCAGCATGGTGGAGGGGCCGTAGATGGCATAGCCGGAGGCCACCTGCTTGGTGCCGGGCTGGAGGAAGTCCTTCTCGGTGGCCTCGGTCACGCCCTCGGGGGCGCGCAGGATGGAGAAAATGGTGCCGACGGAGATGTTCACGTCGATGTTGGAGGAGCCGTCCAGGGGATCGAACACCAGCAGGTACTTGCCGCGGGGGTACTGGGCGGGGATGGGCAGAATCTCTTCCATCTCCTCGGAGGCCATGGCGGCCAGGTGACCCGCCCACTCGTTGGAGCGGATCATGATGTCGTTGGTGATGACGTCCAGTTTCTTCTGGGTCTCGCCCTGCACGTTCTCGCTGCCGGCGGAGCCGAGGACGCCGATGAGGTCGCCCTTGTTGACGGCGTTGGAGATCACCTTGATGGCGGTGACGGTGTCGTTGAGCAGGCCGGTGAAATCGCCGGTGGCGCCCTTGACGCGGCGCTGTTCCTCGATGATGAACTGGGTCAGTGTGGTGCCGATGTGCATGAAACTTCCTTGTATTATTGCGTTGAAATCTGATGCTTAAGCCGAAATCTCGACTTAGTCCAAAACATTATTATATTAGAAAACCCTGAAATCCCCCTAACGCCCCTTCCCTACTGGCCCCGCACGGCATCGGCCATCGAAGGCCGGGCAAAATACCGGCCGGGCGAGGGCGGTTTTTGCCCCTCCCAACCCTTGGGCGCGCCCGGCAGATATGCCATAATCCGCTGATTATTTTCACGGGGGTACCAAGACATGGACGAGAACAAGAGCAAGGCTCTGCAAGCGGCGCTGGCCCAGATCGAGAAGCAGTTCGGCAAGGGTTCCATCATGCGGCTGGGCGACCACGCCGAGTCCCAGGATATTCAAGTCGTTTCCACCGGCTCCCTCGGCCTGGACATCGCCCTCGGCATCGGCGGCCTGCCCCGGGGCCGGATCGTGGAAATCTACGGCCCGGAGTCCTCCGGCAAGACGACCCTCACCCTGCAAGTGATCGCCGAGATGCAGAAGCTGGGCGGCACCGCGGCCTTCATCGACGCCGAACACGCCCTGGACCCCGTCTATGCCGGCAAGCTGGGGGTTAACGTGGACGACCTGCTGATCTCCCAGCCGGACACCGGCGAACAGGCGCTGGAAATCGCCGACATGCTGGTCCGCTCCGGCTCCGTGGACGTGGTGGTGATCGACTCCGTCGCCGCCCTCACCCCCAAGGCCGAAATCGAAGGCGAGATGGGCGACTCCCACATGGGCCTGCAGGCCCGCCTGATGTCCCAGGCCCTGCGCAAGCTCACCGCCAACATCAAGCGCAGCAACACCCTGGTGATCTTCATCAACCAGATTCGGATGAAGATCGGCGTCATGTTCGGCAACCCCGAGACCACCACCGGCGGCAACGCCCTCAAGTTCTACGCCTCCGTGCGCCTCGATATCCGCCGCACCGGCGCCATCAAGAAGGGCGAGGAAGTCATCGGCTCCGAAACCAAGGTGAAAGTGGTCAAGAACAAGGTGGCGCCTCCCTTCAAGCAGGCCGAATTCGACATCCTCTACGGCGAGGGCATTTCCCGCGAGGGCGAAATCATCGAACTGGGCGTGGCCCAGAAGATCGTCGAGAAGTCCGGCGCCTGGTATGCCTACAATGGCGACAAGATCGGCCAGGGCAAGGACAACGCCCGGGAATACCTGAAAGAGCACAAGGCCATCGCCGCCGAGATCGAGAACAAGGTCCGCGCCGCCTTGGGCGTGAGCGGCATGCCGACCACGGTGGACCCTGCCGACGGGAATGCCTGAAACTCCCGCCGCTGAGCGGCGGACACCCGGCGAGAAATAGAAATGGCGGAAAAAGCCATTTCCCTCCGGCAACGGGCCCTTGGCTTCCTGTCGCGGCGCGAATACTCCCGCCTGGAACTGAAACGCAAACTGGCGCCCCACGCCGAGGGTGAAGAAGAGGTAGAAGCCCTGCTGGAGGATTTCCAGAAGCGGGGCTGGCTGTCGGAGGAGCGCTACACCGAGCAGATCATCCACGCCCGGCGGGGAAAATACGGCACCCAGCGCATCGTGCAGGAACTGCGGGAAAAGGGCGTCGGCGAGGAAGCCATCGGCGCCGCCCTGCCGGGGCTGAAGGAGAGCGAACTGGAAACCGCCCGGGCGGCATGGGCGAAAAAATTCGGCCAACCGCCGGTGGATGCCAAGGACAAGGCCCGGCAAGTGCGCTTCCTTGCCAGCCGCGGCTTCAGGATGGACGTGATTTTCCGCGTCCTCGGCCAGGATGAGGATTGACCGCTGATGGAGGAATGCAGGCCATGAGAAAATTGCTGTTGCTCGGCTTCCTGGCCGGAGCGCTGGCCATGGGTGGCTGCGACTATCTTCCTTTCGGCACGACGCCGATCAAGGACATCGTCGCCGCGCCGGCCAACTTCGAAGGCAAGGCGGTCAAGCTGCGGGGCACGGTCACATCCGTAACCAAGGTGCCCCTGCTGGATATCCGGCAGTACACCCTGGACGACGGCAGCGGCGAGATCGCGGTGGTCGCCTCCGGCGACCTGCCGGCGGAAAAGACCAAGGTGATGGTGAAGGGCAAAGTGGAAAGCACCGCCATCATCGCCGGCCAGTCCCTGGGACTGCGCCTACGGGAAAGCGAACGCCGGGACAGTTTTTGACTCTTGGCCAACATAATTATTGAGATCAGGTTGTTATAAATGAAAAGCAGCGAAATTCGCCAGAAATTCCTCGACTACTTCGCCTCCAAGGGCCACACCGTGGTGGCCTCCAGTTCCCTGGTGCCCCACGAGGACCCCACGCTCCTCTTCACCAACGCGGGCATGAACCAGTTCAAGGACGTGTTCCTGGGCTTCGACAAGCGCCCCTACACCCGCGCCGCCACCGCCCAGAAGTGCGTCCGCGCCGGCGGCAAGCACAACGACCTGGAAAACGTCGGCTACACCGCCCGCCACCACACCTTCTTCGAGATGCTGGGCAACTTCAGCTTCGGCGACTACTTCAAGCGCGACGCCATCCAGTACGCCTGGGAACTGCTGACCGAAGTATTCAAGCTGCCCAAGGAAAAGCTCTACGTCACGGTCTACGCCGAAGACGACGAAGCCTTCGACATCTGGACCCAGGAAATCGGCCTCGCTCCCGAGCGCGTCATCCGCATCGGCGACAACAAGGGCGCCCGCTACGCCTCCGACAACTTCTGGATGATGGGCGACACCGGCCCCTGCGGCCCCTGCACCGAAATCTTCTACGACCACGGCGAGCATATTCCGGGCGGCCTGCCGGGCACCCCGGAGGAAGACGGCGACCGCTACATTGAAATCTGGAACAACGTCTTCATGCAGTTCAACCGGGACGAGCAGGGCGTCATGCACCCCCTGCCCAAGCCCAGCGTCGACACCGGCATGGGCCTGGAGCGCATCTCCGCCGTGCTGCAGCATGTGCATTCCAACTACGAAATCGACCTGTTCCAGGCCCTGATCAAGGCCGCCGCCCGGGAAACCCAGTGCGCCGACCTGGACAGCCCGTCCCTGAAAGTGCTGGCCGACCACATCCGCGCCTGCTCCTTCCTCATCGCCGACGGCATCATCCCCGGCAACGAAGGCCGCGGCTACGTGCTGCGCCGCATCATCCGCCGCGCCATCCGCCACGGCTACAAGCTGGGCGCCCGCGCCGCCTTCTTCCATAAGCTGGTGGCCGACCTGGTGGCGCAGATGGGCGATGCCTATCCCGAACTGAAGGAAAACCGGGCCCGGGTCACCGAGGTGCTGAAGATGGAAGAAGAGCGCTTCTTCGAAACCATCGAGCACGGCATGACCATTCTGGAAGCGGAACTGGCCGAGCTGGCCAAGTCCGGCGCCAAGCTGTTCAACGGCGACACCGCCTTCAAGCTTCACGACACCTACGGCTTCCCCCTCGACCTCACCGCCGACATGTGCCGCGAGCACGGCGTGACGGTGGACGTGGCCGGCTTCGATGCCGCCATGGCCCGCCAGCAGGAGCAGTCCCGGGCCGCCGGCAAGTTCAAGATGGCCGCTGCCCTGGAATACAGCGGCCAGCCCACCACCTTCCACGGCTACGAGAAGCTGGAAGTGGCCGGGGCCAAGATCACCGCCCTCTACGTGGACGGCACCCCGGTCAACGAAATGAAGGCCGGCCAGCAAGGCGTGGTGGTGCTGGACAACACCCCCTTCTACGCCGAATCCGGCGGCCAGGTGGGCGACTCCGGCACCCTCGAACTCCCCTCGCCCTCCGGGAGAGGGGCTGGGGGTGAGGGACAGTCGCTATTCGAAGTCCAGGACACCCAGAAAATCCAGGCCGACGTCTTCGGCCACCACGGCGCCCTGAAGTCCGGCAGCCTCAAGGTGGGCGACAGCGTTGCCGCGAAGGTGGACGGCGATCGCCGCGCCCGCACCCAGCGCAACCACTCCGTCACCCACCTGATGCACAAGGCCCTGCGGGAAGTGCTGGGCGGCCACGTGCAGCAAAAAGGTTCTCTCGTCGACCCGGACAAGACCCGTTTCGACTTCGCCCACAACGCGGCCCTGACGCCTGAGGAAATCCGCCGCGTGGAGGCCATCGTCAACGCCGAAATCCTCGCCAACGCCGCCACCGACGCCGCCAAGATGTCCATCGAGGACGCCCAGAAAACCGGCGCCATGATGCTGTTCGGCGAGAAGTACGGCGACGAGGTGCGGGTGCTGACCATCGGCTCCTCCAAGGAACTGTGCGGCGGCACCCACGTGGCCCGCACCGGCGACATCGGCCTGTTCAAGATCGTGATGGAAGGCGGCGTCGCCGCCGGCGTGCGCCGCATCGAAGCGGTCACCGGCGACAACGCCCTGGCCTACGTCCAGGAACGGGAAACCCTGCTGACCCAGGCCGCCGGCGCCTTCAAGGCCCCGGTGCAGGAACTGCCGGGCAAGATCGCCCAGATGCAGGACCAGGTGAAGTCCCTGGAAAAGGAACTGGCCAAGCTCAAGTCCAAGCTCGCTTCCAGCCAGGGCGACGACCTGGCCGACCAGGCGGTGGACATCAACGGCGCCCAGGTCCTGGCCGCCACCCTGGAAGGGGCGGATGCCAAGACCCTGCGGGAGACCCTGGACAAGCTGAAGGACAAGCTCAAGAGCGCCGCCGTGGTGCTGGCCAGCGTCGCCGACGGCAAGGTGACGCTGATCGCCGGCGTCACCGCCGACCTCACCGCCAAGGTGAAGGCCGGCGAGCTGGTCAACTTTGTTGCCCAGCAGGTGGGCGGCAAGGGGGGCGGGCGGCCCGACATGGCCCAGGCCGGCGGCACTCAGCCGGAAAATCTGCCCAAGGCTTTGGAATCCGTGGCCGAGTGGGTCAGGTCCAAGCTATAACTGCATGACTCCCTGAACAAGAAGGCGGGCCGGCCCAGAGGGCGGCCCGCTTTTTTCATGCCCTAGCGTTTCCCCGGCGGCGGCGGTGGATATGGCGCCGCCTCGATGGGGGGCGCCACGGGCGCCGGGGCGGCGTACCCCGGCGCCTGGTTTCCCTTGCTGGTCATGCACTGCCGGTAGGCGATGTCGTAGCGCCGCTGCATCTCCCGCGACGCCAGGGAACCCTGCTGGGCC
>JAJZVC010000071.1 GCA_021845865.1 Pseudomonadota bacterium | reverse complement strand
GGCGGCCAGCTTCCACAGCAGGGTGAATTCCAGCACCGGGAAAGCGAGTAGAATCGTCAGAATCAGGAATTGATACATGGGGTACCGATGGAAAAGGTGTTGCTGGTGGTGACCAACCTGCCCGACCGTCCTGCCGCCGAACGCCTGGCGGAGCGCCTGGTGGCCGAACGCCTGGCGGCCTGCGTCAACATTCTCGCCCCCTGCGTTTCGGTCTACCGCTGGCAGGGAAAGGTGGAGCGCGCCGAGGAGATACCGCTCCTGATTAAAACACCGGAGCGGCTTTACGGCAAGGTTGAACAAACCATAACGGAGTGTCATCCTTACGAACTTCCTGAAATCGTCGCAGTCCCAGTAAGCGGCGGGCTTCCGCCCTATCTCGCCTGGGTGGCGGCGGAGACGGAAGCACAATAAAACCAATGAATCGAACAGAAACAAGAGGAGATCCCATGATCCGCTGGCTGTTTATTGCCTGTCTCTTCGGCTTGCCTCTGCTGGGCCACGGCGCCGAGGAGGGGGACTTGCTGGAGCCGGAGCAGGCCTTCCGGTTCTCGGCCAAGGTGCTGGATGCTTCCACCGTCGAGGTGAGGTATCAGGTCGCCGACGGCTATTACCTTTACCACAACAAGTTCAAGTTCAGCGTCCAGCCGGCCGACGTGACCCTGGGCAAGCCCCAGGTTCCCGCCGGCAAGACGAAGGAGGACGAGTACTTCGGCAAGGTGGAAATCCATCGCAACGCGGTGGCGATCAAGCTGCCGGTTCAGAGGAAGGATGCCTCGGCGGCGCAAGCCATCGTCCTCAAGGCCGTTTCCCAGGGCTGCGCCGACGTGGGAGTGTGCTATCCGCCGGTGGAGGGCAAGGCCGAGCTGGTGCTGCCGGCCGTTGCCGCGGCGGCGCCAGCGCCCGCGCCGGCCAAGGCGGAGGCTCCCCAGGCGGCGCCGGCGGTTCAGCCGGCACCGATGGCTCAAGAGGCGCCCCAGAGCGAGGAATCGCGCATTGCCGGCTTGTTCCGCGGCGGCAGCTACGGCCTGGTGATCGCCAGTTTCTTCGGCTTCGGCCTGCTGCTGGCCCTGACGCCCTGCGTGTTCCCCATGATTCCCATCCTCTCCGGCATCATCGTCGGCCAGGGGCGGCAGGTCACCAAGACCCAGGGTTTTCTCCTTTCCCTGTCCTACGTCCTGGGCATGGCCGTGACCTATGCCGTCGCCGGGGTGGCGGCGGGGCTGTCGGGCTCGCTGCTGTCCAATGCCTTGCAGAATCCGTGGGTGCTGGGAGGCTTCGCGGCGGTTTTCGTGCTGCTGGCCTTCTCCATGTTCGGTTTCTACGAGCTGCAGCTGCCTAGCGCCCTTCAGAGCCGTTTTTCCGACGCCAGCAACAGGATGAAGGGCGGCAGCCTGGCGGGGGTGTTCGTCATGGGCGTGCTGTCGGCGGTGATCGTCGGTCCCTGCGTCGCCGCGCCCCTGGCCGGCGCCCTGCTGTACATCGGCCAGACCCACAATGTCTGGCTGGGGGGCTCGGCCCTGTTCGCCATGGCCATGGGGATGGGGGTGCCGCTGCTGCTGGTGGGGCTGTCCGCCGGCGCCCTGCTGCCCCGGGCCGGCGGCTGGATGAACGCGGTGAAAGCCTTTTTCGGCGTGCTCCTGCTGGGGGTGGCCATCTGGCTGGTGTCGCCGGTGATCCCGGCGGTGGCGCACATGCTCGCCTGGGCGGCCCTGCTGATCGTTTCCGCCATTTATCTCCACGCCCTCGACCCCCTGCCGGTGAATGCCAGCGGCTTCGCCAAGTTCTGGAAGGGAGTGGGGGTGCTGACCCTGGTGGCTGGGGTCGCGATCCTGCTCGGCGCCCTCTCCGGTGGCCGGGACATTCTCCAGCCCCTGGCCGGCCTGCGGCTGTCCGCCGCCGGCGAGGCGGTGGCGGCGGAGGCGCCTCGCTTGCCGTTCCAGAAAATCAAGTCGGTGGCCGAACTGGAACAGCGCCTGGCCGAAGCCAAGGGCCGGCCGGTGATGCTGGATTTCTACGCCGATTGGTGCGTGTCCTGTAAGGAATTCGAACGCTTCACCTTCAGCGACCCCCGGGTCCAGGCCCGCTTGAAGGAGGCGGTGCTGCTCCAGGCGGACGTCACCGCCAACAGCGACGACGACAAGGCCTTGCTGAAGCGCTTTACCTTATTCGGGCCGCCGGGGCTGATTTTCTTCGACCGGGAAGGGCGCGAGGTCGCCGCCGGCCGGGTGGTGGGCTACGAACCGGCGGACAAGTTCCTGAAAAGCCTCGATCGCGTCCTTAACTAGTTGGGAGTCTGGTCTTTGAAATTCGCGAGTTTGATGCTGGCCCTGGGGCTGGCGGCGGTCAGTGGCCTGGCCGGTTGTTCCGACAGCAAGGCCCCGGCGGTCTCGAAGGTGGCGGAAGCCGTAAAAGCGGACGCGGTATTCGCCGCTTCGTTCCCGGATCTCGAGGGCAAGGCCCAGCCCCTGAAGCAATGGCGGGGCAAGGTGATGGTGCTGAACTTCTGGGCCCCCTGGTGCCCGCCCTGCCGGGAGGAGATTCCCGACTTCATCCAGGTCCAGGAACAATACCGGGCCAAGGGGGTGGTGTTCGTCGGAGTGGCCATCGACGAGGCGCAGAACGTGCAGAGCTTCGCCGACGAAACCGGCATCAACTACCCGATCCTCCTGGGCGGGACCGAAGGGGTCGAATTGTCGGCAAAAGTCGGCAACCGGCTGGGTGGACTGCCTTACACGGTGATTATCGACCGCGAGGGAAATATTGTGACCACCCAGGTCGGCGGCCTGTCCAGGGCCGATCTGGAAGGGGTTCTCCGGAAGCTGCTGTAGGGTCCCCGCAACTAATCCTTACGGGACAATAAGTTACCGAAAATCGGCGAAAAGCTGGACAATTTCACCTAACTTGCGGCAAACTTGCGCCTGTCAAAAATAATGGCCAGGGGGAAAACGGCATGCCTGAGAAACAGGTGACCGGAACCGTATTGGTGCTGCATGGCCCCAATCTGAACCTGCTGGGGATACGAGAACCCGGACACTACGGGAAGGACACGCTGGAGGACATCAACAAGCGCCTGCAAGCCCAGGCCAAGAAAGCCGGTGTTCGCCTTTCCTGTCAGCAAAGCAACTCCGAAGGGGAGTTGGTGGATGCTATCCAGCAGGCCAGGGGGAAAGCCGATTTCATTCTGATCAATCCCGCTGCCTACACCCATACCAGCGTTGCCATGCGCGACGCCTTGGCGGCGGTGGCCATCCCCTTCGTCGAAATTCATCTGTCCAACATCTACAAGCGCGAACCGTTCCGCCACCACTCCTACTTTTCCGATCTGGCGGTGGGGGTCATCAGCGGTCTGGGTGCCCAGGGCTATGCGCTGGCGTTGGATTACGCCCTACAACATATGAAAGGTTGAACATGGATCTGAGGAAACTGAAAAAACTCATCGATCTGGTCCAGGAGTCCGGCATCGCCGAGCTGGAGCTGACGGAAGGCGAGGAAAAGGTGCGCATCAGCCGTTTCGGCGCGTCCCAACCGATGATGGCCATGCCCCAGCACTACCAGATGCCGATGGCCCCGGCTGCGGCTGCGGCGCCTGTTGCGGCGCCGGCGGCCGAGGCGGCGCCGGCCGAAGTGGAAGGCCATGTGGTCAAGTCGCCCATGGTGGGGACCTTCTACCGTGCTTCCTCCCCCGGCGCCAAGCCCTTCGTCGAAGTGGGGCAGTCCGTCAGCGCCGGCGACACCCTGTGCATCATCGAGGCGATGAAGCTGCTGAACGAGATCGAGGCCGACCAGGGCGGGGTGATCAAGGCCATCCTGATCGAAAACGGCCAGCCGGTCGAATACGGCGAACCCCTGTTCATTATCGGTTAACCCCGTGAGGGGCGAGGGGTGAGGGGCGAGGGGCGACGGCCTGGAATGGCCGGCTCCGTCTTCCTCCTCCCGCCTCGTCTCTCACGCTTCACGCGAGCGTGACCATGTTTGAAAAAATCCTCATCGCCAACCGCGGCGAAATCGCCCTCCGCATCCAGCGGGCCTGCCGCGAGCTGGGCATCAAGACCGTGGTGGTGCATTCCGAGGCCGATGCCGACGCCAAGTACGTCAAGCTGGCGGACGAATCGGTGTGCATCGGCCCCGCCTCCTCCACCCAGAGCTACCTCAATATTCCCGCCATCATCAGCGCCGCCGAGGTGACCGATGCCGAGGCTATTCATCCCGGCTACGGTTTCTTGTCGGAAAACGCCGACTTCGCCGAGCGGGTGGAGAACAGCGGCTTCGCTTTCATCGGCCCGCGCCCCGAAAGCATCCGCCTGATGGGCGACAAGGTCAGCGCCAAGGACGCCATGAAGCAATCCGGCGTGCCCTGCGTGCCCGGCTCCGACGGCGCCCTGCCGGAAGACAACGACGAGATCATCCGCATCGCCCGGGAAGTGGGCTACCCGGTGATCATCAAGGCCGCCGGCGGCGGCGGCGGGCGCGGCATGCGGGTGGTGCATACCGAAGCCGCCCTGCTCAACGCCGTGTCCATGACCCGCACCGAGGCCCAAACCGCCTTCGGCAACCCCATGGTGTACATGGAGCGATTCCTGGAGAATCCGCGCCACATCGAGATCCAGGTGCTGGCCGACCAGCACGGCAACGCCGTCCACCTGGGCGAGCGGGACTGCTCCATGCAGCGTCGCCACCAGAAAATCATCGAGGAGGCGCCGGCGCCGGGCCTCGACTCCAAGCTGCGGGATGCCATCGGCGAACGCTGCGCCCAGGCCTGCCGCGATATCGGCTACCGGGGCGCCGGTACCTTCGAATTCCTGTACGAAGACGGCGAGTTCTTCTTCATCGAAATGAACACCCGGGTCCAGGTGGAACATCCGGTCACCGAGATGATCACCGGCATCGACATCGTCCAGGAGCAGATTCGCGTCGCCGCCGGCGAGAAGCTGCGCTTCAAGCAGAAGGACATCGCCTTCCGCGGCCATGCCCTGGAGTGCCGCATCAATGCCGAGGGGGCCTACACCCTGATTCCCTCGCCGGGGCGCATCAACCAGTACCACGCCCCCGGCGGCCCCGGCATCCGGGTGGATTCCCACGTCTATCAGAACTACACCGTGCCGTCCCACTACGATTCCATGATCGGCAAGGTCATCGCCTACGGCGACACTCGCCAGCAGGCCATGGCGCGGATGCGCATCGCCCTGTCGGAGATGATCGTGGCCGGCATCGACACCAACATCCCCCTGCACCAGGACCTGCTCACCGACGCCAACTTCATCCAGGGCGGCTGCAGCATCCATTACCTGGAACACAAGCTGGCCGAGCTGAAGAAGCTGCGGGAAGCGGCGAAATCCTGACGGGAGGGGCCCCATGGCGTGGCAATCCCTGAAGGTCGAAACCAGTGACGCCGCCGCCGAACGCCTGAGCGACATCCTCCTCGACCTCGGCGCCCTGTCGGCGAGCATCGAGGACGCGGATGCCGGCACCGACCAGGAACAGCCGATTTTCGGCGAGCCCGGCGAGGAACCGCCGGGGGTGTGGAACCACAGCGTGGTCAGCGCCTTGTTCGACGAGGACGCCGACATCCCCGCCCTGATGGAAGAGGCGGCGCAGGCCGCCGGCCTCGACCTGGCCGGGCGTTGGACCGTGGAACCCCTGGAGGAGGCCGACTGGGTGCGCCTGACCCAGTCCCAGTTCGACCCCATCCCCATCACCCGGCGGCTGTGGATCGTGCCCACCTGGCACGAATCGCCCGACCCGTCCGCCATCAACATCGCCCTCGACCCCGGCCTGGCCTTCGGCACCGGCAGCCACCCCACCACCCGCCTGTGCCTGCAATGGCTCGACGCCAACCTCAAGGGAGGCGAGACGGTGCTGGACTACGGCTGCGGCTCGGGCATTCTCGCCATCGCCGCCCTCAAGCTCGGGGCCGGCCGCACGGTGGGGGTGGACATCGACCCCCAGGCCGTCCTGTCGGCGAAGCAGAACGCCGAGCTCAACCGGGTGGGGGGGGAGTTCTACCTGCCCAACGAGGCACCGTCTTTCCAGGCCGACGTGGTGGTGGCCAACATCCTCACCAACCCCCTCAAGGTCCTGGCGCCCATGCTGGCGGGTAGCGCCCGTGCCGGCGGACGCATTGTCCTGTCGGGAATCCTTTCCACCCAGGCCGACGAAGTGGCGGCGGTGTACGGCCAATGGTTCGACATCGACACCCGGCGCGAGGATGAAGGCTGGGTGTGCCTGTCCGGGGTGAAGAAGGCGTGAGTTGGCTCACCACCTGCCCCCATTGCGGCACCACCTTCCGCGTCAACCAGCAGCAGCTGGACGCCTACCAGGGGGAAGTGCGCTGCGGCAAGTGCCAGCGGGTGTTCAACGCCAGCCGCAGCCTGAAGACCGAAGCCCCCGCGCCGGCGGCGGAAGCGCGACCGGTCGAGGAAATCGTCGCCGAAACGGCGGCGGAATCTCCTGCCCGCCCCCTGGAAACGGGGGTGTCTGCCGTCGAGGAAGCCGCGTCCCCGTTGGCGGAGGGGGTAGAGCCCGCGCCGGAAATCCTGGTTGATGAACCCGCCGCTGACGAGGGCGGAGTAACGGAAAGGGCGGCGGTCCTCGCGGAAACTGAAGCACCTGCGGTATCCACGGAACCTCAACCCGAGCCGGAAGCCCAGGAAACGGGCAACGAACCCGAACAGGCCGCTCCCGCCGTTGAGGCGGCGGAGCCGGAGAAAAAAGCAGCGAAACCGCGCCGCCTCGGCTGGCTGTGGGGCTTGGGCAGCCTGCTCCTGGCCTTGCTCCTGGGGGGGCAGGTGCTCTACGTCTACCGTGCCGAGATCGCCGCCCGCGCTCCCGGAATGCAGCCGCTATTGAGCCAGATGTGCGCCGTTTTGCAATGCCGGGTGGGACTGCCGCGCCACATCGAGCTGTTGGGGATCGACAGCTCCGATCTCCAGGCGGACCCCCAGCGGCTCAACGTGCTGATTCTGAATGCCACCCTGCGCAGCCGGGCCCCGGTGACCCAGGAGTATCCCCTGCTGGAGCTGACCCTCACCGATGCCTCCGACCAGGCCCTGTTGCGACGGGTTTTCGTCCCCGCCGAATACCTGCCCCAGGGCAAGGACGTGGCGGCCGGCATCCCCGCCGCGGGGGAGATGGCGATCAAGCTCAACCTGCAGGTGCGCGACATTCAGCCGGTGGGCTATCGGCTCTACTTGTTCTATCCCAGGGCCGGTTGAGCGAGTTGCCTTTCCCCTGCCTCGGCGGTATAGTTTCGCCAGCCTAATACCCTGGGGGGGAGAGGACGCGGAGAGGATCCGCGACGCCGAAGGCGCAATCGCCCGAAATCGCTCAGGCACAGATACTTCCCGGGATTGGCGACTCTGGAGAGCCGGCGGTTCGACCGCCCACCGAAGGGGCACGCCGCGGATGCCGCGGTAATCTCTCAGGTACCAAGGACAGAGGGGTGAAGCCGGTAAGCGCCGGCTTCACCCCTTTTTTGTTTTGGCGCGACAGCTAGCGGAAGGAATGCCATGTTGAAACAGACTCCCCTCAACGCCACTCACCGTGCCATGGGCGCGAAAATGGTGGACTTCGGCGGCTG
>JAJZVC010000070.1 GCA_021845865.1 Pseudomonadota bacterium | reverse complement strand
TAGATTTCGCGGCGGTCCACCACCGCCTGGGCCAGGGTGCCGCTGTCCACATGCTCCAGCTCCCCCCCCACCGGCAGGCCGCGGGCGATGCGGCTGACCTTGATGCCGCGCCCCTTCAGCATTTCGGCCACATAATGGGCGGTCGCCTCCCCTTCCACCGTGAAGTTGGTGGCGAGGATCACTTCCCGCACCGCGCCGTCGCTGGCCCGCTTCAGCAGGCGGTCGAGATGGATTTCCTTCGGTCCCACGCCGTCCAGGGGCGAAAGCCGCCCCATGAGGACAAAATACAGGCCGCGATAGCCCTGGGTCTGCTCCATCATCACCAGGTCGGCGGGCATTTCCACCACGCACAGCAGCCCCGCGTCCCGCTTGGGGGAGCCGCACAGCTCGCACACCTCCTCCTCGCTGAAGTTGTTGCACATCCGGCAATGGCGGATGGTTCCCAGGGCATGGTCCAGGGCCTGGGCCAAGCGGCGGGCGCCGGCCTGGTCCCGCTGCAACAGGTGGTAGGCCATGCGCTGGGCGGATTTCGGCCCCACGCCGGGGAGACAGCGCAGGGCCTGGATCAGGTTTTCAAGGCTGGAGGGGGTTTTCATGCTTTCAAGCCCCTCACCCGGGAACGGGCGAGGGACGCGGAAAAAATCAGAACGGCAGCTTGAGGCCGGGAGGCAGGTTCAGGCCGGCGGTGAAGCCCGCCATCTTCTCCTGGCTGGTCTGCTCGGCGCGGCGCACGGCGTCGTTCACGGCGGCGGCGATGAGGTCCTCCAGCATTTCCTTGTCGTCCATGACGGAAGGATCGATGGTGACGCGCTTCACGTCGTGACGGCAGGTCATGGTCACCTTCACCATGCCGGCGCCCGCTTGCCCTTCCACTTCGATGGAGGCCAGCTGCTCCTGCATTTTCTCCATATTCGCCTGCATCTGCTGGGCCTGTTTCATCAGGTTGCCCAAACCGCCTTTAATCATTTGCTGCTCCTACTGAACGGGTTTGATGGTTGATTCGATAATGCGCGCGTCCATGGTCTCCACCAGTTCGCGCACGAAGGGGTCCTGCTCGATGGCGGCGATGGCCTCCTCCTGCTTCTTGCGGCGCTCCTCGCCCTGGATCGCCGCCGGCGTCATGCCGGTAATGGCGCCGACGCTCACGTTAAGCCGCATGGAGCGCCCGAAGAGATCGTCCACCGAGGCCTTGAGCTTGGCCTGGAAGGAAGGGTCCGTCAGGTGCCGGTGCTCCTCCGGCACGCACAAGTCGAAGGCGTCGTTCTCGTAGCTCCGCAGTTCGCAGTGCTGGGCCAGCATCTTGGCCATGCCGCCGATCTTGAGGCGTTCCACCAAAGCCGGCCAGTCGCCGTCGAAGCCCATGGCGGAAGCCGGGGCGGCGGGCCGTGGCGCTTCCTGGCAAGGCGGAGGAGGCGGTTCGGCCGCCTGGGACCTGGGTTCGGCCACCGGTGCGGGGCTGGATTCTGCCACTGGTGCGGGGCGGGGTGGCATGGGGCGGCGCTCGGCGGCCGGACCGGGGTTGGCGCGGGGGGCGGATAGCGGCATCGCGCCGCCCTCGCCGGGGGCGAAGGCCAGCATCCGCAGCAAGGTCATGGTGAAGCCGGCGTATTCGTCCGGCGCCAGGGGCAGGTCGCGCCGGCCATGAAGCGCGATCTGGTAATAAAGCTGCACGTCCTCGGCGCCGAAGGCCTGGGCCAGTTCCAGCAGGCGAGCGCGCTCGGGCAAATCGTCCGGCAGGGCCTGGGGAACGGTCTGGGCCAGGGCGACTTGGTGCAGCAGCACGCCCAACTCCTGCAAGGCGGCGTCGAAGGCCAAGCCCCGCCCTTCCATTTCCTCGGCGGTGGCCAGCAGGGCTGGGCCGTCCTTGCGGGACAAGGCTTCGAGGAGGGCGAACAGGTAGCCCTGGTCGATGCTCCCCAGCATGCCGCGCACCTGGGCTTCCTCCACCTTGCCGCCGCCGTAGGCGATGGCCTGGTCCAGCAGGGACAGGGCGTCCCGCATGCTGCCCTGGGCGGCGCGGGCCACTAGGTTCAAGGCCGGAACCTCGAAGGGGATGCCTTCCCGCTCCAGCACGTTCTTCAGCTGGCCGGCGATTTCCACCGGCGGCAGGTGCTTGAGGTTGAACTGGAGGCAGCGGGACAGAACGGTGATGGGCACCTTCTGGGGGTCGGTGGTGGCGAGGATGAACTTGACGTGGGCCGGCGGCTCTTCCAGGGTCTTCAGCATGGAGTTGAAGGCCGACTTGGACAGCATGTGCACTTCGTCGATCAGGTACACCTTGTAGCGCCCTGCGGTGGGCGCGTACTGGGCGTTGTCCAGGATTTCCCGCATGTTGTCGACGCCGGTGTTGGACGCGGCGTCCAGCTCCAGCAGGTCCACGAAGCGCCCGGCGTCGATCTCCCGGCAGGCGGTGCATTCGCCGCAAGGGGTGGCGGTGACGCCGGTTTCGCAATTGAGGGATTTGGCCAGGATGCGCGCCAGGGTGGTCTTGCCCACCCCACGGGTGCCGGTGAGCAGGTAGGCGTGGTGCAGGCGGCCGTGCTCCAGGGCGTTGGACAGGGCCTGGACCACGTGCCCCTGGCCCACCACCTCGGCGAAGGTTTTCGGGCGCCATTTGCGCGCAAGGACTTGGTAGCTCATAGGGTTGGGATTGTATCAGAAACCACCAGCAAGACCGGCGGCAGGAGCGCCACCCTTCCCAAAGCAGGCGAGAACGCGAAGACCGGGCGCGGACAGTGCAAACCAGCACGACAAGCGAGGCCGGTGCCCGCAGGAAATCCCCTTGGGGGACAACGTGCTCGCCTGCTTTGGGAAGGGTGGCGAGCCCAACCCCCGGCACTTGCAGTAAATGGCTGTGGCTGCTTCCTTCCGGACCTGACCAGGTTCACCACCCTGCAATGCGGGGAGGCCCGCCATTGGAGGGCCGAATTATGCGCCACTTGGACCGGAAGCTCAAGTCGCCAGCACTTTGATGTGGGCCTCGACGCAACGGGCCAGGGCATCCAGCTCGTAGCCCCCTTCCAGCGTGGAGACGATGCGGTTGTCGGCGTATTTCGCCGCCACCCCCTTGATTTGCTGGGTCACCCAGACGTAGTCGTCTTCCACCAGTCCAAGCATGGCCATGTCGTCGGCCCGGTGGGCGTCGAACCCCGCGGAAACGAACAGCAGCTCGGGCTGGAAGCGCTCCAGGGCGGGCAGCCAGCGGTCGGTGACGGCGGCGCGGAAGACGTCGCCGCTGCTATAGGCGGGCAGCGGCACGTTGATGATATGGTCGTTGCCGGAATCCGCTCCCTTGTAGGGGTAGTAGGGATGCTGGAACGTGGAGCACAGCATCACCTGGGGATTGTCGTGGAAAATATCCTCGGTGCCGTTGCCATGGTGGACATCGAAATCCACGATGGCCACTTTCTTCAGGCCATGGGCCGCCAAGGCATGGGCCGCGCCCACCGCCACGTTGTTGAACAGGCAGAATCCCATGGCCGCCGCCCTCTCGGCATGGTGGCCGGGCGGGCGCACGCTGCAGAAGACGTTTTCCACGTCGTGGCGCATCACCAGGTCCACGCCCAGCACGACCGCGCCGGCAGCCCGCAGCGCCGCGTGCAGGGTATAGGGATTCATGGCGGTATCGCCGTCCAGGTGCACCAGCCCCTCGCCGGGGGAGGCCTGGAAGATGCTCTCCACGTAATCCGGGGCATGGACCCGCTCCAGCTGCTGCCGCGTCGCCAAGGGCGCGTCGTGGTGGACGAGCAGGTCGAACAGGCCGGAAGCGATCAGGCGATCCTTGATCGCCCGCAGGCGCGCGGGGCTTTCCGGGTGATGGCTGCCCATGTCGTGCTTCAGGCAGTCAGTATGGGAAATGAAGGCGGTGTGCATTTATTGGCTATAATCCATGGGGGTTGGGACCAGTTTAGCCGCTCGCGGCGACCATTTCCACCACGCGAAATTCAATAAGGGCCGCCGGGGGAAGCGAGCGGCCCGGCAAACGGACCGCACGCAAGCTGACACAAACCCGCGTTAAGCTTTTTGCGCACAACAAGACGAAAGGCCAATTCCGCATGGCGCAGCATTACCTCAACGTTCTGTTCTCCCCCAAATCCGTCGTCGTCTTCGGCGCCAGCAACCGGGCCGACAAGGTCGGCACCATCGTCTTCAAGAACCTGCTGGAAGGCTTCGAGGGCGAGGTTTACGGCATCAACCCGAAATACAAGAAAATCCGGAACAAGCCCATCTACGCGGCCATCGAGGACATCAACCACCCCATCGAACTGGCGGTGGTCGCCACTCCCGCCCCCACCATCCCGGACATCATCGACCGCTGCGGCAAGCACGGGGTCAAGGCCGCCATCATCCTTTCCGCCGGCTTCAGCGAAATCGGCCCCAAGGGCGCCGCCCTGCAGAAAGCGGTGGTGGAAACGGCCAAAATGTACGGCATCCGCCTCCTCGGCCCCAACTGCCTGGGCATCATGCGCCCCAGCATCGGCCTCAACGCCACCTTCTACAAGGGCACGGCCACGGCGGGCAACCTGGCCCTGGTGTCCCAGTCCGGCGCCCTGTGCACCGCCATCCTGGACTGGGCCCACGCCAACGGCGTGGGCTTTTCCAGCGTGGTGTCCATGGGCATCTCGGCGGACATCGACTTCGGCGAAATCCTCGACTTCCTGGTGTCCGACGCCCAGACCGAGAGCATCCTCCTCTACATCGAGGGCATCCATCAGTCCCGCAGCTTCGTCTCCGCCCTCCGCGCCGCCGCCCGCATCAAGCCGGTGATCGTGGTCAAGGTGGGGCGGCACAAGACCGGTTCCCAGGCCGCCGTGTCCCACACCGGCGCCCTGGTGGGGGCGGACGACGTCTTTGACGCCGCCCTGCGCCGGGCCGGCGTGGTGCGGGTAATGACCATCTCCCAATTGTTCACCGCCGCCAAGGCCCTCACCTCCCCCTACCGCCCCACCGGCAACCGCCTCGCCATCGTCACCAACGGCGGCGGCCCCGGCGCCATGGCGGCGGACCGGGTGGCCGACCTGGACATCCAGCTGGCGGAACTGGCGCCGGAATCCGTCGCCCGCCTCAACGAATTCCTTCCCTCCACCTGGTCCCACGGCAACCCGGTGGACATCATCGGCGACGCCAGCCCCCAGCGCTACCGTGACACGGTCCAGGCGTGCATGGAGGACCCCGGCGTGGACGGAGTGCTGGTCATCCTCACCCCCCAGGCCATGACCCGCCCCCTGGAGGTGGGCGAAGCGGTGATCGAGGTGGCGCAGCAGTACAACAAGCCCCTCCTCACCTGCTGGATGGGCGACACCCAGATCATGAAGGGGCGGCAGCTGCTGGGCAAATCCCGCATTCCCACCTTCCGCACCCCGGAACCGGCGGTGGAGGCCTTCTCCTACATCACCGCCTACCACCAGAACCGCCGGCTGCTGATGCAGGCGCCGGGCTCCCTCACCCACCAGACCGAGCCCGACGTGGAAGGCGCGCGGATGGTGATCGAATCCGCCCTGGCGGAGCGGCGCAAGGTGCTCAACGAGATGGAATCCAAGGCCCTGCTGGCGGCCTTCCACATCCCGGTGGCAAAGACCATGGTGGCCCACAGCCCCAACGAGGCCCTGCTGCTGGCGGAACAGTTCGGCTTCCCCGCCGCGCTGAAGATCAACTCCCCGGACATCACCCACAAATCCGACGCCGGCGGGGTGCGCCTCAACCTCGGCAACGCCCACGCGGTGCGGGCCGGCTACAACGAAATCCTCACGGCGGTGAAGAAGCACCGTCCCAACGCGCGCGTCGAGGGCATCTCGGTGGAACCCATGATCGTCAAGCCCAATGGCCGGGAACTGATGATCGGCGTCACCAACGACCCTGTGTTCGGCCCCATCATCACCTTCGGCGCCGGCGGCACGGCGGTGGAGGTGATGGGCGACCGGGCCGTGGCCCTGCCCCCACTCAACGGCTTCCTGGTCAAGGACCTCATCGGCCGCACCCGGGTGGCGAAAATGCTCGGCGCTTTCCGCCACATGCCGCCGGTGGCCATGGAGGCCCTGGAATCAGTGCTGCTGCGGGTATCGGAAATGGTCTGCGAGCTGCCCTGGCTCAAGGAAATGGACATCAACCCCCTGATCGTCGACGAGTCCGGCGCCCTGGCGGTGGACGCCCGGGTGGTGGTGGACCATGTCTCCACCGCCCAAGAACGCTACGCCCACATGGCGATCTACCCCTACCCGGTGCATCTCATCGACCAATGGCAATTGCCGGACGGCACCGACATCACCATCCGCCCCATCCGCCCGGAGGACGCGGAAATCGAACAGCAGTTCGTGCGCGGCCTGTCGGAGCAATCCAAGTTCTTCCGCTTCATGAACACCCTGCAGGAACTGACCCAGACCATGCTGGTGCGCTTCACCCAGATCGATTACGACCGGGAGATGGCCCTCATCGCCGTCATCGAGCAGGACGGCAAGGAGCAGGAACTGGGCGTCTGCCGCTACGCCATCAATCCCGACGGCAAGAGCTGCGAGTTCGCCCTGGTGGTGACGGACGAATGGCAGGGCAAGGGCATCGGCTCCAAGCTGATGAACTGCCTCTTCCACGCCGCCCGCAGCCGGGGATTGAAGGTCATGGAAGGCGAAGTGCTGGCCAACAACAAGAACATGCTCAAGCTATGCGCCAATCTGGGCTTCGCCATCGCCCAGAACGACGAGGACCCGAGCATCAAGCGGGTTTCCCGCCCGCTGTAAAAAAACACCGGCCCCATGACGGGGCCGGTGCTTATTCCACGGCATCCCAAGCCGGCTCAGGCGGCAATGCGCTCCATGGTCTGCATGTCTATGCCCCCCAGAAGCTTCTGGATATCCACCAAAATCAGCATCCGGTCTTCCACGGTGCCGACCCCCGTGATATAGCGCGCATCGATGGCGGCGCCGAACTCCGGTGAAGGCTTGATTTGTTCCGGCTTGAGGGTGATGACGTCGGATACCCCGTCCACCACCATGCCGATCACCCGTCCGCCGACATTGAGGATGATCACCACCGTCAGTTCGTTGTAGTCGGCGTGATCCAGGTGGAATTTAAGGCGCATGTCGATGATGGGGACGATGATCCCCCGCAAGTTGATCACGCCCTTGATGTATTCGGGCGTGTTGGCGATATGGGTTACCGTTTCGTAGCCCCGTATCTCCTGTACCTTGAGAATATCGACGCCGTATTCTTCCTGGCCCAGGGAAAAGGTCAGATACTCGTTCTCGGCGCTGGCGGAGGGAATCCCAGCCTCGGTGATATCGGTCAATTCCTGCATGACAGTACTCCTGGCAGTGGATGGGCGGCCCAGCCGCCCATCGCGGAATAAAAAAAACGGGAGAGCAAAACGGAGGCGGCAGTTGGCTAAGCTGCCCTTTGCAAGGGGAATGCGCCCTCCCGCGTCGAAACTAGAACTCCGACCACTCCTCGGCATCTTCCGCCGGCTTGTGGGCCAGCATCTTGCCGCCGGAGCGCGCGGCACGAGGAGCCTGCGGCTTGGCATGGCTGGCCGGGTGCGGCACCACCTTGCCGGCGTGCTTGGCCTTGGGCTGGCCCTCCTCGGCTTTTTCCGCCTGAGGCTCTTCGTGGACCGCGGGCCGTTTGGCCGCCGCCACCGCTGACCCGGTGTCGAGCCTGAAGACGCTCACCGCCTGGGCCAGTCCTTCGGACTGTTCCTGGAGAGCCTCCGCCGCCGCCGCCTCTTCCACCAGGGCCGCGTTCTGCTGCGTCACTTCGTCCATCTGGGTCACCGCCTGGTTCACTTGTTCGATGCCGCTGGACTGTTCCACCGAG
>JAJZVC010000026.1 GCA_021845865.1 Pseudomonadota bacterium | reverse complement strand
CCAGAACTGGATGAACACGCCGCCGCCACCCTGTTCCTCGGCATGATCCAGGGCCTAGCGGTGCAGGCGGCAATGTTCGGCGGCAAACGCGCCATCGCCGCCCAAGCCAAAAAAGTTTTCCCCCTTTACCTGAGCGGCGTTTTGCGCCGCGCGTCCTGAAACCAAACGGAGCCCACCATGACCATCCGCATCCCCTCGAAACTCTGCCCCGCCATCATCGTCATCCTCCTCGCCATTCTCGGCGCCATCGCCTACAAGCTCATTGCCGGCGGCTCCACCACCACGGCGGAGGACGGCCGCCAAGCCATCGTTCTCGCTCCCCAGGAACGGGGCCTGATCCTGACGGAAATGCGCGCCTTCCTCAGTGGCCTCCAGGGCATGACCGACGCCCTCACCCGGGAGGACATGAAGACCGTGGCCGCCACCGCCCGCTCCCTGGGCCGCGCCGCCACCCACGAAGTGCCGCCGGCGCTGATGGCCAAGCTGCCCCTCGGGTTCAAGCAATTCGGCCTCTCGGTCCACGGCGATTTCGACCAGATCGCCCTGGACGCCGAGTCCCTGGGAGACCCCAAGCACACCCTGGCGCAAATGGGCGCGGTGATGCAGAAGTGCGTCGCCTGCCACGCCGCGTTCCAGCTGCAAAGCGCCCCAGCGGCGAAATAAGACGGGCCTAGAGCCTATTCAGTAGACTCATGCCCCGCGCCGCGGAAAAGCAGATACGCTTTCTGGCCGCACCCCAAAGGCTACGGCGCGGGGGTATGCCCCCACTGAAATAGGCGCTTAAGGGAAATCAATGAATTTCCCGTGATTCTCCCTTAAGCTGTCGCTTATCCTTGATAGCCCTCCGACGCGCCATGCCCCAGCCCTCTTCCTGGCAAATTCTTACCGCCGCCCCCCACCGGCCAATGTTCCTCGCCGGCGCCACCCAGGCCATCCTCGCCCTGGCCTGGTGGCTGACGGACCTGCTTGGCCGCTACGGCGGCCTTTATCCGCCACCGGCCTGGGCGGTGCCCGCCATGTGGGCCCACGCCTTCCTCATGCTGTACGGCTTCTTCCCCTTTTTCGTCTTCGGCTTCCTGATGACGGCCGCCCCCCGCTGGGTCAACGGCGAGGAGGTGGCGCGGCGCCACTACCTGCCCGCCTTCCTGCTGATGGCGGCGGGCGCCCTGCTGTTCTACCCCGCCCTCCTTCTGGGACGCCCCTTCCTGGCCCTGGCCGCGGTGCTGATCCTGGCCGGCTGGCTCACGGGCTGGAACGGCCTGCGTAGCGTCATCCGCCGCAGCGGCCACCCGGACAAGCGCCACGCTTATACCGTCATCGGCGTCCTCCTGGCGGGAGCGGCGGGAGCGGCGTCCTACCTGGCGTGGCTCCTCAGCGACGCCTATTTTTTCCTGCGCCTTTCCATCGTCGGCGGCGTCTGGCTGTTCCTCCTGCCCACCTTCGTCTCGGTCAGCCACCGCATGATTCCCTTCTTCTCCGCCTCCGTCCTGCCGGATTTCGAGCAACGCCGTCCCTACTGGGCCCTGTTCGCCCTCCTGGGCGGCATGGCGCTCCACGCCCTGCTCGACCTTGCCGGCCTCCACGGCTGGCTGTGGCTGGCCGACGCCCCCATGGCGGCGGTGGCGTTCCATCTCGCCCGCCTGTGGGGCTTTAGCCGCGCCTTCCGCGCGGACCGGCTGCTCACCGTGGCGCATATCGGCTTCGCCTGGCTGGGCATCGCCTTGAGCCTGTTCGCCCTGCAAAGCCTGCTCCAGCTCGGCGGCTGGTACGTCCTCGGCACGGCCCCCCTCCACGCCCTGACCATCGGCTATTTCACCTCCATGCTGCTGGCCATGGCCAGCCGGGTCACCCTGGGCCACTCCGGCCGCCCCCTGGCGGCGGACGGCGCCACCTGGCGGCTGTTCCTCGCCTTCCAGGCCGTGCCCCTGCTGCGCATCGCCGGGGACCTGCCCCTGGCCGGGGCGACGCATTTTTACCTGGCGGCGGCGCTGCTATGGCTGGTTTGCTTTATCATGTGGAGCATCAAGTACGTCCCCGCCTACCTGCGTCCCCGCGCGGACGGACAACCCGGCTGATCGAGGCTATCCATGAACGACTCCCCCTTTCATCCCGACAACCATGACGCCTACCTGCGCTGGCGCGACGCCAAGCTGGCGGACTACCCCGCCAAGCTGGAACAGCTGGTGGTGGAAATCCAGGACCCCCGCCACCCCTCGGCGGCAGAGGTAGCGGCGGTGCGGGAACGCTGCCGCAAGGCCAACATGGCGATCTACGCCACCCCCTGCGGCACCGACCCGGACAAGGCCATCCCCCGGGAAGTGGGCCGCGCCCTCGGCCTGGAGCGCCTGGACAGCCACCTGATGACCGACGGCGACGGCCTCTCCGCCCTCACCGTGGCGGAGAACGACGACAACCGGGGCAAGGGGGACTACATCCCCTACACCAACAAGCCCATCCGCTGGCACACCGACGGCTACTACAACACCCCCGACCACTGGATTCTGGGCCTGCTGCTCCACTGCGTGCAGAGCGCCCCGGATGGCGGCGAGAATCAGCTCCTTGACCAGGAGATCGCCTACATCGCCCTACGGGAATCGAATCCCGGCCATATCCGCGCCCTCATGCAGCCCGACGCCATGACCGTCCCGGCGCGCATGGACGAGAACGTGATGGCCCGGCCCGACCAGTCGGGGCCGGTGTTCGCCGTGCTGCCAGGCAGCGGCAGCCTGCACATGCGCTACACCGCCCGCACCCGCTCCATCGCCTGGAAGGACGACCCGGCGGTGAAGGCGGCGGTGGCGGCCCTGGAAGACATCCTCGCCAGCCCCTCGCCCTACGTTTTCCGGGGCAAGCTGGAGCCGGGCATGGGGCTGATCTGCAACAACGTCCTCCACGACCGCGCCGGCTTCACCGATTGCGACGGCCGCAAGCGCCTCATCTACCGCGCCCGCTACTACGACCGCATCGCGGGAACGGGGCTGAACGGCGAATAGGCCTCAAGGGCAATAAAAAAGCCGGCCTCGAGGCCGGCTTTTTTGTTCGCCGCGGGATGGCTCAGGCCAGGGCCGGCTTGTTGCCGTTGAGCATGTAGTCGATCAGCTCGTGCACCGAGCGGATGGCCGAACCGAAAGGCAGGCTTTCCGAACCGCGGAAGAACAGGCCCTTGCTCACCTCGCCCTTCATGGCGGAGGCCAGCTGGGAATCGATGCAGAACTGGCCGGCCTTGTTGATGCCATCCCGCAGACCGCACATGGACAGGCAGTTCACCGCGGTGGCGCACTTGGCGCGCAGGGCGTCGGCCTTGGCCATCAGGACGCTCTCGCGGCTGAGGTAGTTCTTCAGCCAGGGGGTGAGCACGCCCCGGGCGGGCAGGCCGGCGGCGCTCATGAAGGTGACGATGTCCTCGGGCTTGGCCTCGGCCAGCACCTTCTTGAAGTTGGGATGGGCGTCCCCTTCCTGGGTGACGGCGAAGGGCGTGCCCAGCTGCACGGCGCTGGCGCCCATGGCCAGAAGCGCCTTCAGCTTCTCGTGGGTATTGATGCCGCCGGCGGGAATGAGGGGAATGCGCTCCTTCTCGATGCCCAGGTCCTTGAACAGGTTGAGAATGCCCTCGATCACGCCGGGGAAGTCGAAGCGCGGGTCGGTGAGGTCCTCCGGCTTGGGGGCGCCCAGGTGGCCGCCAGCGTAGCGGGGATGCTCCAGCACGATGGCGTCGGGGAGGAAATTCTTGCGCATCCACTTCTTCAGCACCACGGTCACGCCGCGCACGTCGGAGAGGATGGGGATCAGGGCCACGTTGGGAAAGCCGCTGGCCAGCTCCGGCAGGTCCAGGGGCAGGCCGGCGCCCATCACGATGGCGTCGGCGCCGCTCTCGCAGGACTGGCGCACGTAGAGGGGATGCTCGGTCACCGCCTTCATCACGTTCACCGCGATCATGCCCTCGCCCTGGGCGATTTCCTTGGCGCCCTTGATCTCCCGGTCCAGGGCTTCCAGGTTGGCGTTGTTGATGGTTTCCTGGCGCTTGTCCTTGCGGGTGCGCTCCAGCAAATCTTCATGATGGTGGCGCAAGTCCACGCTGGCGATGGTGCCCACCGCGCCTTCCCTGGCCACCGCCCCCGCCAGCTTGTGGGCGGAAATGCCGATCCCCATGCCCCCCTGGACAATGGGCAACAGGGACTTGCCCTTGATCTTGAACAGCGGGAGATCGGTATGCAGCATGGCGGTCAATCCAAACATCTTAAGGGTGGGTAGGCGGAAAAAAGCGGGTCAAACCAGCCCGGGGAGGGCGACGCCGCCCAGGGGGGGCGGGAAACGGCTGATAAGGGCACTCTGGTTCATTGGCCGATTATATCCGACTTCATGCAAAACATCACTTAAAAATTAAGCCCCTAGCCGGTTTGCGGCCTTTTCGCCGCGACCGCCGCCACGCCGGCGGCGAAATGGGCCAACCCCAGCAAGGCGAGAAAAAATCCCCCCGGCCACCCGCCCAGAACCGCCAGGCCGCCGGCCAGGAACACCGCCGCCCGCAGGCCCGCCCAGCGGGTAAGCCGCCGCCGGGCCTGCTCGTGCCACGCCGTCTGGCGGCCGGGCTGCAGCCACAGGGGCAGCAATTGGCCCGCGGCGCCGGTGACGAGGGGAAAGAGAAAGCCCAGGATGAACAGATGGGCCGTCCCCGTGGCGGAAGCCGCGCCGCCTGCCTGGGCGCCCCCGGCGGCCAGGGCGGCCGCCAAACCGACAGCCGACAGCCCCAGGGAGGGCACCGCGCCGTGAAAAGCCCGCAGTTCCTGCTGATAGGCGGCCCACCATTCCCGCCCCAGGCGCCACAGCACCTTCCCCCAGGCCGCCAGCGCCAGCCAGGCGAGGGGAGGCCACCACGCGGCGCCCACCGCCGTCAGCAGCACCCCCGCCACGGCCCAGGGCAAACCCTGCCTCAAGCGCAGCGCCGCCCCCGGGTCGAAGCGCCCCGCAGCGGTCGGCAGCAGCACTTGGAGGGTGCCCAGCGCCGTCAGGCCGACGAAGCCCAGCAGGTTGAGATGGAGGTGAAAGCGCTTCAGGGCCAGGCGCTCCCCCGGCCAAACCGGCATGGCCGCCACGGCCAGCAAGGCCAGCATCAGGCACAGCAGGGCCGCCACGTACCAGTGCAGGCAGGGATGGGGCGAGCCGAGCATGGCGCGGCCCCGCCGCAGGGCCCACGCGGCCAGAACCGCTGCCGCCGCCCACGCCATCGCCGCGGCCACCGGCAAGCCGGGCGAAAGCAACTCGCCGCGGACGAACATCCCCACCGCCAGCATCCCCGCCCCCATGGCGGCAAAAGGCAGCAGGGCCAGCCCCCGCCCCTCGCCGCCGCGGGTCAGCACGGGGATGAAATGCCGCATGGCGCCGAAAATCAGCGGCATGACCCCCACGGCCAGGGCCAAATGCACATGGACGGCGGGAAGCAGGGGCCACAGGCGGGGAAGCAGCAAACCGCCCGCGAACGCAAACAGGGCCACGGCGACCAATAGAGGCAACTCGAAATTCCTTATCCGCATGCGAAAAGCCCGGCTATAATTATCCGGATTAGCATTTTTATCAGTTTTCACCCATCGCCGACTTAATGCGCATCAAGAGGAAATAGGATGAACGTTTCCCTTACCGCCAAAACCCGACGCTTCATCGGCAAGGCCCTATCCGCCCCCGCGACGAGCGAAACAGAGGTTAGAAAACCATGATGTCCGCCCTTTCCCGCGCCCCCTTCCCCCTCGACGAACCCCGGCCCGCCGCGCCCCCCGCCACCTGAGCGACCGAGCCGTGCCGATCCTGGCCCTCCTCCAGCGCTGCTCGGCGGTCAAGCTGTGGCTGTACGCCGTGGCCGGCGCCATCGTCCTCACCGAAATCATCGTCTCGGGGATGGGCCTGCTGCTGCTGGGGGAAATCACCGCCGACTACCTGCTCACCGGCCTGGTGGCCTCCTTCCTCGCCGCCTCCCTGATTTCGGCGATTATCCTTTATTTTCTCGCCGAAATGCGGCGTCTCAACGCCGGCCTCCAGCAGCGCGTGAACGAGGAGGTGGCGAAAAGCCGCGCCAAGGACCACCTGCTGATCGTCCAGGCCCGCCACGCCGCCCTCGGCGAGCTCATCAGCAACATCGCCCACCACTGGCGCCAGCCCCTCAACGCCCTCGGCCTCCTCATCGCCAACGTCAAGGACGCCTTCGACCACGGCGAGCTGGACGACGCGATGCTGACCCAGGCCGAGCAGGACGCCCAGCGCATCATCCGGGGCATGTCCGAGACCATCGACCGCTTCCGCGCCCTGACCCTCTCGGAGCGCGACCGGCGCGTGTTCGACGCCGGTAATGCCGTCCGCGAGGCCGTCGCCGCCATGGGCGCCGACCTGAAGCAGCAGCGCATCGCCGTCGACTTCCCCCCCGCCCCACCCGCCCCGGTACTGGGCTACCCGGTGGAATTCACCCAGGCGGTGCTGCACATCCTCAACAACGCCAGGGAAATCCTCGCCGCCCGCCGCGTCGCCGACCCGCGCATCGCCCTGCGCCTGGAACGGGACGGCAACAACGGGCAGCTGACCATCGGCGACAACGCCGGCGGCATCCCCGCCGACATCCTGCCGCGAATCTTCGACCCCTATTTCACCACCAAGGAACGGGGCCCCGGCGTCGGCCTCTACCTGGCCAAGAGCATCCTCGAAAACGGCCTCGGCGGCCAGCTTTCGGTCCGCAACGGCAACGTCGGCGCCGAATTCCTCCTCGCCTTTCCCCTCGCCGAAGACGCCTGAGCCGGCTTTGACACCCCCGCCGGGGCCGTGCTACAAGAAACTCCCCAGCCCTTTGCGAGCCCCGCCATGAGCCACTGCTGCGACGACGAATCCTGTCCCTCCACGCCTCCCGCCAACGGCATCGGCATTCCCCGCGTCGGCACCTTCGACGGCGCGGCCTTCGAACAGGCCGTCACCGACCTGCTGCGGGCCGCCGGCGTCTCCCCCGACTCCGTCCACACCGGGCGCACCGCCAAGCGGGTGCGCGACCTGTGGGAAAAGCGCCTCCTCGGCGGCTACGGCCTGGACCCCGCCGACGCCCTGGGGGAAGGCTTCGCCGACCCCCGCGAAGACCTGGTGGTGGTGCGGGGCATCGCCGTCCACGGCGTCTGCCCCCACCACCTCGTTCCCTTCCGCGGCATCGCCCACGTGGCCTACGTCCCCGGCGGGCGGCTGCACGGCTTCGGCCGCATCGCCCGCATGGTGGACGCCATCGGCCACCGCTTCACCTACCAGGAATGGATGACCCGCGACGTGGCCGAGGCCCTGGTCGCCCACGGCAAGGCCAAGGGCGCCGCCTGCGTCATCGAGGCCGAGCAGCTGTGCCTGCTGCTGGGGGAAGACCGGCGCGGCGACGAACGGGTCGTCACCCAGGCCTTCACCGGCTGCTTCAAGGACGACAGCCAGTTGCGGCAGGAGTTTTTGCGGGCCATCGGCGGGCGGGGAATCTAACGCCGCCTTTGCCGGCGATTCCGCCCTGGCAAAATTACCAAAACCCTTTCAAAACAGAAGGATGGCGTTTGACAAGCGGGGTTATGCGGCATAACCTGCGGGGGTTATATTTCACAAATGAAATCTAATTAATAGTTAGCCAACATGAATTCGCCCGCCACTATTCCGTTCGAGTTGCTAATCCGTAGAGCGCTAGCCATCGGTATAACGTCTGCCGTTATCGGTTTTGTCGAGCATCAGGCGTATGGCTGGATGCCATCGCCTTTGTCGCACTGGCTTGCGTTACGTAAGGAGGAAATTGCGGCTGCCCAAAACCTCCAATACTTTGGCCTTGCTGCCCTGGGTCTTTCTGGGCTTGTTGCTGCGCTTGTTGCCTTAGGCCGAGAGCCCGTGTTCTCCGGTCGGCTGCTTCGGCAGTCCATCGGGCAGGTGCTAAACGTTGGCGGGGCCTTCATCGGTCTTATTGTTGGTCTGGCTTGTTCGGTCGCCGTTGGCCAAGGGCTAGCGGCGGCGGCGACGGGGTTTCTGCTAGCCGTCTTTGCTGCCGTGTTCATCGGGGGCATTCCAACGTTGTCGTTTGCTCTGCTTCAGTTTCCGACCATGGCTTTCCGCGCCAAGTGGGCCGAGCCATATCGAAAGCACATCTCTGTCGGTCTCGGCGTCTTTGTCTTCGCTACTGCGGCGTGGGGCTTGGGCACGGACATGTTGGCTAACCCTGCGGTGCAGTAACAATAGGGGACAATAGGGGACAGACCACTATTTCTCCCCATTTTCCCCCGTGGCGCATCTTGCACGCCACGGATTAGTGGTAGTCCTCTTCCCGCTGATGCCTGAAGGCGATCAACGTGACCGTATTCCCTTCCTCGATCTCAAAAAAACCGGGGTCTGTCCCCTATTATCCATCACCGAGCCTCGCCTAAAGTTGAAAGGAGAAGGAGGATTGCCCATGCTCAAGCTCAAGCGCGCCTACGAGCCCCCAACCCCGGACGACGGCTTCCGCGTCCTGGTGGACCGGCTCTGGCCCCGGGGCGTGTCCAAGGAGGCCGCCCGCATCGGCCTATGGCTGAAGGAAGCGGCGCCCAGCGACGAACTCCGGAAATGGTTCGGCCACGACCCCGCCCGCTGGGAGGCATTCAAGCGCCGCTATTTTCTGGAACTGGCGCGGAACCCGGAGGCCCTGGCGCCGCTCTTAGGGGAAGTCCGCCGCGGGCCGGTCACCCTGGTGTACGCGGCCAAGGACGAAACCCGCAACAACGCCGTGGCCCTGAAGGAATTCATCGAGTCCCCCACGGCATGACAAGGAAGGTTCCATGAGAATAAGCAGCCGCCCCGTCTACTTCGCCATCGCCGCCGCCGGTTTCGGCCTGCCGGCGATCGGCCTGGTTTATTTCCAGAAAGTGCTGTACCTCCTGCCTTGCCCCATGTGCGTGATGCAGCGCATCGCCTTCCTGCTGGCGGGCGCCCTGGCGCTGGCGGCGGCCCTCCACAATCCGGGCAGAACGGGGCGGCGGGTCTACAGCGGGCTGATCGGACTGGCCGCCCTGGGCGGGCTGGGGGTGGCGCTGCGCCAGCTCTACCTGATCCACTTTCCCCCGCCCTTTTCCTTCGAATGCGGCGTCAGCCCCGAGGAGAAGCTGCTCAACGCCCTGCCCCTGGCCAAGTGGTGGCCGGGCATGTTCCAGGCCATCGGCGACTGCACCGAGGTGGCCTGGACCTTTCTCACCGTCAGCATTCCCGGCTGGGCGGCCATCTTCCTCGCCGCCATCCTCGCCGCCGCCCTGTGGACGGCGAGCCGGAAGAACTAGCCGCCGCGCATGCCCGGCCCGATGCCATCCATGGGCAGGGAGGGCGGGGTGATGAACAGGTTGCTCAGGCCGCCGATCACCATCATCACCACGATGGCCACCACCACGACCACGGCCGTGTAGGCGGCGGCCTTTTCCGGGGGCGCCTTCATCAGCCGGGGCAGGCCGAGGTAGAGCAGGTATAGGCCGTAAAGGGCCGCCACCAGGCCGATAATCCCCAGCATGGGAACCAGCAGCACGACGCCGGCCAGCCAACTTGGCGTGGAGGAATAGGCGGCGACCTTGAGGGCTTGGGCCTGGTTCTTCTCGCCGCCGAAGGCCGGGGCCAGGGCGTCGATGATGAGGGCGACGACGAAGACCCCCGCCAGGGTCAGCACGTAGTGGGCGAGGGCGGAGGCGAGGGCGCCGCCGAGGGGCACCCGGAAGGTGCCCATGAAGGGCATCTGGATGCCCACCAGGGACATGCCGACGATGGAGGCCAGCGGCCCGATGGCCGCCAGCGGAAGGATATAGCCCTGGTAGAGCTCGCCCGCCGAGGTGGGCTCCCCGGCGATGACCTCCCATTCGGACTTGGGTTGAAGCAGGATTTTCTTGACGCGTTCGACCAGATTCATTGCGGACCCCCTTTGGTTGTTGTTACCGTTACGAACCTATTTCAAAACAAGCATGATCAACTGGCTCCAGGCCACCCCTCAAAGCCGCGAGGCCTGCCGCAGGTAGAATTTCACCGCCTTCGACTCGGCGAGGGAGCGGCCGTCGGGGCCGATGGCGGTCACCTGCACCGTGTGCTCGCCCCGCTCCACCCCCTGCATGGTAAACGACTGGCCGCTTTGCAGCGCTGGCTGCGCTTGGCCGTCCAGCCGTATCTGGTAGCGAATGCCGCCACCGGCGGCGGCGGGCTCCGTGGCCCATTCGACCGTCACGCTGCCGCTGTTGTCGAAGACCGTTTCGCCCTCCCCCGGCTTGACGATGCGCAGGGCGGCGATGGCCGGGGCCGGGGTATCGGCCCCAGCGCTGTCGGGGAAGGTGCCCTCGAGGGAGGGGGGCGGCGGAACGGGCTGAAAATCGGGCAAGGGGATGCGCTTGGCGCCCTGGCGTGGGGTGTCCGAATAATGGGTGCGGCCGTCCTTGTCCACCCATTCGTAAACGTCGGCGATGGCCGTCAGGGGAAGAAGGCACAACAGGGTCAACCACAGGATTTTCATGGGGGCTCCGCAAGCTCGGACAGCTCCCATTATAGGCGAGGCTTGGGCATCGCCTTGCAATGAACTATGCTTAGAGCCTACCGGTTCGGCAGAAACCGGCCCGAAAGAGAGGAGACACTCATGCACGACTTCGATCCCGAGGCGCTCAAGCGCCGCAAGATTTGCTTCAGCAACCCCTCGGCGGAGGAAATCCGCCGCATCGTGGAAACCCTGGAAAGCCTGAACCGCGTCGCCGTCCGGCGCTGCGCGGACGGCGCCTGCGTGGAAGTGGCCTACGACCTGAGGGAGCACACCTGCGAGGAACTGGAAGCCGCCCTCGCCCGTGAAGGCTTCCAGCTGGACTCGCGCTTCCCCAACGCCGTCAGGCGCCACCTGGTCCACTACACGGAAGAGATCGAACGGGACAACCTCAGCGCCCCGACCCGCGAGAACCGCTACCTGCAGATCGAAGCCAGCGTCAACGGCAAGTACCACCAGCAGATCGAGCGGGAACACCCCCTGCCGCCGGAAGACCTGCGCGGCTACTTCTGAAGCGGCCCCGCCGGCGGTTACGGCTCGGCTGCCGGGCCATAACCGCCGCCGCCCGGGGTCTCGATCACCAGTTCGTCCCCGGCCGCCACCGCCACCTCGGCGCAGGCCGGCAAAGCCTCCTTCGCCCCGTCCGCCCGCACTAGGGTATTCCTCCCCGGCTGCCCCCCCTCGCCCCCCGCCAAACCGAACGGCCCTGCGGAGCGGTGGCTGGAGAGGATGGCGGCGGTCATGGGCTGGAGGAAACGCAGGCGCCGCACGACGCCGTCGCCGCCGGGATGCCGCCCCGACCCGCCGCTGCCCCGCCGCACGGAGAACGCTTCCACCCGCACCGGGAAGCGCCACTCCAGCACCTCCGGGTCGGTGATGCGGGAGTTGGTCATGTGGGTGTGGACGGCGCTGGCGCCGTCGAAGTCCGGGCCCGCGCCGGCCCCGCCGCAGATGGTCTCGTAGTACTGATGTTCGCCGTCGCCGAAGGTGAGGTTGTTCATGGTCCCCTGGCTGCCGGCCAGCACGCCCAGGGCGCCGTAGAGGGCGTCCACCACGTGCTGGGAGGTTTCCACGTTGCCCGCCACCACCGCCGCCGGATAGACGGGATTGAGGAGGGAGCCTTCGGGAATGACGATTTCCAGGGGCCGCAGGCAGCCGGCGTTGAGGGGGATGGTCTCCTTCACCAGGGTGCGGAACACGTACAGCACCGCCGCCTTGGCCACCGCCGCCGGGGCGTTGAAGTTGTTGCTCCCCTGGGGGGAGGTGCCGCCGAAATCGATGACCGCCCGCCGGCTCTCCCGGTCCACGGCCACCGCCACGCGGATTTCGCCGCCACTCTCCAGGGACTGGACGAACGTTCCGCCGGCAAGGGTTTCCAGCACCCGCCGCACCGCTTCCTCGGCGTTGTCCAGCACGTGGCCGAGGTAGGCCCGCACCCCGGACAAGCCGAATTCCTCCACCATCCGCCGCAGCTCCCGCGCCCCGGTCTCGCAGGCCGCCACCTGGGCCCGCAGGTCGGCCAGGTTCTGGGGAATGTTGCGGGCCGGATGGGGCCCCGCGCCGAGCCAAGCCGCCACCGCCTCCTCCAGGAAGCGCCCGCCGGCGACGATTTTAAGCCCCTCGGAGCGGGCGCCTTCGTCCTCGATGCGGCGGCTGGCGGGGGGCATGGAGCCGGGGGTGATGCCCCCCACGTCGGCATGGTGGCCCCGGGCGGCGACGTAGAAGCGAATCTTTCCCGCTTCCCACACCGGCATCACCACCGTGATGTCCGGCAAATGGGTGCCGCCGGCGTAGGGGCTGTTGGCGAGATAGACGTCGCCGGGGGCCATTTCCGTCCCGCAGCGGCCAATCAGCGCTTTCACCGCTTCCCCCATGGAACCCAGGTGCACCGGAATATGGGGCGCGTTGGCGACCATGTCGCCATTGGCGTCGAAGACGGCGCAGGAGAAATCCAGGCGTTCCTTGATGTTCACCGAGTGGGCGGTGTTCTGCAGGGCCACGCCCATCTGTTCCGCCACGGACATGAAGCGGCGGTTGAAGATTTCCAGCAGCACCGGGTCGGGCGCGCCCGCTGCCGCCGCGCGGGCATCCCGGGACGGCCGCGCGGCCGCCGTCCGCTCCAGCACCACCGCCCCCCCGGCCGTGATCCGCCCGTGCCAGCCCGCCTCGACGACGATGGTGGAGGTGGGCTCGGCCACCAGGGCCGGGCCGGCCAGCACGGCCCCCGGCGCCAGGGCCTCGCGCCGATAGACCGGCACCTCGCGCCATGCCCCGGCGACAAAGAGGGGCGCCGCGCCGGCGGCCACGGCGGGGCTCGGCGGGGGCGCCTCGCCGTCTGCTTCGGGCGGGGCTTCCACCCCCGCCACCAGCTCCGCCGACACCGCCTCCGCCACCAGCCGCCGGCCCTCGAACACGAAGCCGTAGCGGGCGCGGTGGGCCGCCTGGAAGCGGCTTTCCAGTTCGGCGGGGGGGGCGAATTCCACCGGGAATGCGGTGTCGGTGCCTTCCACCTTGAGGTGGACGCGGCGAATGACGGCAAGCCCTCCCTCCGCCAACCCCTGGGCCGCCATTTCCGCCCGCCCTTCCGCTTCCAGCTCGGCGAACAGGGCCTCCAGTCGTGGCATCAGGCCCTGCTCCAGCACCGCCTCCAGCGCCCGTTCCTTGAGCAGGCGCTGCTCCGCCAGCCCCATGCCGTAGGCGGACAGCACGCCGGCCAGGGGGTGGAGGAACACCCGCGCCATGCCGAGGGCCTCCGCCACCCGGCAGGCGTGCTGGCCGCCGGCGCCGCCGAAACTGCACAGGGTGTAGGCCGTGACGTCGTAGCCCCGCTCGAGGGAAATCTTCTTGATGGCGTCGGCCATGTTCTCCACCGCCACGGCGAGGAAGCCCTCGGCGGCCTCCTCGGGGCGGCGCCCGGCCTGGGCGGCCAGCTCGGCGAACTTATGCCTGACCGCCGCGGCGTCCAGGGGCTGGCCGCCATCGGGGCCGAACACCCGGGGGAAGAAGGCGGGCTGAATGCGCCCGAGCATCACGTTGGCGTCGGTCACCGTCAGGGGGCCGCCACGGCGATAGCAGGCGGGGCCCGGGTTGGCGCCGGCGGAGTCGGGGCCGACGGTGAAGCGGCCCTGTTCGAAATGGAGCACGGAGCCACCCCCCGCCGCCACGGTGTGGATGTGGAGCATGGGCACCCGCAGGCGCACGCCGGCCACCACGGTCTCGACGCTGCGCTCGTATTCCCCGGTGAAGTGGGACACGTCGGTGGAAGTGCCGCCCATGTCGAAGCCGATGATGCGCTCGAAACCGGCGGCGGAAGCGGTCTTCACCACGCCGACGATGCCGCCGGCGGGGCCGGAGAGAATGCTGTCCTTGCCCTGGAAGACGTCCGCCGCCGTCAAGCCGCCGTTGGACTGCATGAACCACAGCCGCCCCCCGCCGCCGAGGCCCTCTTCCACTTGGGCGACATAGCGGCGCAGGAGGGGGGAGAGGTAGGCGTCGGCGACGGTGGTGTCGCCCCGGGCCACCAGTTTGATGAGGGGGCTGGCCCGGTGGGAGACGGACACCTGGGGGAAGCCGATTTCCCGCGCCAGTTCGGCCAGCCGCCGCTCCGGCTCGGGATAGCGGTAACCGTGGAGAAGAACGATGGCGATGGCGCGGAAACCCGCATCGAAGGCGGCCTGAAAGTCCCGCCGCGCGCGCGCCAGGTCGAGGGGCGCGATTTCCCGGCCCTGGGCGTCGAGGCGGCCTTCCACCTCGATCACCCGCCGTTGGAGGGGCTGGGGCTTGACGATGTCGAGGGCGAAAATGTCGGGGCGGTTCTGGTAGCCGATTTCCAGGGCATCGCCGAAGCCCTTGGTGATCGCCAAGACCACCGGTTCCCCCTTGCGTTCCAGCAGGGCGTTGGTGCCGACGGTGGTGCCCATCTTCACCGCCTCCACGGCGCCGGGAGGAATCGGCTCGCCGGGGGCGAGGCCCAGCAGGTCGCGAATCCCCTGAATCGCCGCGTCCCGGTAGCGCTCCGGATTCTCCGACAGGAGCTTGTGGACCTTGAAACGGCCATCGGGAGCCCGGGCGACGATGTCGGTGAAGGTGCCGCCGCGGTCGATCCAGAACTGCCAGGAGGAAGGGAGGGGTGCCATGACCTGAAAAAGCTGTATTCTACCAAGCCCCTCCGGGCCAAAGAACCCTCCGCCCAAAGCCAGGCATGCCGTCTCTGTAGCTTGGCCTTGACACATACATACCGGTTGGTATGTAATGAGCCCATGGAAACACGGCAACCCGATCTTACCCGGCAGAACATTCTCGACGCGGCGTTTTGCGAAATGCACCGCCGCGGCTTCCAGGCGGCCAGCATCGCCAACATCCTGGCCGATACCCGCCTGACCAAGGGCGCCCTCTACCACCACTTTCCCACCAAGCAGGCCCTGGGTCTGGCGGTGATCGACGAAGTGATCAAGGCCCGGTTGGAGCGGCTGATTTTCAACCCGCTGCGGGATAGCGAACGGCCAGTGGAAACCCTGCTGGAGATTATCGCCACCATCCATGAACGGGTGCCCGGCGAGTTCATCACGCTGGGCTGCCCCCTGAACAACCTGATCCAGGAAATGAGCCCCCTGGACGAAACCTTCAAAACCCGCCTCAACGGCGTCCTGACCCGCTGGCAAAGCGTGGTCGAGGAAGCGCTGCGGCGGGGCCAGGCCCAGGGCATGGTCCGGGCGGACGTGGATGCCCAGGCGGCCGCCCTGTTCGTGGTCTCGGCCTGGGAAGGGTGCATCGGGATCGCCAAGAACCTGCAATCGCCGGAAACCTTCGCCCTTTGCATGAAGCAATTGCACGGCTACGTGGAGGGGCTGCTGACCCCGAAACCGTAGCCGCGCCGGAGGAAGGGGAGAACACTCCCCGATTTTTTTAGCCCATAACATACCAATCGGTCGGTATGTAAATCACCCTAAGGAGTCGTCCATGAGCCTCATCGCCACCGTCACCCCCCAAAACGCCAGCGGCACGCTGGGCGCGCTTTACGCCGAAATGGAACAAGCCTTCGGTCGGATCCCCAACGCCTTCCAGCTTTACAGCAGCAGCCCCGAGCTGCTGGCCCAGCAATGGGCGCAGATACGCTATTACGGGGAACATCCAACCCTGAATTTCCCCCTCCTCGCCATGATCCGCCTGTTGGTTTCCCAGGAAAACGCCTGCGAATACTGCGTCGGCTTCAACGAGGCGATGCTGATTCACCGGGCCGGCCTATCCGCCGAACAGGTGGCCGCGGCCAAGCGGAATGCGGCGGACGCCCCCTTGCCGGACAAGGACAAGGCCATGCTGCTGTTCGTCCTAAAGGCGACCAAAACCCCCAAGGCCGTGGAGAAAGCCGACCTCGACGGACTGCGGAGCATGGGGTGGAACGACGGCGACATCCTGGACGCGGTGCACCACGGCGCCAGGAATATGGCGGTGGACGTGGTGTTCAACGCCTTCAAGGTGGACGACGATTTTTAGGCCCCGCCCTCAATCCAGGCATTCATTGATTCGGGAGGCCCCATGGACATACAGCTGATGGTCCGCTTCGACGAGCGGCTGGACGCCGCCGTGATCGGCCGCGCCCGCAGCCGGCTAGAAGCGGCGGGCGGCGTATTCGCGGCGGAACCCTGCCGCGGCCAGGCGCACTTGATGATGGTCCGCCACGACCCCGGCACGGCCAGCGCCGGACGGATCGTCGCCGCCCTTCGCGACATGGGCTTTCAGGCCCGAGCAGTGGGCCGGTAGGCGGGCGCTAAGCGCGGCGGAAGACGAGGTCCCACACGCCGTGACCGAGCCGCAGCCCCCGCTGCTCGAATTTGGTCAGGGGCCGGTAGCCGGGCCGGGGCGCGTAGCCCTCGGCGCTATTGACCAAGCGCGGCTCGGCGGCGAGTACCGCCAGGATGTGTTCGGCGTATTCCTGCCAGTCGGTGGCGGCGTGGAAGTAGCCGCCGGGCTTGAGCTTGTCGCACAGCAGGGCCACCAGGGGCGCCTGGATCAGGCGCCGCTTGTGGTGGCGCTTTTTCGGCCAGGGGTCGGGGAAGAAGATATGCACCCCGTCGAGGGAGGCATCGGGAATCATGCGCTTGAGGACCTCCACCGCGTCGTGCTGCATGATGCGCACGTTGGCGAGCCCCAATTCGTCGATCTGCTTCAGCAGGCTGCCGACGCCGGGGGAGTGGACCTCGATGGCCAGGTAGTCGTTCTCGGGATGGGCCGCCGCGATGCGGGCGGTGGTCTCCCCCATGCCGAAGCCGATTTCGAGGATTTTCGGCGCGACGCGGCCGAAGGCCTGGTCCAAGTCGAGAAGCTCGGCCTGAAAGGGAATGGCATAGCGCGGCTTGAGCTCGTCCAGGGCCCGCTGCTGGGCGTTGGAAACCCGCCCCTGGCGCAAGACGAAGCTGCGGATGGGGCGGTTGCGCAGCTCCTCGGTCACTTGCCGATCATCCCCGTGGTGGGGGAACTGGGGCTGGCGGTGTAGACCTTTTTCGGCATGCGGCCGGCCAGGTAGGCTTCGCGCCCGGCTTCCACCGCTTTCCTCATGGCGGAGGCCATCAGCACCGGATCCTTGGCGCCGGCGATGGCGGTGTTCATCAGCACCGCGTCGCAGCCCAGCTCCATGGCGATGGCGGCGTCGGAGGCCGTGCCCACGCCGGCGTCCACCACCACCGGCACCTTCAGGGTGTCGATGATGATCTGCAGGTTCCACGGGTTGAGGATACCCATGCCGGAACCGATGAGGGAGGCCAGGGGCATCACCGCGACGCAGCCGATGTCTTCCAGCTGCTTGGCGATGATGGGGTCATCCGACGTATAAACCATCACCTGGAAACCGTCCTTCACCAGCACCTCGGCGGCCTTGAGGGTTTCCACCACGTTGGGATAGAGGGTGTGGGGGTCGCCGAGCACCTCCAGCTTCGCCAGGGCGTGGCCGTCGAGCAGTTCCCGCGCCAGGCGCAGGGTGCGGATGGCGTCGTCCGCCGTGTAGCAGCCGGCGGTATTGGGCAGATAGGTGTACTTGGACGGCGGCAGGGAGTCCAGCAGGCTGGGCTCGCCGGCGGTCTGGCCGATGTTGGTGCGGCGGATGGCGACGGTGACGATCTCGGCGCCGGAGGCCTCGACGGCGCGGCGGGTTTCGTCGAAATCCTTGTACTTGCCCGTGCCCACCAGCAAACGGGACGAATAGGCTTTGCCTGCGATGACGAGTTGGTCCATGATTTTCGTGAGGAGTTAGGGGTAAGGAGTTAGGGGTGAAGGGTGGCGCCTGACGCCGCACCCCTCACGCCTGACGCCTCACGCGCGCTTCAGCCGCCGCCCACGGCGACGACGATTTCCAGCTTGTCGCCATCGGCGAGAACGGTTTCGGAGAACAGGCTGCGGGGCACGATCTCGCCGTTGCGTTCCACGGCGATGCGCTTGCCGGCCAGGTCGAGCTTCTCCACCAGCCGGGAAACGCTGAGAGGCCCCTCGAATGCGTGGGAAACGCCGTTGACCGTAAGCTGCAACACCTTCAACAACCTGCCGAAATCCAGTAGAATGGCGATTCTAGCATGCGGGTGTAGTTCAATGGTAGAACGGCAGCTTCCCAAGCTGCATACGAGGGTTCGATTCCCTTCACCCGCTCCACTCCCCCGCCGGCCTTTTTGCTACAGTTCCAAGACGACCTCTACACGCTGGAGCTTCCATGAACCGCTTTCTCAAGTACGGGCTGTACGCCTTGGCAGGATTCTTCGCCGTCCTCGCCATCCTCACCGGGGTAGTGGTCGCCACCTTCAACCCCAACGACTACAAGCCCCTGATCGTCAAGCTGGTACAGGAGAAAAAGCAGCGCACCCTGAACATCCAAGGGGATATCAAGCTGGCTTTCTTTCCCAAGATCGGCGCCGACCTGGGCAAGGTGTCCCTGAGCGAGCGCAACAGCCCGGAGGAATTCGCCTCGGTGGGCAATGCCCGGGTTTTCCTGGCCCTGTTCCCGCTGCTGAGGAAGCAACTGGTGGTGGACCAGATTCGCATCGACGGCCTGCGCGCCAACCTGGTCCGAAACCCGGACGGCAGCACCAATATCGACGATCTGCTGAAAAAGGAAGAGGAAAGCACGCAATTCAAGTTCGACATCGACAGCGTCAAGGTCAGCAATGCCGCCCTGACCCTGGACGACCGCCAGGGTGGCCGGAAACTGGGCATCAGCGGCCTCGACCTCTCCACCGGGCGCATTGCCAACGGCGCCCCCAGCAATCTGGACCTCGGCTTCCTGGTGCAGAGCGGCGGCGGGAAAACGGCAACCCAGGTGAAGCTTTCCTCCGGCTTCCTTTTCGACCTGGACGCCAAGCGCTACCGGCTGGATAGCCTCAAGGCCCGCGTCAACGGCGAAGGCCTCGAGGTCAAACTGGACGCGCCCCGCGTCGACATCGCCCCGGACAAGGCCAGCGGGGAAAGCATCACGCTGGAAGCCGACATTGCCCGCGCCGGCGCCAAGCTTCACGCGCTTTTAAGCATGCCCGGCATCAGCGGCAATGCCCAGGCGCTGCATATCGGCGAAATGAAGCTCGACCTGGACGGCGTCCAGGGACAAAACGCCTTCCAGGGCAAACTCAGCACGCCGGTGAGCGGCAACCTGGATACCCAGCGCTTCGACTTTCCCTCCCTGGCGGCCAGCCTGACGGTGAAAAACCCGAAGTTTCCCGGCGGCCAGCTGAGCGCCGACCTGAAGGGCAAGGGCGGCCTCGATGTCCCGAACCACAACGCCGCCTTCATTCTCGCCGGCCGCCTGGATGAAAGCGCCCTGCAGGCGAAGCTGGGACTTGCCGCTTTCGCCCCGCCCGCCTATACCTTCGACATCGCCCTCGACAAGCTGGACCTGGACCGCTACCTGCCGCCGGGACCGAAGGCGGGCGGCTCCGCCGAACAACCCCTCGACCTGTCGGCGCTGAAAGCCCTCAACGCCAGCGGCAGCCTGCGCATCGGCGACCTCAAGGCCGCCAACGTCAAGGCCAGCAACCTGCGCCTGGACATGAAGGCCGGCGACGGCAAACTGCAGGTCGCCCCCCTTTCCGCCAATCTTTACCAGGGCACCCTCAACGGGTCCCTGGCGGTCAATGCCCGCGGCACCCCTCAAGTGTCGGCACAGCAGCGATTGGCCGGGGTCAGCATCGGCCCCCTGCTCAAGGACGCCGCCGGCAAGGACATGCTGGAGGGGCGCGGCAATCTGAACCTCGACGTCAGCGCCAGCGGCCCCACCGTCGGCGCCATGAAGAAATCCCTCGCCGGCAGCGCCGCCGTCAATCTGCGGGACGGCGCCATCAAGGGCATCAACCTCGCCCAGACGCTGCGCAACGCCAAGACTAGGCTGGGAAGCCTGCGGGGCGAGCAGACCGTCGCCGCCAACGCCCAGGAGAAAACCGATTTCAGCGAACTCTCCGCCTCCTTTCGCATCGCCAACGGCATTGCCCACAATGACGATCTCGACGGCAAGTCCCCCCTCCTGCGCCTGAGCGGCAACGGCGACGTCAACCTGGGCGCGGGAAGCGTGGATTATCTTGCCAAAGCCACCGTGGTCGGCACCCTGGAAGGCCAGGGCGGCCAGGAACTGGCCTCCCTCAAGGGAGTGACCATCCCGGTGCGCATTCGCGGCCCCTTCGAAAAGCTTTCCTACTCCCTGGATTTTGCCGGCATCGCCGAAGGCGCGGTAAAAGCCAAGGTGGAAGAGAAGAAGGAGGCGGTAAAGGAAAAGGCCCGGGATGAACTCAAGAAGGGCCTGCAGGACCTGTTCAAGCGCTGATGCAAGCTTTTACCGCCAAGCTCATCGCCTGGCAGCAGGCCCATGGCCGCCACGGCCTGCCCTGGCAAAACACCCGCGACCCCTACGCCATCTGGGTGTCGGAAATCATGCTGCAGCAGACCCAGGTGGCCACCGTCATCCCCTATTACCAGCGCTTCATGGCCCGCTTTCCCACCCTCGCCGATTTGGCCGCCGCCACCGAGGAGGACGTCTTGGCCCTGTGGAGCGGTCTCGGCTACTACTCCCGGGGACGCAACCTGCACCGGGCCGCCCTGCAGGTCATGGAATGCCATGACGGCGCCTTTCCCAGGGACCCCTCCCTGATCGCCGAGTTGCCGGGCATTGGCCGCTCCACCGCCGCCGCCATTGCCGCCTTCGCCTTCGGCCGCCGCCTCGCCATCCTGGACGGCAACGTGAAGCGGGTGCTCACCCGCTGCTTTGGCATCGCCGGCCATCCCGGCGACCGCGCGGTGGAAAACGCCCTCTGGCGCCAGGCCGAGGCCCTCCTGCCCGAAAGCGGCATCGAAGCCTACACCCAGGGGCTGATGGACCTGGGCGCCACGCTCTGCACCCGCAGCCGGCCCCGTTGCGCGGAGTGCCCCATGTCCGACCTATGCTTCGCCCGCCGCGAAAACCGCGTCCGGGATTTTCCCGGCCCCAAGCCCCGCAAGGCCCTGCCCGAAAAAGCCACCGCCATGGCGCTGCTGGTTTGCGACGGGGAAATCTATCTGGAAAAACGTCCGCCGACGGGCATTTGGGGCGGCCTGTGGAGCCTGCCGGAACTCCCCGTCGGCGCCCCGCCGGAAAAGTCTGCTGCCGAGCGTTACGGGGTGGTGGTAAAATCCTGCCAGCCCTTGCCGGGTTTTACGCACACTTTCAGCCACTTCCGGCTGCATATCGCGCCCTGGCTGATGGCCGTGCGGCCGGGCGGCAAGCGGGCCGCCGAGCCGGGCGGCCTCTGGCTCAACCTTGAAGAAATCCGCGGCGCGGCCCTGCCGGCCCCGGTAAAAAAACTGATTGCTGACATCCAGGAAAAACCATGAGCGCCCTCTTCCAATCCGACATCAAAAGCCTGCCCCTCCTCAACCGCGGCAAGGTCCGCGACATCTACGCCGTGGGCGAGGACAAACTGCTGGTCGTCACCACCGACCGCCTGTCCGCCTTCGACGTGGTCCTGCCGACGCCGATTCCCGACAAGGGCAAGATTCTCACCGCCGTGGCCGATTTCTGGTTTCACAAACTGTCCCACATCGTCCCCAACCAGCTCACGGGCATTGCTCCCGAAACGGTGGTGACCGCCGAGGAAAAGGGCCAAGTGGCGGGCCGCGCCATCGTGGTGAAGAAGCTCAGGCCCCTGCCCATCGAGGCCATCGTCCGCGGCTACCTGGTGGGCTCCGGCTGGAAGGAGTACAAGACCAGCGGCACCGTGTGCAGCATCCCCCTCCCCGCCGGCCTGCGTGAGGCCGACCGCCTGCCCGAGCCCCTCTTCACCCCATCCACCAAGGCCGAAGCGGGGGCCCATGACGAGAACATCAGCTTCGCCAAGGCCGAGGAGCTGCTGGGCAAGGAGCTGGCCGCCAAGGTCCGCGACGTGAGCATCGCCCTTTACAAGGAAGCGGCGGAGTACGCGCTCACCCGGGGCATCATCATCGCCGACACCAAGTTCGAGTTCGGCCTGGACGACATCGGCACCCTGCACCTCATCGACGAGGCCCTGACGCCCGACTCCTCCCGCTTCTGGCCCGCCGACAGCCACGCCCCCGGCGCCAACCCGCCCAGCTTCGACAAGCAGTACGTGCGCGACTGGCTGGAGGCCCAGAACTGGAACAAGAAGCCGCCCGCCCCGGCCCTGCCCGCTGACGTGGCGGCGAAAACCACGGAGAAATACCGCGAGGCCCTGACCCGCCTGACCCAGGGTTAATGAAGAACGGGAGCCCCTTGTAAACCCTGGGGCATCCCTTTACTCTTGGCGGCAGCGCGCCGCCGCCAAGAGTTGCCGTATCCGCCGATAACCGACCGCCGCGAGGGTCACGACCAGCATGAGCAGCCTGGTACCGATCAAAAAAGCCGAGATCGCCGTGGGCAAACCCCTGCCCTGGCCGATCTACGACGCCAATCACAACCTCCTCATGAACGAGGGGGTCATCGTGCAGAACCAGCGCCAATTGGATGCTCTCTGCGCCCAGGGCCTTTACCGCGAAACCAAATGGGACCTCAAGCCGGCCAAGCGCTCGCCCCGGCCCCTGCTGCGCAATCCATCACCCGCCGCCTCCGAGGACAAGGCCCCGCCCGCGCCGCCCCGCAAAGACGGGGTGGAGATGAAGCTCAGCGACATGAAGCTGCGCATCGGCGATCGCCTGCAGCTGCAGGAAATCACCGGGGAAAAGGCGCGCCACCTGACCAAGCTGGTGGGCTACCTGGACGGCAATTCCCTCATCGTCACCACCCCCCTGCGGGACGGCAAGCCGCTGATCTTCCTCGACCGGCAGCCCTTCATCGTGCGCGCCTTCTCGGGCAAGCACGCCTTCGCCTTCGAAACCCATCTGCTGAAGTCCTACCCCGCACCCTATCCCCATCTCCATCTAGCGAGCCCGAAACTCGTCAACAAGCTGGAAATCCGCACCGCCGAACGCATCGACTGCAACTACATCACCTCGGTAACGGCGGAGAACGCCCCCGACAAGCCGCCCCGCGCCGCCGTCATCGTCGACCTGAGCATTTCCGGCGCCAAGGTGACCGCCAAGGAAACCCTGGGCGAAAAGGGCACTCCCATCGTTCTTGCCTTCCGCTGCGAAGGCCACGGCTCGGACGAATATCTCACCCTGCGCGGCGTCATTCGCCATATCAGCGGCGACTTCGACGTCTCCAGCGGGACGCCGGAAATCCATCACGGCATCGAATTCGTCGACCTGCAGGCGAGCGAGCGGTTGATCCTGGAAAACACCATCTACCGCAAGCTGGTCGACGCCCTCTAATGTGGAAATAAAAAAGCCCCGCCGTAGCGGGGCTTTTTCTTGCGGTTTCCTTCGCTCAGGCGGAGAAGGAGGAACCGCAGCCGCAGGTGGACACGGCGTTGGGGTTCTTGATCACGAACTGGGAGCCTTCCAGGCTTTCCTTGTAGTCGATTTCCGCGCCCACCAGGTACTGGAAGCTCATGGAATCCACCAGCAGGGTCACGCCGCCCTTCTCGATGGTGGTGTCGTCTTCGTTCACGTTCTCGTCGAAGGTGAAACCGTACTGGAAGCCGGAACAGCCGCCGCCGGTCACGAAGACCCGCAGCTTGAGGCCCGGGGTGCCTTCCTCGTCGATCAACTCCTTCACTTTCTTGGCCGCGCTATCGGTGAAAATCAACGGGCTCGGCGCTTCAGTCACTGCATTCATGGCAAACCTCCTCAATACTTAACAAAATCACTAAACAATTATGCGCCGTCACCCTTAGTCGGTCAATCGGCCACCTTCTCTCCACCGTTGTTATCCTCGGCCGCGGCGGGGGCATGATAATGCGCCACCCCGTTCTCCTGGTACACCAGCTTGCCCTCGACGATGGCGCCGAGGTGCATTTCCAGCGTTTTATAGTGCACATCCCCTGTGACATGGGCCTTGGGTTGCAGTTCCGCGTATTCGGTCGCATAAACGGGGCCCATCACCTGGCCGTTGATGACCACGTGGGAAACCCGTATCTCGCCATCCACCCGGGCCGGCTCGGACAGCACGAGGGTGCCGGACTGCCCCGCCTCGGCGCTGATGTTCCCCTTCACGTGGCCGTCGATGCGCAGGCCGCCGCTGAAGGTGATGTTTCCCTCGATGCGGGTGCCCGCTCCGATGAGGGTATCGATGCGATTCTGCGGCCTGCTGGTTTTTTTTCCGAAGAACATGCTAGCTCCCTTAAGGCAGAACTACGGTCTGCTGCAACTTGGGGTACGTCGCCCCCCCCTCGAACACCCGGGCTTGCACGGATTTTACCACCGCTCCCTGGGGCGCCTGAAAACTTCCGTTTACCCGCTGGAAATAGCGGAAATTCAAATCCAGCCCGGGAAGGCTCTCTCCCGCGGCGGGGACGACCTGTACGCCCTTCTCCCCGTTCAGGACGTAATTCACCAACAACTGGACCCGTCCGCGGAAATCCTTGTCCCGCGTCCCCTCCTGCATCACCAGGAGGCGGTAGCGGAATTCGCCCGGCATGCCCCCCGCCTCGACCTTGAAACGGGGAAGGGTCACCTGGTTCGCCCCCTTGCCCCGCGGCATCAAGGTCTGGAAAAAGGCGATGTCTTCCTGCAACCGGGAGTTCTCGTCCTGCTGGCTCTTGAGGGACTTGGTCAAATCCGCCTGGGCCGAACGCTCCATTTGCAGCTGCCGTTCCCCGGCCTCCACGGAGGCGCGCAAGTCGGCATTCTCCTTCTCCAGCCGCTTCACCTCCCCCCGCAAGCGCACCAGCTCTCCGCCCGTCTTGTCGCGGGCAAAACCCGCCACCCGCATGCCGGAATCGAAGATTTCCTGGGCGAACAGCAAGCCCAGGGCGACAGCCAGGCCGAACAGGACCCAGCGCCAATACCAGGGAACGTGGGTGCGCACCGCCATCTGCGGCGCCGCGATGCCGAAACGGCGCCGCAGCTTGCGCTTGACCGTTCTCATGGCAGCAGCGGAATCTGCTGCAGACCTGCGTTCTCCGGCAAGCCGAAGAGAATGTTCATGTTCTGCACCGCTTGGCCGGCGGCCCCCTTGACCAGGTTGTCGATCACCGACAGCACCACCACGGTATCACCGCCCTGGGGACGGTGGACGGCGATGCGGCAATGGTTGGCGCTGCGCACGGAGCGGGTTTCCGGATGGGCGCCCGCCGGGAGCACGTCGACGAAATACTCGCCCTGGTAGCGCGCCTCGAACAGCGCCTGCAGGTCCACGTCCTTCGTCAGGCGGCCGTAGAGGGTAGCGTGGATGCCGCGAATCAGCGGGGTGAGGTGGGGCACGAAGGTCAGGTTCACGTCTTTGCCCGCCATCCGCGCCAAGCCTTGCTTGATCTCCGGCAAATGGCGGTGGCCCGGGACGGCGTAGGCCTTGAAGTTGTCGCTGGCCTCGGCGAACAAGGTATGCACTTCCGCCTTGCGCCCCGCGCCGGAGACGCCGGATTTGCAGTCGGCCACCAAGAAGGCGGTATCCACCACCCCCGCCTCGATCAGCGGCAGGAAGCCCAATTGCGCCGCCGTCGGATAGCAACCCGGATTGGCGATGAGGCGCGCGCCCTTCACCTGGTCGCGGTTGATTTCCGGCAGGCCGTACACCGCCTCGGCGATCAGGTCGGGACAGGCGTGCTGCATGCCGTACCATTTTTCCCACAGGGCCACGTCCTTGATGCGGAAATCCGCCGCCAGATCGATGACCTTGACGCCGGCGTCGAGCAGTTCACGGGTCTGCTGCATGGCCACGCCGTTGGGGGTGGCGAAGAAGACCACGTCGCAGTCGCCCAGGGGGGCGTCCTGGGGGTCGGAAAATTTGAGGCTCACTCGCCCGCGCAGGTTGGGAAACATGTCCGCCACCGCCATCCCCGCTTCCTTGCGGGAAGTGATGGCCGTGAGTTCAACTTCGGAATGCTGGGCCAACAGCCGCAGCAACTCGACACCCGTATACCCCGTCCCGCCGACGATGCCTGCCTTGATCATGAAATCCCTTGCTCTGTCTATGGTTTAAGCCGGACTGGGAATGATAAAACAGCCCCCACCGCTAGGCAATAAAAAAGCCGCCCGAGGGCGGCTTTTCCATGCTGCGTCGCGTCGCGATTAACGCTTGGAGAACTGCTTGCGGCGACGGGCCTTGCGCAGGCCGACTTTCTTCCGCTCCACCTCGCGGGCATCGCGGGTCACGAAACCGGCGTTGGACAGGGCGCTCTTCAGGGAGGCGTCGTAATCGATCAGGGCGCGGGTGATGCCGTGGCGTACCGCGCCAGCCTGGCCGGTTTCGCCGCCGCCGACCACGTTGACCTTGATGTCGAAAGCGCTGAGGTTGTTGGTCAGTTCCAGGGGCTGGCGCAGGATCATGCGGCTGGTCTCGCGGGAGAAATATTCGTCGACGGGCTTGTCGTTGACGATGATCTTGCCGGAGCCTTGCTTGATGAACACGCGAGCCACCGAGCTCTTGCGGCGGCCGGTACCGTAGTTGTAGTTACCGATCATGACGATTCCTTAGATGTCCAGTTGTTTCGGCTGCTGGGCGACGTGGCGATGGGTCGGGCCACGGTACACCTTCAGCTTGCGGAACATGGCGTAGCCCAGGGGACCTTTCGGCAGCATGCCTTTCACGGCCTTTTCCAGCACGCGCTCGGGGTGACGCTGCTGCAGCTTGGTGAAGTTGGTGCTGTAGATACCGCCGGGGTAGCCGGAGTGGCGGTGATACATCTTGTCCTGGGCCTTGTTGCCGGTCACGCGCAGCTTGTCGGCGTTCACCACGACGATGAAATCGCCGGTGTCCACGTGAGGGGTGTATTCGGGCTTGTGCTTGCCACGCAGGCGGTGCGCGATTTCCGCCGCCAAACGGCCCAACACTTTGTCAGCGGCGTCGACGACGAACCACTCACGCTTCACTTCATGCGGTTTCGCGGAAAAGGTTTTCATTGCGGAAATCCCACTAATCTTTTTGAAGAAAGGCGCGAATTCTATTCCATGAAAACCACCCCTGTCAAATCCAGTTTCTTTTCACCAAGGCATTCTCTTTTATCGCCCCGCGCCAAAAGCGTTAACCGGGCTGCGAAGCGGCCTCCTCGCGCCAGGAGGACAAGGCGGCCAGGCGGGCCTCGTAAACCCGCTCCCCGATCGCCGCCGGGTCCCGGCAAGCCCTGGCCACCGCCCCCGCGTCCACGCCGAGCGCGGCGGCCAGGGCGGCGCGAAAGAAATCCGCCTGGGGATAAGGGCGCTCCCGGTAACCTTCCCGCCCCTGGAAATCGCACTCGCACACCGCCAGCAGGTCCAGGAAGCGCTCCGGGCGGCGGAAGGCGTCGGCCTCGGCGAGGATTTTCAGCACGGTGGCGGCGCGCAGCTCGAAAGCACGGTGTATGTCGCCGTGGTAGCGGGCTGCGAGCAAGGCCAAGTCGCGGCACTCGACCGGGACCCGCAGACGCTGGCACAGGGGGCCCAGCAATTCCACGCCACGGGCCTCATGGCCGTGATGGCGCGGCCATTCCTCGGCCGGGGTGGCGCCCTTGCCGAGGTCATGGGCCAGGGCGGCAAAGCGCACCGCGAGGGGAGCCTCTTTTTCCGCCGCCCGGTCCACCACCATCATCACGTGCGCCCCCGTATCCACTTCAGGGTGATGGAGCGGCGGCTGGGGAACGCCGAACAGGCGGTCCACCTCGGGCAGGATTTTCGCCAGGGCGCCGCACGCCCGCAGAGCGTCGAACATCCGCGACGGCTTTGCCTCCATCAAGCCGCGGGACAACTCCTGCCACACCCGTTCCGGCACCAAGGCGTCCACCTCGCCGTTGACCACCATCTCGCCCATCAGGGCCAGGGTTTCCTCCGCGATGCGAAAACCGAAGCGGGCCGCGAAGCGGGCTACCCGCAGGATGCGCACCGGGTCCTCGACGAAGGCGGAACTGACGTGGCGCAGCACCCCCGCCCTCAGGTCGGCTTCGCCGTTATAGGGGTCGATGAGGGTCCCGGCCTCGTCCCGGGCCATGGCATTGATGGTGAGATCGCGGCGGGCCAGGTCCTCTTCCAGGGTCACGTCGGGGGCGGCGTGGACCTGGAAGCCCTTGTACCCCTTCCCCGCTTTGCGCTCGGTGCGCGCCAGGGCATATTCCTCATGGCTGCGGGGATGGAGAAACACCGGGAAGTCCCTGCCCACCGGCCGATAGCCCTGGGCGACCATGTCCTGGGGAGTGGCGCCGACCACGACGTAGTCCCGGTCCTGGACCGGCAACCCCAGCAGTTCGTCGCGCACCGCGCCGCCTACCGTGTAGATGCGCATAATGAGGTCAGGACCGTCCGATATAGGCGGGGGCGACCGCCTCCAGGGCGGCGGGCTGGATATGGAAAACCGCCGGGAAGGGGCAATCGCAGACGCTATCTGCCTGCATCGAGTAATAATTGTCCCGGGTCAGCATCTTGACCGGGGACAGTTCCATCAAGCGAGCCTGCCAATAGGACAGCCGACTCCCCAGCCCCAGAATCACCGGACAAACCCCGTTCAGGGCGGCCACGTAGCGAACCAGCTGCTTCAGGCTGTACACCTTGGGGCCGCATAGGTCATAGCGCTTGCCAAAAGCGCTCGCCTCGCCAAGGCTGGCGACGAAGGCCCGGGCCACGTCCTCCACGTACACCGGCTGAAACTTGGCCTCGGGACAGGCCAGAGGAATAACCGGCGCCAAGCGGACGAGTGGGGAAAACATGTTGAGAAAGGAGTCTCCCGGACCGAAGATCACCGACGGCCGGAACACCGTCACTTTCAGTCCATGGTCCGCGGCCCGCAACACGCTGCCCTCCCCTTCCCCCTTGCTGCGCAGGTAGCGGCTGGGGCCGTGCTCATGAGCCTGCAGGGCGCTCATGTGGAGCAGGCGCGGCACGCCCACATCGAGGCACGCCCTGGCCACCGTCACCGGCAAATCGGCGTGGATGCGCTTGAAATCCCCGCGCCGTTTCTCGTGCAGGATGCCGACCAGATTGATCACGGCATCCATGCCGGCGAACTGGCGGCGCAAAACCTTCTCGTCGCAGACGTCGGCCTCCACCACCTCGACATCCGGCAACGGCCAGAGATGGCGGCTTTTTTCCCGGCTGCGCGCCAGCACCCGGACGCGATAACCGGCCGCCGCCAGCTTCGCCACCACGTGCCGACCGACAAAACCCGTCCCACCGAGAACACAGACTGTCTGAATAATCATTCAGATACCCGACAAAATGAAAGGTGCATGCACTCCAGTATAGCGGAAGCGTCCTATTCCTTGGCGTCGCCGTCCCGCCAGCCGTCACCGCCGCCGACGATGCCGAGACGCGCCTTCACCGAGGTGAGGCCGCGGCCGAGGATGGCGGAATAATAGGCCGCGTTGCTCATCACCTTTTGCACGTAGTCGCGGGTTTCATTGAAGGGAATGGATTCGGCGTAAATCGCTCCCTCCATCGGCAGCGGATCGCGCCAGCGCCGCGCCCGGCCCGGCCCGGCATTGTAGGCGGCGGTGGCCAGCACCGGATGTCCGTCCAATTCATCCAGCACATGGCGCAGATAATAGGTGCCGAAAGCCAAGTTGGTGTCCAGCTCGTTGACCGCCGACTGGCGGAAGTCCCGGATTCCCAGTTTTTTCGCCACCCAGCGGGCGGTGGAGGGCATCAGCTGCATCAACCCGCTAGCCCCCACCGAGGAGCGGGCAATCTGGACGAAGCGGCTCTCCTGGCGAATGAGACCGTACACCCAGGCATCGTCCAGGCCCGTCTGGCGCGTATAGCGGCTCATCACGTCATAGTGGGGAGTGGGGAAGCGCAAGGTGAAATCGTGTAGCTGCACGGTCTTGTTGGCCGTATTGATGGAACGGTCGGGCCACCCCTCCCGCCGCGCCACCTCCGCCGCCGCCAGCAACTGGCGGTCGTTGAAATTCCGCGTCCCCCACAGCCACTCCCGGGTCGCCTCGGTACGCAAGCCGAGGCGGTAAAGGGCCAGGGCGCGCTGAACGGCGGGCAGCTTTCGCACCGCGGCGATCTCCTCCCCGCCGGGCTTGTAGGCGATGGACGGGGGACCGGCGACCGCGCCCAACTCCTCCTCGGCCAGCTGGCCGTAAAACAGATGCTCGCCCGACAAGGAGGCGAATATCGCGTTCGCCGCCGCCGTCTTGCCTTGCGCCTTCAGGGCACGTCCTTTCCAGTAGCGCCATGCCGGCTGCTGGCGCCCGGTGTCGGACATGGCGTTGATGGCGGCAAGCACCTCGTTCCAATTTTTGGCCCGCAGCGCGAGGCGAGCCCTCCACTCCAGCTGGGCATCGCTCAATTTTCCCGCCTTGGCGAACCACCCCAGCGCATCGGGATAGAGGCGGCGCGCCGCCTGGAAAGCCATCTGTCCCCACAGATACTCCTGTTCGGACTGGCTGAAACGCCCCTGCACCTCTTGCCACTGGGCCTTGGCCAGGTCTGGCTGGCTGCGGGCCAGGCGGTAAAGGGCGAAAATGGTCAGCTCCCGCCCGCCCCGGCTTCTCAAGTCCACGGGCAGGCGATCGAGGAAGCGCTGGGGATTTTCCGAGGCCAGTCCCAACTGGTCCAGCCACGGCCCCTGCTGGTTGGCCGGGAGGCGTTCCGCCGCGCTGCGGGCGGTTGCCGTGTTGCCCTGTTCCAGCGCCAGGCGCACGCGGGCCCACACTTCTTCGCCGCCCAGTTTGCCGGCGTCGGCCATGGCGTCGAACACCGGACCGCAGCTCTTGGGCAGCGAATCGCCGGTCAGCCAGACGGCACGCGCATCCTCCCACGCCGTACCGTCCCTGCGGACCAGGCGGGCCTGCAGGTTGTAGCAAACCAGTTCGGGATCGGTGTTGACGAGGAGGGGGTATTCCGCCGCGAAGAGCGCCCAGTTCTGCTTCCTGCCCAGCCGGCGCAGCCACTCTGCTCGCACCCGGTCGGAAATCGGGCTGTCGGCGTAGCTGTTGATGAAACCGCGGATTTCGGACTCGCCGGCATCGTCGAGACGCATGAGCAAATCCCAGGACGCCACATAGGGTCCGAGCACCGTGCCCTGCAGACGCTGGGCATAGGCCGCCACCCGCGGACCGACACCGGCGCGGTAGGCATCGCGGGCGGCGAGAAAATCCTCGTCCTCTCCCGCCCAAGCGCCGCTACCCGCAAGGAGCAGCAAGACGCCGATTAGTAAAATTCCGCGCATAACCTGCTATAGTGAAAACCGCTTTCACAATCCAGGCGAAGCCTTATCCCGTCAGCCCTGACCGGGTTCTCCGCCTACGCCGCTAGGATAGCACGGATGCCCCATACCAGCGTAAACCCCGCCGACGGACGGCTCATCGCCAGCTACCCGGACTGGGACAGCGGCGCCCTCAACAACGCCCTTGAATTGGCCCACGTGGCGTGGCGCACCTGGCGTTTCACCAGCTTCGACCACCGCGCCGAACTGATGCACGAGGCCTGCCTCCACCTGCGCACCAATCTGGAAACCCACGCCACCCTCATCAGCGAGGAAATGGGCAAACCCCTGCGGGAAGCCCGTGCCGAAGTGGAGAAATGCGCCCTGGCCTGCGAATACTACGCCCTGTGGGCGCGGCATTTTCTCCAGGAAGAGCCGGTGGAATCCGATGCCGGGCGCAGTTACGTGGCCTACCAACCCCTCGGCACGCTGCTGGCGGTCATGCCCTGGAATTTTCCTTACTGGCAGGTGTTCCGCGCCGCCGTCCCGGCCCTGATGGCGGGCAACGTGGTAGCCCTCAAGCACGCCTCCAACGTCCCCCGCATCGCCCTGGCCCTGGAAAAACTGTTTCGCGACAGCGGCTTTCCGGAGGGCATATTCACCACCCTGATGATCGGCGCCGGACAGGTGGCCGAGGCCATCGCCAGCCCCTTCGTCCACGCCGTCACCCTTACCGGCTCGGAAAACGCCGGCCGCAGAGTGGCTGAAACGGCCGGGCGGCATTTGAAAAAATGCGTGCTGGAATTGGGCGGCTCCGATCCCTTTATCGTCTTCGCCGATGCCGACCTGGAGGCCGCCGCCAACGCGGCCATTGCCTCCCGCTACCAGAACTGCGGCCAATCCTGCATTGCGGCCAAGCGCCTCATCCTGGCCCCTGAAATCGCCGATCGCTTCGTTTCCCTCCTCGTCGCCAAGGCCGACGAGCTCAAGGTAGGGGACCCCGTGAACGAGGAGACGCAGATCGGCCCCATGGCCCGAGCCGACCTGCGGGACGAGCTGCACCGCCAAGTGACGGACTCCATCAACCAGGGGGCGCAGCCCCTCCTGGGCTGCCAGCCATTGCCGGGGGAGGGCGCCTATTATCTGCCCTCCGTGCTGGACCGGGTCACCCCCGGCATGCGGGCGTACCGGGAGGAATTGTTCGGCCCGGTGATGGCCGTCATCCGGGCAGAGGACGAGGAGGACGCGCTGCGCATCGCCAACGACACCCCCTTCGGCCTCGGAGCCAGCCTGTGGAGCCAGGACACCCAGCGGGCGGAAATGCTGTCCGCCGCCATCGAGGCGGGCTGCGCCTTCATCAACGGCATGGTCAAGTCCGACCCCCGTCTGCCTTTCGGCGGCATCAAGGCCTCCGGCTTCGGGCGGGAGCTGTCCTATCATGGCATCCGCGAATTCGTGAATGCCAAGACCGTCTGGCTGCGCTGAGGCCAGACCGACAAATTACTTTCAAAACGGCCTGTTATCAGTTGACCAAGCTGGATTTTCCCCAGTATAGTGTGCAGCATGGACGCGGAACTCAAGACCCTGGAAGAGAAAATCGTGCAAACCGTGCAGCTTTGCCAGCGGCTGCGGGCGGAGAATATCCACCTGCGCCAGGAACTGGCAACGGTGCGGGACGAGAACAAGCGCATGCACGACAAGATCGACGGCGCCGCATCCCGCCTGGAAACCCTGCTGCAGCACATTCCCGAGGTGGCTGAAGAATGAACTCCCCGGTCAAAGCCCTGGACGTCTCCATCATGGGGCGGGAATTCCGCGTCGCCTGCCCGGAGGAGGACGAACCCGCCCTGCTGGAGTCGGCGGAGTTCCTCGACAAGCGCATGCGCGAAATCCGCGACACCGGCAAAGTGACCAGCGTCGAGCGCATCGCCATCATGGCGGCCCTCAACATCACCCACGAATTCCTCTCCACCCGACTCGGCGGCTCCTTTGACGTGGGCGAGTTTCGGCGTAAAATTAAATCGCTGGAGTCGCAACTGGACCAAGCCCTGTCCGATCAGGACGACCTGTTTTAGTTTTCCCCTGCGGCGTTCGTTAAGGTCATATATTCTTTGAACCTATGCTTGCGAGCATCGGTTGCTGCCATCAAGAGTGCTGTTGTGAGCGTCCCGTGCGGACGCACCTGATGCGCTCCGGTAGCGACCCCCTTGAACCCCGGTTCAAGATGCCGGCCTGACGGCGCAGGCGGGGGACCCCCACTTTCCACCCGAATGAACAAGCGCGAACTGAGAGCCCTTCTGCGGAAGCGGCGCAACGGCCTTTCCCCCGCCCAGCGCCGGGAGGCGGCCCGCCGCCTGCGGCGGGTAGCCGCGCCGCTGTTGCTGCGCCACAAGCGCATCGGTTTCTACCTCGCCAACGACGGCGAGATGGACCTGCTCCCCTTGCTCAACCAGGCCCTGTGGAACAAGCGCCAATGCTTCCTGCCCGTGGTGCCCGAGCGGGGCCGGCGCAAGCTGTGGTTCACCCTTCTCACCGGTCAAGCGGCGGCCTGGGGCCATAACCGCTTCGGCATCCCCGAGCACTGGTCCCACCATTGGGCGCGGGCCTGGCAGCTGGACCTGTTGTTCATGCCCCTGGTGGGCTTCGACCCTCAGGGCAACCGCCTGGGCATGGGCGGCGGCTTTTACGATGCCAGTCTGGCCTACCTGAGGAACCGCAAGGCCTGGCGCAAGCCGTTGCTGGCGGGAGTGGCCTACGAATGCCAGAAGGTGGACACCCTCCCCGCCGATCCCTGGGATGCCCGGCTCGACCTGGTGGTGACCGAATCCCGCTGCTACCGTTTCAAGAACCGTTAACCCGAGGATTGCCCATGCGTTACTGGCTGATGAAATCCGAGCCTTCCGAATTCAGCATCGATGACTTGGCCGCCCAGAAAACCATCGACTGGTACGGCGTGCGCAACTACCAGGCGCGCAATTTCATGCGCGACCAGATGAGCGTCGGCGACAAGGTGTTGTTCTACCATTCCAGCTGCGCCGAACCGGGCATCGCCGGCCTGGCCGAGGTGTCGCGGAAGGCCTACCCGGATCGGACCCAGTTCGACCCCGCCCACAAGTACCACGACCCCAAGGCCACGCCGGAGAACCCTCGCTGGTTCAACGTGGACGTGCGCTTCGTGAAGAAGACCCGCCTCCTGCCCATCGCCGAACTGCGTCAGCACCCGGAACTGGCGACCCTGCGCATCCTGCAGAAGGGCAACCGCCTCTCCATCACGCCGGTGGACCCGCGGGAATGGGAAGCTATCCTGGCGCTGCTGGGGGAAAAAGCGTGACCGCCTGGGCCCTGTATCTGGCCACCGGCGCCTTCGCCGGCCTTCTCGCTGGTCTGTTGGGGGTGGGCGGGGGCCTGATCATCGTCCCCGTGCTCACCTTCATTTTCGAGGCCCAGCACTTTCCCCACGAGCAGGTAATCCACCTGGCCCTGGGCACGTCGCTGGCCAGCATCCTCTTCACCTCCCTCGCCTCGGTGCGGGCCCACCACGCCCACGGCGCCGTGGACTGGTCCACGGTGAAGACCATCGCCCCGGGCATCCTGGTGGGCACCTTCGTCGGCAGCCTGGTGGCCTCCCGTCTGCCGACGGCATTCTTGAAAATCTTTTTCGTCTGCTTCCTGTTCTACGCCGCCACCCAGATGCTGCTCAACTTCCGCCCCAGGCCCAGCCGCCAGCTGCCCGGGAGGGGGGGAATGTTCGCCGCCGGCAACATCATCGGCGGCGTCTCCGCCTTCGTCGGCATCGGCGGCGGCAGCCTGTCGGTGCCCTTCATGACCTGGTGTAACGTCTCCATGCACCGGGCCATCGCCACCTCCGCCGCCATCGGCTTTCCCATCGCCGCCGCCGGCGCCTTGGGCTATGTCACCGGCGGACAGGGGACGACCACCCTCCCCTGGAGTCTGGGTTACGTCTACCTCCCCGCCCTCGCCGGCCTGGTGGCGGCCAGCGTGCCCATGGCCCCCCTCGGCGCCAGGCTGGCCCACCGCCTGCCGGTGGCGAAGCTAAAGAAAATCTTCGCCCTGTTGTTGTATATTCTGGGAATACGGATGCTCGCCAGCCTGCTCTGAAGCATCCCATCACAAGAAGGAGACGATCATGCGCACCCTGGCCCTGCTGGTCCTGTTGTTCTTCACCCTCGCCGCCCAGGCCGCCGACTATGCCCGGGAAAAGAAATGGGCCGACGAGATCACCCCCGGCCTCGTCACCGGCGACCCGGTGTACCTGGAAGCCGGCAGCGAGCACAAGTTCCTGACTCTCCACACCGAAGTTCCGGATGCCAAGGGGGCGGTGATCGTGGTCCACGGCATGGGCGTGCACCCGGACTGGAACCTCATCGGCGTGCTGCGCAACGGCCTGGCCGACGCCGGCTATACCACCCTGTCGGTACAGATGCCGGTGCTGGCCAACGACGCCAAACCGGAGGATTACCCGCCCACCTTCCCCGAGGCGGCGAAACGCCTGGCGGCGGCGGTGGATTTCCTCCACGCCAAGGGCTACAAGAAAATCGCCTTCGTCTCCCACAGCATGGGCAGCCGCATGACCGACTATTACCTGGCCCACTGCTCCCGCGCCTGCCCCGCGGCCTGGGTAGCCATCGGCCTGTCGGGCAACTTCTCCAAGGGCAAAACCTTCACCTTCCCGGTCCTTGATCTCTACGGCCAGAACGACCTGCCGCCGGTGCTGAAATCGGCCAAGGCCCGCGCCGCCGCCCTCAAGGCCGTGCCGGGCGCCAAGCAGATCGTGGCCCCCGCCACCGACCACTTCTTCAACAACAAGGATACGGAGCTGGTGGATTACGTGAAGGGCTTCCTCGACCAAGCCATGGCGGGGAAGTAAGGAAAAGCTAGGCCTTTTTCGGCCGGGCGCCGAAAATCGCCGTCCCCACCCGGACCAGGGTCGCCCCCTCGGCCACCGCCGCCTCCAGGTCGTGGGACATGCCCATGGACAGGGTGTCGAGAGCGAATCCCCGTTGCTTGAGGCCGTCGAACAGCCCCCTCAGGATGCGGAACTGGGCCCGCTGCTCAGCCGCGTCGTCGGTATCCTTGGGAATCGCCATCAACCCCCGCAACCGGAGATTGGGCAGGCCCGCCACGTGGACCGCCAGGGCTAGCACGTCGTCAGGCTGGGCGCCGCTCTTGCTCGCCTCGCCGCTGACGTTCACCTGCAAACACACTTGCAGCGGTGGCAGACCCGGCGGGCGCTGAGCCGACAGGCGGTCGGCGATTTTCTCCCGTTCCACGCTGTGGACCCAGGCGAAGCGCTCGGCGATGGGCTTGGTCTTGTTACTCTGGATGGGGCCGATGAAGTGCCACTCGATGGATAGGTCGGCCAGGGCATCGATTTTCGCCAGGGCCTCCTGCAGGTAGTTCTCGCCAAAGGCCCGCTGGCCGGCGGCGTAGGCGGCGCGCAGGGTTTCCGGCCCGTGGGTCTTGCTCACCGCCAGGAGGGAAACGCTTCCCGCCGGACGGCCGCAATCGGCCTCCGCCGCGGCGATGCGTCGTTTGACAGATTCCAGGGCGCTGGCTATCGTTTCCAAATTACCGCCTACTCTATAAAGTACCGGACCACCACGGGAGCATTATAAATGGAAATTTCCGACCTCCTGGCCTTCTCGGTCAAGAACAAAGCCTCCGACCTGCACCTGTCCTCCGGCCTGCCGCCCATGATCCGGGTCCACGGCGACGTGCGCCGCATCAACGTGCCGTCCCTGGAGCACAAGGACGTCCACGACATGGTGTACGACATCATGAACGACGGCCAGCGCAAGTTCTACGAGGAAAACAAGGAGTGCGACTTCTCCTTCGAGGTGCCCGGCCTGGCCCGCTTCCGGGTCAACGCCTTCGTCCAGAACCGGGGCGCGGCGGCGGTGTTCCGGACCATTCCCTCCAAGGTGCTGACCCTGGAGCAGCTCAACGCCCCCGCCATCTTCAAGGAAATCTCCGACCAGCCCCGGGGCATCGTCCTGGTGACCGGCCCCACCGGCTCCGGCAAGTCCACCACCCTGGCGGCCATGATCGACCACAAGAACGACACCGAATACGGCCACATCCTGACGGTGGAGGACCCGATCGAATTCGTCCACGAGAGCAAGAAATGCCTGGTGAACCAACGGGAGGTGGGCCCCCACACCCTGAGCTTCAACAACGCCCTGCGCTCGGCCCTGCGGGAGGACCCGGACGTGATCCTGGTGGGCGAACTGCGCGACCTGGAAACCATCCGCCTGGCCCTGACCGCGGCGGAAACCGGCCACCTGGTATTCGGCACCCTGCACACCTCCTCGGCGGCCAAGACCATCGACCGGGTAGTGGACGTGTTCCCGGCGGCGGAAAAGGACATGGTGCGCTCCATGCTCTCCGAATCCATCCGCGCCATCATCTCCCAGACCCTGCTCAAGACCAAGGACGGCAGCGGCCGGGTGGCGGCCCACGAGATCATGATCGGCACCCCCGCCATCCGCAACCTGATCCGGGAGAACAAGATCGCCCAGATGTACTCCGCCATCCAGACCGGCCAGAGCGTGGGCATGCAGACCCTGGACCAGAACCTGCAGCAGCTGGTGCAGCGCAACGTGGTCACCCGTGAGGAAGCCCGCGGCAAGGCGGCCAACAAGGACCTCTTCGGCTGATTCCGGCCGACCGAACTCAAGGAAGTAAAGATGGAACGCTCCCAAGCCACCGAATTCGTCCACAACCTGCTCAAGCTGATGCTGACCAAGAAGGCATCGGACCTGTTCATCACCGTGGGCTTTCCTCCGGCGATGAAAATCGACGGCAAGATGACCCCGGTTTCCAACCAAGTGCTCACCGCCGCCCACACCGCCGACATCGCCCGGGCCATCATGAACGACAAGCAGGCGGCGGAATTCGAAGCCAGCAAGGAATGCAATTTCGCCATCAGCCCCGGCGGCATCGGCCGCTTCCGGGTCAACGCCTTCGTCCAGCAGGCCCGGGTGGGGCTGGTGCTGCGCACCATCACCACCAAGATTCCCAACTTCGACGACCTGGGGCTACCCCCGGTGCTGAAGGACGTGGCCATGACCAAGCGCGGCCTGGTGATCTTCGTCGGCGGCACCGGCTCCGGCAAGTCCACGTCGCTCGCGGCCATGATCGGCTACCGCAACGAGAACAGCTACGGCCACATCATCACCATCGAGGACCCGGTGGAATACGTCCACGAGCACAAGAACTGCATCGTCACCCAGCGGGAAGTGGGAGTGGACACCGAGTCCTGGGAAGCGGCCCTGAAGAACACCCTGCGCCAGGCTCCCGACGTCATCCTGATCGGCGAAATCCGCGACCGGGAAACCATGGACCACGCCATCGCCTTCGCCGAGACCGGCCACCTGGCCATGGGCACCCTCCACGCCAACAGCGCCAACCAGGCCCTGGACCGGATCATCAACTTCTTCCCCGAGGAGCGCCGGGCCCAGCTGCTGATGGACCTGTCCCTGAACCTCAAGGCGGTGGTGTCCCAGCGCCTGATTCCGAAGCGGGACGGCAAGGGCCGGGCGGCGGCCATCGAAATCCTGCTCAATTCGCCCCTGATCTCCGACCTGATCTTCAAGGGCGAGGTCCACGGCATCAAGGAGATCATGTCCAAGTCCAACGAGCTCGGCATGCAGACCTTCGACCAAGCCCTGTTCAACCTCTACGAGGCCGACCAGATCACCTACGAGGATGCCCTGCGCAACGCCGACTCCATGAACGACCTGCGCCTGAAGATCAAGCTCCAGGGCAAGGAATCGAAGGAGAAGGACATCATGTCCGGCATCGACCACCTGGACATCGTGTAGAACGGTTCCCCCTCCCTCCCGCCGCGGTCGCCACGAAGTGGCGGGCCCCCGGCGAGGATATCCGAAGGCGTATCCCGTTTCGGGACACCCCTTGCGGGTGCTGAGACTTCCACATGCCCAACCTCGCCGCCCTGCTCCAGCAGCACCTCGCCACCCCGGACAAGGTGCTCTACCGCCAATGGCGGGATGGCGCCTGGCGGGACCACACCGCCGGCGACATCGCCGCCCTGGCCGGGCGCTGGCAGCAGGCTTTCCGCGGCCACGGCCTGAATCCCGGCGACCGGGTGGCCATTGCGCTGAAGAACGGCGTGGGCTGGTGGGCGGTGGACCTGGCGGCCCAGGGGCTCGGCCTGGTGACGGTGCCCCTCTACCCGGACGACAACGCCGAGAACTGGGCCTGGATCCTGGCCGATTCCGGCAGCCGCCTGCTGGTGACGGAAAACGCCCGCCTGCTGCCGGCCCTGGCCGGGCTGATGGCCGAGCCGCCGACGGTGGTGTGCCTGCAAGACGACGCCCCGCCCCCCGCGCTCCCCGCCAGGGAGTGGCTGCCGGACCAGG
>JAJZVC010000069.1 GCA_021845865.1 Pseudomonadota bacterium | reverse complement strand
GCCGGGCCGTGGCAGGCGAGGCACACGGCGCCCACGGGCACGGCCTTCATGTAGCGGAAGTACTTGCCCTGGGGTTCGGTGACGATTTCGGCGTATTCCAGGGTTTCGGGCTTGGCGCCGGCGGCGGCCTTCTGGTCGAAGTCGGCCAGGACTTTCTGTTCCCAGGCGTCCGGGGTGCCGATGAGAGGATTGCGCACCTTCAGGGACACCCGGGCGACTTTCTCGCCGTTCTGGCGCGACAGGTCGGAGGCGATGGCCGGGGCGCGCTCCTTGCATACCTTGATGGCGGCGGCGGGGCCGTTGGCCTTCATTTCCTTCTGCAGTTCGCCGCCCAACTGCTTCAGCAGGGATTGGGCGGTGGCGCGGGCATCGGCCTGGTATTGGGCGAGATCGTCGGCGAGGACGGGGCTGGCAAGCAGGGTCGCGAGCAAGGCGGTCAGCAAGCGGGAAGTCATGGAAAAGCTCCTCTTGGTTGGTTCATTCATTAGAATCGGCTAATATACAGAAAACCCTAGCCGCGGGCAACGCGGTGGGGCTGGAAGATTTTGTCGAAGATGTCGTAGCGGCGGCGGCTGATGCGGCCGTCGGCCACCGCTTGGAGAATAGCACAGCCCGGTTCCCTGGCATGGCGGCAGTCGTTGAACTTGCACTGGCCGAGGAAGGGTCGGAATTCGGGAAAGGCATGCTCGATCTCGCCCCGGCTGGCATGGCCGAGGCCGAATTCCTGCAGTCCGGGGGAGTCGATGAGGTCGCTGTCGGCGTCCAGGTGGTAGAGGCGGGCGTGGGTGGTGGTGTGGCGGCCCGAGTCAAGCTTGGCGGAAATGTCCGCCGTGCGGGCGCCGGCGTCGGGCAACAGGGCGTTGACCAGGCTGGTCTTGCCCATCCCGGATTGGCCCACCAGGACGCTGGTTTCGCCCGCCAGGTAGGGCCGCAGTGGGGCGACGTCGCCCAGGGCGGAGAGCTGCACCACCGGATAGCCCAGGTCGGCGTAGAGCTGGAGGGTTTCCCGGGCGCGGGCGGTTTCCTCCGCCAAGTCGGCCTTGTTGAGGACGATGACGGCCTTCACCCCCGCCACTTCGGTGGCCACCAGGCAGCGGTTGAGGAGTTCTTCGTAGAAGGTGGGCACCGCCGCCACCACCAGCACCACCTGGGTGACATTGGCGGCGATGAGTTTTTCGCGGAATTCGTTGGCGCGGTAGAACAGGGAGCGGCGCGGCTCGATGGCTTCGATGACCCCCTGGTCGGCGGAAGTGAGGCGGATTTTCAGCCGGTCGCCGCAGGCGGCGCCGCCCTTCTTGCCGTGGGTGACGCAGGGCAGGAGGCGGCCGTCCGCCGTTTCCACCAGGTACTGGCGGCCGAAGCTGGCGACCAGGAGGCCGGACAGCAGTTCATTCCCCATGGGGAGAGGCATGCGTGATAAATGGAATCATCTCGCCCGCTATTGTAGGCGAAGGGGCAGGCGCTTAGGAAACGGAATCGCGCGCTTTCGCTGGCCGATAGCCGCGGCGTTGGGCGTGGCGGCGTTCCTGTGGCTGGCTTCCGAGTCGCGGCCCCTTTACAACACGCCCATGTGCATCGTTTACGACGACCCGGCCCTCAAGGCCGGGCGGAAGTAGGGCGAGTTCGTTAAACGCTAGTCGATCTTCCTGCATAACCTGCCGTGCAGGTTGGCTTTCACTGAAATGCCTTTATTTGCGAATTACAGGGTCAGAAGCTGATCGATTTCCGCGGCGCAAATGAGCATTTTAGTTCCGGCATGACTTGCCGGCGCAAGTTAGCCTCCACTGAAACGATTTCCCTTGCTTGCTCAGATCGACAAAAGATTGTCGATCTTTGCCGCGCAAATGAAATCGTTTTCACTCAGTCCGCCGATGGCGTGGGTGATGTAGCGCACGGTGCATTGGTTGTAGCCCACTTCCAGGTCGGGGTGGTGGTCTTCCCGGTGGGAGACCCAGGCGGTGGCGTTCACGAAGGCCATGGTCTCGTGGTAGTTCTTGAAGCGGTAGGTCTTGGCGATGGCCTGGCCTTCCTGGCGCCAGCCGTCCATATCCTTCAGCAGGCGGTCGGTTTCCTCCTGGGGCAGGGGCGGGACGCCCCCTTCGCAGGGTTTGCAATGCTTGTTGGTGAGGTCGCAGACGGGGGCGTTCATGGCGGCGGCTTCTCCTGTGAGCGCGAAATTACTTGAAGTGATAGTAGGTGGCGTTGAGGTAGGCCGCCACGTGGGCTTCCTCCTCCGGGAACCAGCCGGCGCCGGCGTTGGTGTTGCAGGCGCGGATGCGGGCCTTGAGCTGGTCGGCGGTCTTCACCTTGCGGTCCGGCCGGGTGTAGATCTTGGAGCCGTCGCCGCCGAACATGGAGACGTGGCAGGCGACGCAGGATTTCTCCACCAGGGCCTTGCCCGCCTGGGGGTTGCCGTTGGCAAAGGGGTCGGCCAGGGCCGTGGTGGCGATGAGTCCGAAGAAAATGGGGATCAGGCGTTTCATGGAGGGCCTCCCGTCAATCTTGATTAAAATAGTCAACTATCATTATGCCGCATTTGCCGCTTTTTGCAAGTTAGCCACCCGCTGGGCGGCGGCCGGGTGGGAATCGTGGAAGCTGGAATAGAGGGGGTCCGGCGTCAGGGTGGCGGCATTATCCTGGTACAGCTTGACCAGGGCCCGGGCCAGGTGGGCGGCGCTGGCGTGGCGGGCCGCGTAGTCGTCGGCCTCGAACTCGTGCTTGCGGGAATAGAAGCTGAGCAGGGGTTCGACGGGGAACATGAAGGCGGGCATCGCCAGGAAGAACAGCACCAGGGCCACGGCGGTGTCCTGGGTGGAGACGCCCAGGCCGTTGTAGAACCAGGGCATGTCGATGAGCCAGCCGAGAAGGGCGAGGAAGCCCAGGCTGAGGCCGAACATCAGGGCGATGCGCTTGATGATGTGGCGGCGTTTGAAATGGCCCAGTTCATGGGCCAGGACGGCCTCGATCTCGTCGTTGTCCAGGCGTTGCAGCAGGGTATCGAACAGAACGATGCGCCGGTTGCCGCCGAAGCCGGTGAAATAGGCGTTGCCGTGGCTGCTGCGCTTGGAGCCGTCCATCACGAACAGGCCCTTGGCCTGGAAGTCGCAGGCCGCCAGCAGTCTCTCGATGCGGGCCTTGAGGGCTTGGTCCTCGAGGGGGGAAAACTTGTTGAAGAAGGGGGCGATGAAGGTGGGGTAAATCGCCAGCACCAGCAGGTTGAAGCCCATCCAGGTGAGCCAGACGTAGAGCCACCAGTAGTCGCCCATCCGGCCCATCAGCCACAGCACGCACAGCACCAGCGGGGCGCCGAAGAGAGCGGCGAGCAGCGCCTGCTTGGCCAAATCGCCCAGGAACAGCCCTGGCGTCATCTTGTTGAAACCGAAGCGCGCTTCAATGCGGAAGGTCCGGTACAGGCTCAGGGGCAGGTCGGCCAGGGACGAAATGGCCACCACGCTGCCGATCAGGGCCAGGCCGCGGGAATAGGGGCTGTCGAGCCAGCCCTGCCAGAGGCCGGACAGGGCCTGGAGCCCGCCGCCGAGGGTGAAGGCCAGTACCACCGCCGTTTCCAGCGCCACGTTCACCATGCCGAGGCGGGTTTTCGCCACGGTGTAGTCGGCGGCCTTGCGGTGGTCGGCGAGGGAGACTTTTTCCGCGAAGTCCGCCGGCACGGCATCCCGGTGAGCGGCGACGTGGCGAATCTGGCGGCTGGCCAGCCACAGCCTGGCGAGGCCGCTGAGGAGCAGGGCGGCGAGAAAAATCAGGGTAAAGGAGGGCATGGATGACGGGGTCGAGAAGTGTGTGACAGAATAGGGCTTTTCCCAAACAAGAACCATTATGGCACAAGACAGTACTCGCCTCATCTGGCTGGACATGGAAATGACCGGCCTGTCCCCGGATACGGACCGCATCATCGAGGTGGCGGTGGTGATCACCGATGCCCATCTCAACACCGTGGCCGAATCTCCCGTCCTCGTCGTCCACCAGTCCGACGCCGTGCTGGACGGGATGGATGCCTGGAACAAGGGCACCCACGGCAAGTCCGGCCTGATCGACAAGGTGCGGGCGTCCGAACTGAACGAGGCGGCGGTGGAAAAGAAGATGATCAGCTTCATCAAGAAATACGTTCCCGCCAAGGCTTCTCCCCTGTGCGGCAACTCCATCTGCCAGGACCGGCGCTTTCTCGCCCGCCACATGCCCAAGCTGGAGGCCTTCTTCCACTACCGCAACCTGGACGTGTCCGCCCTCAAGGAGCTGGTGCGGCGCTGGAAGCCGGAAATCGCGGCGGGCTTCACCAAGCAGAACAAGCACGAGGCCTTGGCGGATATTTACGAATCCATCGACGAGCTGAAATATTATCGCGAGCATTTCCTGAAACTGTAATGTCCCACCCATCCCCCGCCCCGCGCAGCCCTGGAGCAAACTGATGAAAAACGGCACCAAGTTCGTCGTCGAGGTCAATCCGAAAATTCCGCGCAAGCTGGTGCGGCTGGAGGAATTGGCCAACAACCTGTGGTACAGCTGGGACAAGCCGACCCGGACCCTTTTCGCCCGCCTTCACCCCGGGCTATGGGGGGCGGTGGGCAACAATCCCAAGGTTTTCCTGCGCCGGGTGGACGAGCAGCGGCTGATGGAGGCGGTGGACGACCAGGTGTTCCTCGCCACCTACAACCGGGTGCTGTCCGCCTTCGACACCTATCACAACGAGCCCATGCGCCGGGCGGAGGGGGAGCAGTTCAAGGCCGACGACGTGGTGGCCTATTTCTGCGCCGAGTTCGGCTTCCACGAGAGCTTTCCCATCTATTCCGGCGGCCTGGGCATCCTGGCGGGGGACCATTGCAAGGCCGCCTCCGACATGCGGCTGCCCTTCGTGGCGGTGGGCCTCCTTTACCGCCAGGGCTACTTCACCCAAACCATCGATGCCACCGGCGAGCAGATCGAGACCTATACCGATTCCGATTTCGACGATTTGCCCATATCCCCCGCCCTGCGGGACGACGGCAGCGAAATCCACGTGGAGGTGGAGCTGTCGGGACGCAAGGTGGAGGTCAAGGTGTGGCAGGCCCAGGTGGGCCATGTGCGGCTCTATCTGCTCGACACCGACTTGGAGGCCAACGCCGACAAGGACCGGGATATCGCCCACCAGCTCTACGGCGGCGACCGCAGCACCCGCATCCAGCAGGAGATCATCCTCGGCGTCGGCGGCGTGCGGGCCCTGCGGGAACTCGGCATTGCCCCCACCGTCTGGCACATCAACGAGGGCCACGCGGCCTTCCTGCTGCTGGAGCGCATGCGCGCCCTGACCGTCGGCGGCCTGGATTTCGCCAGCGCCCTGGAGGCGGTGGCGGTGAACACCGTGTTTACCACCCATACGCCGGTTCCCGCCGGCCACGACCATTTCAGCCAGGAAATGATCACCGAGTACTTCCAGCCCTTCCTCAAGGACCTGGGGGTGGGCAAGGAGCAGCTGCTCGGCCTGGGGGTGCCGCCGGAAGGGGGCGAGTTCAACATGACCGTGCTGGCCATTCACGGCTCCCGCCACCACAACGGCGTCTCCCGCATCCATGGCCGGGTGTCGTCGGATATCTGCGCCAACCTGTGGCCCCAGCTCACCCCCGAGGAAAGCCCCATGTCCTACGTCACCAACGGGGTGCACGTGCCGACTTTCCTCGCCCACGAATGGGCCGACCTGTTCGATAATTTCCTCGGCTACGAATGGCGCCACCGCCTCACCGACCAGGACTATTGGAACCGCATCGACGAGATTCCCGACCACCTGTTCTGGAGCGTGCGCCAGACCCTGAAGGCGCAGATGCTGCACGTGGTGCGCTACCGGGTCACCCAGCAGCACTACCGCAACCACGGCTCCGAGGCCCACCTCGACCGGTTGCTGAAGTACGCCGACAGCTACGACCCCAACGTTCTCACCATCGGCTTCGCCCGCCGTTTCGCCACCTACAAGCGTGCCGCCCTGCTGTTCGAGGACCTGGAGTGGCTGCGGGAGATCATCTCCGACCAGGAGCGGCCGGTGCTCTTCATCTTCGCCGGCAAGGCCCACCCCGCCGACCAGCCGGGGCAGGACCTGATCCGCATGATCCACAACATCGGCCACATGCCGGAATTCGAGGGCAAGATCATGCTCATCGAGGGCTACGACATGGGCCTCGCCCGCCGCCTGGTGGCGGGGGTGGACGTCTGGCTCAACAATCCTCTCTATCCCCAGGAGGCCAGCGGCACCTCGGGCATGAAGGCGGCCATCAACGGCGCCATCAACCTGTCGGTCCTCGACGGCTGGTGGGGGGAGGGCTACGATGGCCAGAACGGCTGGGCCATCAAGCCCAACCTCAACGAAGTCCAGCGCAACGTGGAGGACAGCCACGCCCTGTACGAAATCCTTCAGGACCAGGTGGTGCCCCTCTACTACAGCCGGGGCAAGATGGGCTTCTCCGAGGGCTGGGTGAAGAAGGCCAAGCGCTCCATCGCCACGGTCCTGCCGCGCTTCAACGCCAACCGCATGGTGGGGGAATACGTCAGCCGCTTCTACCTGCCCGCCGCCCGCAACGGCCGCGTTTACGCCGAACGGGATTTCGACAACGCCCGCGCCGTCGCCGCCTGGAAGGCCAAGGTGCGCCAGCGCTGGGGGGGCGTCGCCATCCGGCGCCTGGACGCGCCCAAGAAACGCATACCTTTCGGCGACGCCCTGCAGTTCGAGGTGGCCATCAAGCTCAACGGCCTGGCGCCCGAGGACGTGCTGGCGGAAATGCTGGTGAGCCGTTCCAGCAGCACCGAGTGGGCCGAGCGGGAGGCGCGCCATTTCAAGTTCGACTACCAGGGGCCCCTCGACGGGGGCGACGAGCACCGCTTCTCCCTCAAGCTGGCGCCGGACCTGTGCGGCAAGCTGGAATACCGCATCCGGGTCTATCCCTTCCATTCCCTGCTGACGCACCCCATGGAAATGGGGCTGATGGTCTGGCTGTAGGAATTCTCGGCGCGATGAAAGGGCCGCCCGCGGGCGGCTTTTTCATTCCGCCGGCGTGGACGGAGCCTCGGCTTTCGGCAGCTCCAGGCGGAATTCCGTCCCGCCGTCCACATTGCGGGCGCCGATGGCGCCGCGCATGTGCTCCATGATCATTCTCGACATGTAGAGGCCGATGCCGGTGCCTTTTTCCTTGGTGGTGAAATAGGGCTCGAAAATCCGCGCCATGACGGCGTCCGGAATGCCGCCGCCGTTGTCCCGCACCGCCACCCAGACGAGGGGGCCCTCCGCGCCCAGGGTGATTTCGATTTTCCCCTGGGGAACCTGCCTTTCCAGGATGGCTTCCTTGGCGTTGGCCAGGATATTGAGCAGCACCTGGGAGAATTCGTTGGGGAAGCCCCGCGCTTGCCAATCCTCTCCCTCCTCCACCAGGATGGCGATGTTGTGGTTCTTGAAACTGTGGCTGACCAGGGACAGGGCGGCGGAAATCGCCCGGTTGAGGCTGAAGTTCTGGATGACCTTGTTGGGGTTGAAGAAGTTGCGGAAATCGTCGATGGTGGCGGACATCCGCTGAACCAGCTGGTTACCGTCGGCGAGAGCATGGTCCAAATAATCCCGGTCAAGCTCGCCGTATTCGAAGGCATCCTTGATGTTGGCCAGGAGCAGGTTGAGGGCATTGAGGGGCTGGCGCCATTGGTGGGCGATGTTGCCGATCATCTCGCCCATGGCGGCAAGGCGGGACTGCTGGATCAGCATCCGTTCCTGTTCCATGTTCTTCGCCACCTCGCCATGGACCCGCTGTTCCAGGTTCTCGTTGAGGGATTTCAATTCCTGTTCGGCCAGCTTGCGCTTGGAAATGTCCTGGAAGGCTTCCACCGACCCCACCACCTTGCCGTGGCGGATGATGGGCGAGGCGATGACCGCAACGGGCAGGGGGCTGCCGTCCCGGCGCCAGAAGGTTTCATCGTCGGAACGATAGCCCTGGCCGCTGGTGGTC
>JAJZVC010000025.1 GCA_021845865.1 Pseudomonadota bacterium | reverse complement strand
GCGCGCGGCCCTGGGCCGACTCCACCCTCAAGACGCAGCCGCGCTCGTTATCGCTGGTTTTTTCCGCCAGCGTCCTCGCGTCAGGATGAAGGAAGGCGAATCCCACGCCATCCCAGGACCACGCCAGCCCCTGGCGGCAAGGCCAGGATTGGGCCACCCTGGCATGGAGAAAATGCGCTGGCGGCAGGGAGGACGCCATCCACCCCACCGGTACCGCATCCAGCACGGCGGACGCCCCGCCAAAATGGTCGATATCATCATGGGAGATAACTAGGCCATCCAAGGCCCCTACCCCCTCTCCGCGCAAGAAAGGGACGACGGCCCGTTCCCCCGCGCTGGCATCCTCGCCCAAACGGGGACCCGCGTCGAACAGCAAGGCATGATGGGCCGTCCGCGCCACGACCGCCAGCCCCTGCCCCACGTCCAGCACCGTCAGCCACAGCTCGCCCGGTTTCGGCCCGGGAGGGTGGACGAGGAACATCGGCGCCATGGCAAAGGCCCCCAGCCAGCGGGCAGGAAAGCCCCGCGGCAAGAGCAGCCATGCCGCTCCGACGGTGGCGGCCGCCACCGTCCAGGGAAGGGGCGCGTGTTGTTGCCAGACAGCGTCCGGCACCGAAGCCAGGGTTTCCAGGGCGGCCATGCACCAGGTCATCAGCTGATGGGCCAGCAACAGGGGCCCGCTCCACGGAGAAACCGCCCCCAGCAAGGCCAGCGGCGTCACCGCCAGGCTCACCAGGGGAATGGCGAAGGCATTGGCCAGGGGGGAAACCAGGGATACCTGCTGAAACAGCGCCAGCAGCAGGGGCGTCAGACCCACCGTGATGGCCCACTGCACCCTGCCCCATTCCCAGAGCCGGGAGGCCATGCCGATACGGCCGGCACTTGTCCCCAGGATCAGCCCCACCGCCCCGAAGGACAGCCAGAACCCCGGCGACAGCACCGCCCAAGGGTCCGCGACCAGGACGGCCAGCAAGGCCGCCGCCAGTATCCTGGAAGGGGAAACCCGCTTCCCCCGCCAGAGGGCGGCGGCCACCACTCCCAGCATCCAAACCGTGCGCTGGGTCGGCAGCGAAAACCCCGCCAGCCAGGCATAGGCCAGCGCCGCCACGAAGCCGGCCAGGACCGCAATCCGCCGCGCCGGGATGAATAGGGACCAGCGCGGCGCCCGCCGCCAGAGAAAGAATGCCGCCCACGAGAACAAACCCGCCACCAGGGTCACATGGAGGCCGGAAATACTCATCAAATGGGTAACGCCGGTGCGGGAGAAAACCTGCCATTGGACGGGCGAGATGGCATTCTGCTCGCCCACGGTCAGGGCGAGCAGGATTCCGCCATCGGGACGGCCATCCAGCGAGGCCCGCAAATGCTCGGCCACCCTTTCCCGCAGCCGCTCCATCAAAGGGCCGGGGCGATGGCTGGAATCGGCCAGGCGCCGGTTCTCGCCATCCTGGACCACGTAGCCGGTAGCCCGGATATTCCGCTCCAGCAGCCAGGCCTCGTAATCGAAGCCATGGGGATTGGCGTTGCCGTGGGGACGCTTGAGCCTTACCGCGAGGCGCCAGCGCTCCGCGGCATGCAAGGCCGGTGGCGGCGCGCCCGCCCCGGTTCTCCTGGGGGCGTACCAAGTAAGAAGCAGACGGCGCGGCACGACCGCATCGGGCGTCGCCGTCCGCTCCACCTCGAACAGGAAGCGCGTGCCGTAGCCGGCGGCCCGCGGCATTTCCGCCACCGTGCCGGTCACGACGATCTCCCTTCCTTCCCACGCCGGCGCGAGGGCATCGTTCAGCCGCCACTGCGCCAGGGCGGCCGCCCACAGGAAACCGCAGGCGAATGCAGCCGTCAGAAGAAGCAGGCGGCGCCAGCTGGGCTGATGGGCGCCCCAAGAGGCGAGGAGAAGCGGCACGCCCCACCACCACGGGGAAGGGAGCGTGGCTTGCTGCTGCAACAGCCAGATTCCGGCCAGGAATGCCAGAATCCCGCCGCGCATGGGGCCTAATCCTTGGGAATATCGAGAGTGCGGCCTTCTTCCAGCAGCTTGGTGAAGGCGGCGGCCTCCACCGGTTTGCTGAAATAGTAGCCCTGAATTTCATCGCAGCGGTTGGCATGAAGCAGGGCGAGCTGCGCGGCCGTTTCCACCCCTTCCGCGATCACCCGCAGGCCGAGGCTATGCCCGAGGGCGATGATGGCCTGGCTGATGGCAAGGTCGGCGGGATCGTCGGAAATGTCGCGAATGAAGGACTTGTCGATCTTCAGCTTGTCCACCGGGAAGCGCTTGAGGTAGCTCATGCTGGAATAGCCGGTGCCGAAATCGTCGATGGACAGCTGCAGGTTGAGGGATTTCAATTGCTGGAGGGTTTTGATCACGTCCTCGGCATTGTGCATCACCAGGCTCTCGGTCAGCTCCAGTTCCAGGCAGCGCAGGTCGAGGCCAGCCGCTTCCGCCGCCCCTTGAATCACATCCGTCAGGTTGCTCTGCTTGAATTGGACCGCCGACAGGTTGACCGCCACGCACAGGTCGCTGTAGCCGGCGTCGTGCCAGAGCTTGGTTTGGCGGCAGGCCTCCCTCAGCACCCATTCGCCGATGGGGATGATAAAGCCCGACTCCTCCGCCAGGGGAATGAACTCCATGGGCGGCACCATGCCCCGTTCGGGATGCTGCCAGCGGATCAGGGCCTCCATGCCGATAATGCGGCCGGTAACGATGTCCGCCTGGGGCTGGTAGTGCAGCCGGAACTCGCCCCGCTCCAGGGCGTGGTGCATGGCGTTTTCCATCTTCAGCAGGCTGAGGACGCTGGCATTCATGCTCTGGGTATAAAAGCGGTAGCTGTTCCGCCCGGACTGCTTGGCGCCGTACATGGCCGACTCGGCATTCTTCAGCAGCGCATCCGGACTGTCCCCGTCATCGGGATACAAGCTGGCGCCGATGCTGGCGGTAATGCTGATCTCCTGGGCATCCACAGAAAACGGGGAAGCGAAACCGTCCAGGATTTTCTGCGCCACCAGGGCCGCGTTCTGGGCTTCGCCCAAATCGGACAGCACCACCACGTATTCGTCGCCGCCAAGGCGCGCCACCAAGTCCTCCTCGCTCACCACCGACCTTAGACGCTGGGCCACCTGCTGCAGCAACTGGTCGCCAAAGACGTGGCCGAGGGACTCGTTGACGTTCTTGAAGCGGTCCAAATCCAGCAGCAATATGGCAACCGGCTTCTCCTGGCGCTGGGAGGACGCGAGCAAGCGCCCCAGCTGGTCCTGGAACAGCACTCGGTTGGGCAAATCGGTAAGGGGGTCGTAGTGGGCCAGGTAAGCGATGCGCTCCTCATCGTACTTGCGCTGGCTGATGTCCGAAAACACGGCAATGTAGTGGGAGATTTCGCCGCCGCCATTGCGGACGACGTTGATGACCAGCCATTCCGGGTAAAGCTCGCCGTTCTTGCGCCGGTTCCAGATTTCGCCTTGCCAGTGGCCGTGCCGGTTCAGGGACTCCCACATGGCGTGGTAAAACTCCCGCTCCTGGCGGCCGGAATTGAGCAGGCTAGGATTTTTCCCCCTGACCTCCTCCTCGGCATAGCCGGTAATTTCGGTGAAAGCCCGGTTGGCGGTAACGATGTTGTTGCCGGCATCGGTAATCATGATGCCCTCCGAGCTCGCCTCGAATACCGTCGCCGCCAAATGGAGCTTCTCGTCCCGGGAAACGATTTCCCGCCGCTGGAACACGATCTGGGCCGCCTTGTATATGGCTTCCAGCAGGGATTCGACGTCGATGGGCTTGAGCACGTACTTGTCGATGCCGGCGTCGATGGCCTTGAGCAGCAAGTCGTAATCGTTGAAGGCCGTGGTCACCACCACCGGCGTGTCATAATCGATGGCCTTGATTTCCACCGCCATGCGCAGGCCGTCCATCACTGGCATCATGATATCCGTCACCACCACGTCGGGCCGATGCTGGCGGAAAAGCTCCAGACCTTCCTGGCCATTGACCGCCGTCCACAAATTCCCGGAGCGGCGGCGCAGATAACGGGCCAGCTCCTCTCGAATATCGTCGTCATCCTCGACATAAAGCAGCGTCAGCCCTTTCAGGCTGGCCACATCGTATTTATGCGTCGCGTTCTCTTCGGTCATGGATAAATCTGCTGGCTGTTATTGGTTCTGGACCGCGACGGGAATCCGAATCACGAACTCCGCTCCGCCGTTCCGGTTATGCGCCTCAATGGTGCCATCCATGTTCTCAAGGATCATCTTCGACATATAGAGGCCAATTCCAGTGCCTTTTTCCTTGGTGGTGAAATAGGGGTCGAAAATCCTCGGCAGCACTTCCGGCGGAATGCCCCCGCCCTTGTCGCCAACCCTAAGGATAGCCCGATCCCCCTCGCGCGCGAAACTGATTTCCACCCCCCCGTCGGCAACGCCATTCTCCTGCATGGCCTCTTTGGCGTTGACAAACAGATTGAGGAGGACCTGGGAGAACTCATTGGCGAACCCCATTACCCGCACGTCTTCCGAGGCGTCGATACGCACGGGAATATTATGGTGCTTGAAGCTTGCCGACACCAGCCGCAGGGCGTTCTCCACCGCATCGCGGAGACTGAACTCGACCTTTTCCCGGTTGGGGCGGAAGAAATTCCTGAAATCGTCGATGGTGTCGGACATTTTTCCGATCAGGCGCCGCCCGTTCTCCGTCGCCGTATCCAGATATTCTTCGTCCAGCTCGTGGTAATGAAAGGCATCCTGGATGTTGCTCAGCAGCAGGCCGAGGGCGTTCAAGGGCTGGCGCCACTGGTGGGCGATATTGCCGATCATTTCCCCCATGGCCGCCAGACGGGACTGCTGGATCAGCAAGTGGTCCTTTTCCCGGTTCTGGGCCACTTGCTCGGCCACCCGCTGTTCCAGGGTTTCATTGAGGCGCCTCAGCTCCTCCTCGGCGAGCTTGCGGCCGGAGACATCGCGGAACACCACCTGGACCAGCGTCCGGCCTTTATAGACCATCGGTTCCGCCACCACCTCGGCAAAGAAAAAGGTCCCGTCCAGGCGCAGGAGTTTCTCCTCCACCAAGGGCACGCCCAGGCCTTCCGCCATGGCACGCTGGCGGTCCGCCACCAGTTCGCGGCTATCCGGATGCACCAGGTCGAGAACGGAACGTCCCAGGAAATCCTCCAGGCCCTGCCCGCCGAACATTTTCACCGCTGCCGGATTGACGAACTCGATCGACCCGCCGCAATGGAGCACGATGCCGTCGGGCGATTGTTCCACCAGGAAACGGTAGCGCTCCTCGCTCTCCCGCAAAGCGGCTTCCATCATGCGATGTTCCGTCACGTCCATGAACGTCAGCGCAACGCGATGTTGTTCCAGTTCCAGGGGGGTGGCCGAAACGCTGAGCCAAACCGTGTCGCCGCCAGCACGGACCAGGCGCAGCTCTTCCCCTTCTATCCGTATGCCCTCCTTCAGGACCCGGCAGGAGGGAAAATCCTTCAACGGCAAGGTTTCGGCCGCCCCGCCGTTCACCTGCCACTTCAGGCTGTCGAGGGGCACCTGCTCCGGAGAGGGCAGGGCGAGCATCCGGCAAGCGGAGCGGTTGGCCTCCACGATCCGCCCCCCGCCATCGGTGAACGCGACGCCCACCGGCGACTGTTCGAACAGCGCCCGGTATTTCGCCTCGCTTTCCTGCAATCGAAGCTCCGCCTCTTTGCGGCGGGAAATATCCTCCACCACCGACACGAAATACTGTGGCTCGCCCGTCATGTCCCGCAGCAGCGTCACGGTTACCCGCACCCACACCGGCGTGCCGTCGCGACGCAGGTTGCGCTTTTCGAGGGAAAAGCATTGCTGCTCGCCCTCCAGCAAACGGCCCATTTGCGCTCTGACGAGCTCCCGGTCCTCCGGATGGGTCAGCGCCGACACCGTCATCCCGAGCATGCCGGCCTCGTCGTAACCATGAATCTCCAGGAAGCTCCGATTAAATCGCAAAAAAAGGCCATCCAGTCCCACATTGGCGATCCCGACCGCCGCCTGGTCGAAGGTCGCGCGGAGAAACTCCCGGCTCTGCCATATCGCCTCGCTGGCTTCCCAGCGTTCAGCCAGGGCGGCAGCCAGGATCAGCGACGCCGTCGCCGCCATGCCGACGACTCCCCATGCCGACAGGACGGAAAGGAAGTAGCCGCCGCCAGAAAACAGCACCCCGGCCTGAGGAGCCAGCACCCAGGCAGCGGCAGCCGCCACCACCAGGCATACCGCGGACGCCCCCAAAACGCCGAAGCGCCACGTCCCCCAGAGGAGAAAAGGAAGGAAGAGGAAGGGAAACACGTAATCGGCGGCGGTATGCGGCGTCCACCAGCCGAACATCACCGCCGCCGCGACAGCGAGGACAAGCACCAGGCTCCCGAACTCCATCCCCCGCCAAACATGCCACCCTTCCCAATGCTGCGCGGCAAGAGCCAGAAGCACGGGCGCCACTAGAATGATGCCGGTGGCGTCGCCCAGCCACCATACCGCCCAGGAACGGGAAACGGCGGCCAGGGGAATCAACCCGCCCGCAGACATGGCCAGGACGCCGGCCGTGGCGCCGGCAACCGCGGCCAGCCCCGCGGCGCACAGCAGCATGAGCACATCCCGCACCCGCCCCATGGCGAGTTGAAAGCCGAAGCGCTGCAGCAGAACAGCGCCAGCCAATGCCTCCAGGCCGCTGCCCAAACCGGCCGCGGCGGCAACCCCAATGGGCATGCCACTCGCGATATTGCCGAGAAAAGCTCCCGCCGCCACGCCGGGCCAAAGGCTGGGACGGTAGATCACTAGGGCCGCCAGCGCCATGCCTGCGGCAGGCCAAACCAGGGAAATGTTTTTCTCGCCGAGCGAAAACTTCAACCCGATCAATGCGGCGCAAAAATACAGCACGGCCACAAGCGCCAGTTGCAGCCCATAATTCATAGGCCCGGTATCGCGCCCGTGCCCGACGCTATGCCCCATGTTATTCCTTTTGCCTGCCTATTTTTTCACGTTATGTTTGTAATGATGGCATAACTTTCAGCCCCCTGATGAATAGGCAGAAAAAAACGCCGCACGGGGGCACCGTACGGCGTTCAAAAGACACGGGTTTCCCCGTGGCTACCATCACCCTTCCTGTTTGACCTTTTCCAGATCGGCGGCCAACTGTTCGTAAACGTCGAAGCGCTTGCTGATTTCCTGCTCCAGGGAAGCCACCAGGCTGTCCGCTCCCTCCGGGTTGGTCCGGAGAATGCCGCGGAAGCGGGCCTCGTTGGCCAGGAAATCCTTGTAGGCCACGGTGGGACGCTTGGAATCCAGCTGCAGCGGGTTCTTGCCCTGGGCCGCCAAGCGCGGATCGTAGCGCATCAGGTTCCAGTGGCCGCTGTTGACGGCCAGTTCCTGCTGCTGGTGGTTCAGGCCGAGATCGTAGCCGTGTTCCACGCAGGGACTGTAGGCGATGATCAGGGACACGCCGGGATAGGATTCCGCCTCCTGGAACGCCTTCAGGGTATGGACATCCTTGGCGCCATAGGCCACCTTGGCCACGTAGACATCGCCGTAGGTCATGGCGATCTGGGCCAGGTCCTTCTTCACCGCGGGCTTGCCGCCGGCGGCGAACTTGGCGGTGGCGCCCTTCGGCGTCGCCTTGCAGGCCTGGCCGCCGGTATTGGAATAAACCTCGGTATCCAGCACCAGGATGTTGACGTCGTGGCCGGAGGCGAGGACGTGGTCCACGCCGCCGAAGCCGATGTCGTAGGCCCAGCCGTCGCCGCCGATGATCCACACGCTCTTCTTGGTCAGCGCGTCGGCCACGCTCTCCAGCTCCCGCGCTTCGGGGCTGTTGATGCCGGCCAGCTTCTGGCGCAACGCCGCCACCCGCTCCCGCTGGGCGAAGATGCCCGCCTCGCTGCCCTGGTCGGCATTGAGCAGGGCTTCCGCCAGGTCGCCGCCGATGTCGCCGGCCAGGCGCTGCACCAGTTCCTTGGCGTATTCCGTCTGCTTGTCGATGGAGAGACGGAAGCCGAGGCCGAATTCGGCGTTGTCCTCGAACAGGGAGTTGGACCAGGCCGGGCCGCGCCCTTCGCTGTTGGTGGTATAGGGCGTGGTGGGCAGGTTGCCGCCGTAGATGGAGGAGCAGCCCGTGGAATTGGCGATCAGCATCCGGTCGCCGAACAGCTGGGTGGCCAGGCGGATGTAGGGCGTCTCGCCGCAGCCGACGCAAGCGCTGGCGAACTCGAACAGGGGCTGGTAGACCATGGCGCTCTTCATCACGCTACTGCGCAGGTCGAGGCGGTTGTACTCGGGCAGGCTGAGGAAGAAGTCGAAGTTCTCCCGCTCCTGGGCCCGCAGGGGCGCCTGGGGACGCATTTCCAGCGCCCGGTGGCCGTCTTCCTTGGACACCGCGGGGCAAACGTCCACGCACAGGCCGCAACCGGTACAGTCCTCGGGAGCCACCTGGTAGCTGATATGGGAGCCCGGCGCGAAATCCTTGCCCTTGACTTCAACATGCTTGAAAGTGGCCGGCGCGTTGGCAGCATCCTTGGGATCGAACACCTTGCTGCGAATCGCGGTATGGGGGCAGACGAAGGGGCACTTGCCGCAGTAGATGCACAGCTCGGCGTCCCACACCGGGATTTCCTGGGCGATGTTGCGCTTGTCCCACTTGCCGGTACCCACCGGATAGGTGCCATCCTCCGGCATGGCGGATACCGGCAGCCGATCGCCCTTGCCGGACATGATCTGGGCCAGCACCTTGCGCACGAACTCGGGGGCGAGGTCGGGCACCACGGCGGGTTTCTCGAAGGCGCTAGTGACGGCAGCGGGCACCTTCACTTCGTAGAGGTTGGCCAGGGTGTCGTCGATGGCTTTGTAGTTCTTCTCCACCACCTCCTTGCCCTTGCGGCCGTAGGTCTTCAGCACCGCGCCCTTGATGGACTCGATGGCCGCATCCTTGGGCAGCACGCCGGAGATGGCGAAGAAGCAGGTCTGCATGATGGTGTTGATGCGGCTCCCCATGCCGGTGGCGCGGGCCACGGCAAAGGCGTCGATGGCGTAGAAGCGGATCTTCTTGTCGATGACCTGCTGCTGCATCCGGCGCGGCAGGGTGTCCCACACCTTGTCGGGAGCGGCGGGCGAATTGAGCAGGAACACCGCCCCTTCGGCGGCATAATCCAGCATGTCGTAGCGTTCCAGGAATACCGTCTGGTGGCAGCCGACGAAATTGGCCTCGTTTTCGCCAATCAGATAGGTGGAGCGGATCGGCTTCGGACCGAAGCGCAGGTGGGAAATGGTGCCCGCGCCGGCCTTCTTGGAGTCGTAGACGAAGTAGCCCTGGGCGTAGAGGTCGGTTTCCTCGCCGATGATCTTGATGGTGTTCTTGTTGGCGCCCACGGTACCGTCGGAGCCCAGGCCGAAGAACATGGCCCGGGTCACGCCCTCGGCGGCGTCGGTGGCGAAGCTCGGCTCCCAGTCCAGGCTGGTGTGGGTCACATCGTCGATGATACCGATGGTGAAGTTGTTCTTGGGGTTATCCCGCGCCAGCTCGTCGTAAATGGCTTTCACCATGCCCGGCGTGAATTCCTTGGAAGCCAGGCCGTAGCGGCCGCCGATCACCATCGGCATGGAGTCGAACTGGGTTTCGCCGCGGCTGAAGGCCTGGGCCAGGGCGGTCACCACGTCCTTGTACAGGGGTTCGCCGTCGGCGCCGGGCTCCTTGCAGCGGTCCAGCACGGCGATCTTCTTCACCGTGGCCGGCAGGGCGGCGATGAAATCGGCGGCGGAGAAGGGGCGGAAGAGGCGCACTTTCAGCACCCCCACCTTCTCGCCGCGGGCGGTCAGGTGCTCCACGGTCTCTTCCACCGCCTCGGCGCCGGAGCCCATGAGCACGATCACCCGGTTGGCGTCGGCGGCGCCGGCGTATTCATAAATCTTGTACTGGCGGCCGGTGAGGCGGCCCAGCCGGTCCATGGCCGACTGGACGATGACGGGAACCCGCTGATAGTAGGGATTGACCGTCTCGCGGCCCTGAAAGTAGACGTCCGGGTTCTGGGACGTGCCGCGGATCACGGGATGGTCCGGCGACAGGGCGCGGGCGCGGTGGGCCTGCACCAGGTCGTCGTTGATCATTTCCCGCACGATTTCATGGGAAATCTGCTCGATCTTGGACACTTCGTGGGAGGTGCGGAAACCGTCGAAGAAGTGCATGAAGGGCACGCGGGACTCCAGGGTCGCCGCCTGGGCGATGAGGGCCATGTCCATGGCTTCCTGCACCGAGTTGGAGGACAGCATGGCGAAGCCGGTCTGGCGCGTCGCCATCACGTCGCCGTGGTCGCCGAAGATGGACAGGGCCTGGGCCGCCAGGGCGCGGGCCGCCACGTGCATCACGAAGGGTGTCAGCTCGCCGGCGATCTTATACATGTTCGGGATCATCAGCAGCAGGCCCTGGGAAGCCGTGAAAGTGGTCGACAGGGAGCCGGCCTGGAGAGCGCCGTGGACCACGCCGGCCGCCCCGCCCTCGGACTGCATCTCCACCACTTTTGGCACGGTGCCCCACAGGTTCTTGATGCCGTGGGCCGACCAGTGGTCGGAGAATTCGCCCATGGGGGACGAGGGCGTAATCGGGTAGATCGCGATCACCTCGCTGGTGAGGTGGGCGATATAGGCGGCAGCTTCGTTGCCGTCCAGCGTGACCATATGACGGTGGGACATCAGTCTCTCCTTCGAGCCAAACGGCGCAATCCTCGCGGGACCGCGCAAGTGATTAATCGACAGTTATTTCCGCAAAAAGTGCCTGATTACAGGCCGGAAAACAGGCGGTTAAACATTTTGGTCGCTAGCCCGCCCACCCCTCGGTGAAGCAAAACGGACAGGCATAGCAATCGCGGCTCCGCGGACTGTTCTTCCGCATACCGCTCAGCTGGAAGGGGGATCGCCCCGTTATGTCTTACCAAATATGTCTTATATATGACATCTTACAGAAAAAAATAACCACGTCAAAGCAAATATTACTTATGGCTTGAGATGGAACAATTTTTCGGGAAGCGCCAGGAATGGCCCGGGAACGGCCTGGGCCGGTCAGGCAAGAAACGGATCAGGAGGCGGGAAACAAGGCGCCATCCACCAGGCGCAAGGTACGCTGCATCTTCCCCGCCAGGCTCTCGTCATGGGTCACCACCACGAAAGCGGTGCCATGGGACTGATTGAGGGACAGCATGAGGTCGAAGACATGTTCCGCGGTGTGGCGGTCCAGGTTGCCGGTGGGCTCGTCGGCCAGCACGCAGGCTGGCTCGGTAACCAGGGCCCGCGCGATGGCGGCCCGCTGGCGCTCGCCGCCGGAGAGCTCGCCGGGCATGTGCTCCAGACGGTGGCCGAGGCCGACTTGGCCGAGAACCGCCGCCGCCCGCTCCTTGGCCTTGGCCGGCGCCATGCGGCGGATAAGGAGGGGCATGGCGACATTTTCCAGGGCGGTGAATTCCGGCAGCAGATGATGGAACTGGTAAACGAAACCAAGGGAGCGGTTGCGCGCCAGCCCCCGCCGCTCCTCGTTCATGGCCCGAAGGTCCTGGCCGAGTATCGCCACCTCGCCTCCCGTCGCGCCATCCAGGCCGCCCAGCAGATGCAGCAGGGTACTCTTGCCCGAACCGGAGGCGCCGACGATGGCGATGCGCTCCCCTTTGCGGACCTCCAGGTCCACCCCGGCAAGAACCGGCACTTCCAGTTTACCCTGGCGGTAAACCTTCTCCAGCCCCCGGCAGGAAAGAACCGTATCACTCATAGCGCAAGGCCTCCGCCGGGTTGGTGCGGGAAGCCCGCCAGCTCGGATACAGGGTGGCGAGGAGGCTGAGGACCAGGGACACCGCCGTAATCACCGTCACGTCGCTCCACATCAGCTTCGACGGCAGCTCGCTGATGTAGTACACGTCCTTGGCCAGGAAATGAACGCCGAACAGGCGCTCGATGGCCGGCACCACGGTTTCCACGTTCAGCGCCAGCAGCACGCCTCCCAAGGCGCCCATCAGGGTGCCGATGACGCCGATCATGGCCCCCTGGACGATGAAGATTTTCATGATGCTGCCCGGGGATGCCCCCAGGGTGCGCAGGATGGCGATGTCCGCCTGCTTGTCGGTGACCATCATCACCAGGGTGGAAACGATGTTGAACGCCGCCACCGCCACGATCAGCAGAAGAATGATGAACATCACGTTCTTCTCGATTTGCACGGCGCGGAAGAAATTGGCGTGCTGCTGGGTCCAATCGGTGATGTACAGGTCGTCCGGCAGCATGGCCTGGATTTCCTGGGAAACCCGCGGCGCCCGGTAAAGGTCGTCCAACTTGAGGCGCAGGCCCGACACCCGGTCGCCGAGGCTGAACAATTTGGCCGCATCGTCGAGATGCACCAGGGCCAGGCCGGCGTCGTACTCGTACATTCCCACCTCGAAGATTCCCACCACCCGGAATTGCTTCAGGCGCGGCAGGATGCCCGCCGGGGTCACCTGCCCTTGGGGCGCGATGACCACCACCTTGTCCCCAACCCCCACGCCCAGCCCCCGGGCCAGTTCGATGCCCAGCACGATGCCGAACTCCCCCGGACGCAGATCGGACAGGCTGCCCGCCCGCATGTGGCTGCCGATGTCCGCCACCCGGTCCTCTTCGTCGGGCAGCACGCCGCGGACGATCGCCCCCTGCACCCGCTGGCCGTTGGACAGCATCCCCTGCCCCATCACGTAGGGCGCCATGGCCTTCACCTCGGGATTGCGGCCCACGACGGCGGCTACCGCCCGCCAATCGGCCAGGGTATTGTTGACGCCGCTCACCTGGGCATGGGAGGCCACCCCCAGAATGCGTGCCCGCAGCTCTTCCTGGAAGCCGTTCATCACCGACAGCACCACGATCAGCGCCGCCACGCCGAGTGCGATGCCCAGCATGGAAATCAGGGAAATGAAGGAAATGAAGTGGTTGCGCCGCTTCGCGCGGGTATATCGCAAACCGATGAAGAGTTCGTAAGCAGGCACAAGGAGCTTCCGCAATGAAGGCGCCAGTTTGCCACAGCCGCCCGTAACGGGCTACCTTCAGGGTGGGGGGGGACGACCGCCCCTCCACGCCCGGCCGCGGGTCAGAACCCCAGGCTATCGAGAAGGTCGTCCACTTCCTGCTGGTTGCCGACGGTATCGCTGCGGCCTTCCTTCTTCACCACCGGGCCGTTGAGCAGGCCTTCGTCGCCCGTCTTTTCTCCGGCAGGCTTGCTGATAAGAAGAATGTTCACCAGCTGGTTCTCCATTTCCTGGGCCAAGGTCATGACTTTCTTGATCACCTGGCCGGTGAGATCCTGGAAATCCTGTGCCATCATGATTTCCGTCAGCTGTTCGGACACTTGGCCGGTGCGTTCCGGCATGCTGTCCAGAAAAGCCTGGATGCGCTGCCGCACCTCGTCGTCCTTGCCCTTGGCCGGCGTGGAAGAGCGCCACAGCTCGGCCAGCTCCCGCGCTTCGCTAGCCAGGGCCTCCTGCACCGGCATGGCTTTCTCCACCGCGCTCAATGCCCGGTTCGCCGCCTGCTCGGTGAGGGTGGCGATATAATTCAGCCGGTCACGGGTATCGGGCAGCTCGCCCACCACCCCCTGGAGCGCATCGTCGCACCCCAGGTCCCGCAGGGTCTCGTGCAAACGCCGCACCAGATGCCCCAGTTCTTCGTATGTCCCGCCTTCCACCGGCGCCGTCATCTCCGCCTGGCTCTTCTTCTTCACGACTTTCTCCCTCGACAAAAATCCCTGTTTAGAGCATCTCCGGCACCATGGCCAGCCGCAATACCGTCTGGCTCTCGTCCTGGCGCGTGCGGTTGCTGAACCACCACACCCCGGACTTTTTGATGCTCCAATCCGCTTCGGCCCCTGCCAGCAGAAACGCCGCCACCCGCCCCAGGGTCGGCTGGTGGCCCACCACCAGCACCGCCCCCTTGGCCTCGGGCCAGCCCGCCGCCTGCAGCACCGCGGTCACGTCCGCGCCGGTATCCACCGCCGGCTCGGTGAAAAAAGGCTTGCCCAGCGCCTTGGCCGTCTGCTGGGCGCGAACCGCCGGGCTGACGAGGATGCGCGTATCCTCCGGCAAGCGCCCATTGAGCCATTCCGCCATGCGCTCCGCCTGTTTCACGCCCTTGGCGGTCAGTTTGCGCCCCTTGTCGGGAAAACCGTCTTCCGCATCGGCGTGGCGCCACAAAATCAAATCCATGTTTTTCTCCCCGGAGCCAAAAGCCTCTTTCTCCCGCAGTTTAGATGGGGCCGGCCTAATGGTAAACTTCCGTGGCCAAATTGCCGTCACCGCCCACCCTTCGAGAATTCCACGTGCACCTTGACCTTCTTATTCCGGCGCTCCTGCCCCCGCTGCGCCAGCATGGCACGGATTTACTGCAAGGCATGGACCTCCCGGCCCTGTCATGCCTGGCGGCACGGGGAACCCTCTCCGTGGAGCCATGGGAGAATGCGGAGGCATGGCTGGCATGGCGTTTCGGCGTTTCAGGCTCCGCCCCCTATTGCCTGGAAGCCGAAGGCTGGCCCCCGGCAACCGGCTACTGGCTCCATGCCGACCCGGTGCGCTTCGACCTCCAGCGCCACGGCCTGACCCTGGCCGACGCCACCTTGTTCGGCGTTTCCCGGGAAGAAGCGGACATTCTGACGGCGGACCTGAGCGCCCATTTCTCCGCCGACGGCCTGGCTTTTTCCGCCCCGGCGCCAGAGCGCTGGTACGCAACAAGCCGCCATCCCCTGCCCGATGTTCGCCCCCTGGCGGAAGCCCGCGGCGGCCCCGTCGAGGCCAATCCCTTCCGGGGCGACGACGGCCGCTGGCAGCGGCTGTGGAGCGAGCTCCAGATGTTTCTCCACCAGCATCCCGTCAACGCGCGACGGGACGCCCGCGGCGAGCCGGCCATCAACAGCCTTTGGCTGTGGGGCGGCGGCCGGGCGGCGGAGAAGCTGGCCACCCCCTACACGACCGTCCATGCCGGCCACCTTCAGGCCCGAGGCCTGCAATCATTGGCCGGCGGACGACACGCCCCCCTTCCTTCCTCGGCGTTCCACCTCCCCGCCGGCGACGGCATGGCCCTCGTCGTGCTGGACGCCCTACGGCTCCCTGCCGCCTACGGCGACCTGGCCGCTTGGCGGGAATCCTTGCAGAAGCTGGAGCGCGACTGGCTCCTTCCCCTGCGGCAGCGCCTGGAGCGGGGAACACTCGCGTCCCTCGGGCTGTTCCTTCCCGCCCCCGGCGGTGGACACGCGCTGCAAACCCGCCGCCGGGACCTGTGGCGCATCTGGCGCCGCCCGGCTTTAACCACCCTCTTCGAGCAAGCATGCCCCTGATTCAAGCCCGCCCCCATTCCCGCGAGATTACCGACGAACTCGCCCAGCGCGGCATCCACCCCGTGATGGCCCGGATCCTCGCCGCCCGCGGCATCCGCCGGCCGGAGCAAATGGACATCTCCCTAGCCAGCTTGCTGCCCTACCGCGAGCTGAAGGGGGCCGAGGATATGGCACGCCGCTTGGCCGATGCCATTGCCGCGAAAAAGAAGCTCCTCATCGTCGCCGATTACGATGCCGACGGCGCCACGGCCTGCGCCGTCGCGCTCCGGGCCCTAAGGGAGTTCGGCGCCCGGGTGGACTATCTCGTGCCCAACCGTTTCGAATATGGCTATGGCCTGACACCGGAAATCGTTCATCTCGCCCGGGAACGGCAACCGGATATTCTCATCACCGTGGACAATGGCATCGCCAGCATGGCCGGGGTAGCCGAAGCCAACCGCCAGGGCATGGAAGTGCTGGTAACCGACCACCACCTCCCCGCCGACGAACTGCCGGAGGCCGCCTGCATCGTCAATCCTAACCAACCCGGCTGCCCCTTCCCGAGCAAGAACCTGGCCGGCGTGGGCGTCATTTTCTACGTCATGCTCGCCCTGCGCGCGGAACTGCGCCAACGCGGGGCGTTCCAGGGGAGGGAGGAACCCAACCTCGCCAAGCTGCTCGACCTGGTGGCCCTGGGGACGGTGGCCGACGTGGTGAAGCTGGACGACAACAACCGTATCCTGGTGAGCCAGGGGCTGCGGCGCATCCGGGCGGGCCAGGCTTGCGCCGGCATCCGGGCCCTGCTCCAGGTGTCGTCCCGGGACGCTGGCCGGGCATCCTCCTATGAATTGGGGTTCATGCTGGGCCCCCGTCTCAACGCCGCCGGCCGCCTGGATGACATGAGCCTCGGCATCGAATGCCTCGCCACCGACGATCCCGAGCAAGCCATGGCCATGGCTCGCCAATTGGACAACCTGAACCGCGAGCGGCGGGAAATCGAAGCGGAAATGCAGCAAAGCGCCCTGGAATGGCTGGAGAGCTTCGAGAGCGGCGACAGCTACAGCCTTTCCCTTTACCAGCCGGAATGGCACCAGGGCGTGATCGGCATCCTGGCCGGGCGCCTCAAGGACAAGTTCCACCGCCCGGTCATCGCCTTTGCGTCCGGGGGCGAAGGCAAACTGAAGGGCTCTGGCCGTTCCATCCCCGGCCTGCACCTGCGGGATGCCCTGGACCTCCTCTCCAAGCGCCACCCGACCCTGGTGGAGCGCTTCGGCGGCCATGCCATGGCAGCCGGCCTCACCATCGCCGAGGCCGATTTCAGCGCATTCGCCCAAGCTTTCGAGGAGACGGTCCGCGGCCTATTGATGCCTTCGGACCTGGAAAAGACCATCGACACCGACGGCGAACTGGCCACCGCCGACATCCAACGGGAACTGGCGCAACTCCTGGGAGCCGGCGTCTGGGGACAAGGCTTTCCCGAGCCGGCCTTCCACGGGGAATTCGCCGTGGCGGAGCAGCGCGTGGTGGGCGAACGCCACCTGAAATTGCGCTTGACCAAGGAAGGCCGGACGTTCGACGCCATTTTCTTCTTCCACGCCGACCCCCTGCCGGAAACCGTCCGGGTAGTGTATGGACTGGGCCTGAACGACTACAATGGCACCACCACCCTGCAGTTGACCCTGCGCCACTGGGAACCGGCCTAGACTGAAAACATGGACGCACTCGCCCAAGATACCGCTCTCAACGGCCTCGCCGCCTTCGTCACCAGCCTGGCCCTGGGCCTCCTCATGGGCCTGGAACGGGAACGCAGCCCGGCGGCGAAGGCCGGTTTGCGCACCTTTACGCTGGTGTCGCTGCTCGGCACCCTGACCGCCATGATTGCCCAGAAGGCGGATTCCCCCCTCGTGCTGGCGGCGGGGTTCGTCGTCGTCGGCCTCTTCATCACCGCCGCCTACCTGCGCAACCCCGACGACGCGGACCCCGGCACCACCACGGTCGCCGCCCTGCTGGTGTGCTACGGCCTGGGGGCCATCATCTGGTACGGCTACAGCACCCTGGCGGTGATGATCGGCATTGTCTCCACCGTTCTGCTCTACTTCAAGCCGGAATTGCGCGGCCTCTCCCAGAGCCTGTCGCGCCGCGACATCCTGTCGATCCTCCAGTTCGCCGTGCTGTCCTTCATCATCCTGCCCATTCTGCCCGATGAGGAATTCGGCCCCTACAGCGCCTTGAACCCTCATCAGATCTGGCTCATGGTGGTGCTGATCTCCGGCTTGTCCCTGGCGGGTTATGTTTCCCTGAAACTGGCCGGGCAGCGCTACGGCGCTCCTCTCCTCGGCATCCTCGGCGGCATGGCCTCCAGCACCGCCACCACCCTGATCTACGCCCGCCATGGCCGGGTAAACGAGAGCCTGGGGCAAATGGCGGTGATCGTCATCCTCCTCGCCAACCTGGTTGTGCAAATCCGCCTGTCCATGGTCAGCGCCGCCATCTGCCCGTCGATTCTGCCGTCCCTGCTGCCGGTGCTGGCCAGCGGGATGGTTACCGGGCTGGCAGTGGCCGCCTATTGGTGGAAAAAGCTGCCGGCGTCCCGCGACATCCCCCTGCCCGAAATCAAGAACCCCACCGAGTTGCGCACTTCCATCGGTTTCGGCCTGCTTTATGCCGTGGTGCTGTTCTGTGCCGCCTGGCTGCAAGACTACGCCGGCAGCAAGGGCATCTACACCGTGGCGCTGGTCTCGGGCATCACCGACGTGGACGCCATCACCCTGACCAGCCTTCGGCTCTTCAATACCGGCAGGCTGGCGGTAGATGACACGGTCACCGCCATTACCCTGGCGCTGATCGCCAACCTGGCCTTCAAACTGTCGGTGGTGTTTTTTGTCGGCGGCAAGCAACTGGGGTACCGCTGTACCGCAGGGCTGCTGGCCATCGGCGCCGGATCCGGCCTCGCCCTGTTTTTTCTCTGAAACGGACCAGCACGGATAGGGCACGTACTAGGAATCCACGCTCAGGATGGGGTCCGCCAGCCAATCGCCGAATAGGTAGCTAAAACCTCCTCCCGCAGCGCGGCATCGCCCTTCATCCCTCTTCTCAACCTGCTCGATCCGCTGCCGGCGCGGCTGCCAATGGCGGCCGTAGCCGGAATACCAGCCTTGAGCAGGCCACCCCGCTCATCGGCGAACTGGAAAAGAATTGTTACAACAATGGGTTTTTCGCCGCCGCCAAGATTGAATACAATAGAGGCCAAAACAACGGATTGACCCAGCGAAGATCATGGCAGCATCCCTTGCCCCTTTTGGGGGAAACTCGTGACCCCGTCTCTTCAGTGGATTGACGGCCAGCCCCTCTCCGCCCACTACGGCGATGTTTATTTCTCCCGGGAATCGGGCCTGGAGGAAACGCATCACGTATTTTTAAACCACAATCGGTTGACCGAGCGCTGGCGTAAGCTCCCCCGCCGTGGCTCGTTCGTGATCGGCGAAACCGGCTTCGGCACCGGTCTCAACTTTCTGTGCGCCTGGCAGGAATGGGAACGCCACGCGCCCGCCGCCGCACGGCTGCATTTTGTCAGCTGCGAAAAGCACCCCCTCTCGGCCACCGACCTGGCTCGCGCCCTGGGCCTGTGGCCTGAACTGACCGATCTTTCCCAAGAACTTCTCCAGCAATACCGATATCTTTTCCGCGGCTGGAACCGCCTTACCCTGGCGGGAGGGCGCATCACCCTGACCCTGCTGATTGGCGACGTGATGGAAACCCTGCCGTTCTGCGACATGACCGTGGACGCCTGGTTTCTCGACGGCTTCGCCCCGGCGAAAAACCCGGACATGTGGCGCCCCGACCTTTTTCAGGCCATGGCCCGGCTCTCTGCCCCCGAGGCCACCTTTGCCACCTTCACCAGCGCCGGGGCGGTCAAGCGCGGACTGGAGGAGGCCGGTTTCGCCGTCGAAAAAGCCAAGGGCCATGGGCGAAAACGGGAAATGCTCTGTGGCCAGCTGGCACGGAAGCCCGAACGCCCCTGGCAAGCGCCCTGGCATGCCTCTCCGCCGCCATTGGAAACCGGCCGAGCCGCCGTGATCGGCGGCGGCATCGCCGGGGCAGCGACGGCTGCCGCCCTGGCTGAACGAGGCTGGGAAGTCTGCCTCGTCGAGCGCCACGGAACCCTGGCAGCAGAAGGATCGGGCAACCCCCAAGGAATTCTCTACGCCAAGCTGTCCCCCCCCCCCACCCCCCTCACCCGCCTGACCCTTGCGGGCTATGGCCACACCCTGCGCCTTCTGGATGGTCTCCTGCCTGCCGACGGCCAAGTTCGCGCCGCCTGCGGGGTGCTGCAACTGGCCTATGACGAGGCGGAAGGAAAACGCCTGCAGGCCTTGGCCGCCACCGATTACGGGGAAGGCCTGATGCGCCCGGTCAGCGCAGCGGAAGCTTCCGAGCTGGCCGCCATTCCCCTGCGGACAGGCGGCCTCTTCTTTCCCGACGGCGGCTGGATTCACCCCCCGGCCCTGGTCGCGGCCCTCGCCGAAAACAAGGGTATCCGGGTTTTGCATACCGCCGAAGCTATCGCTTTGCATCAGGACGATTCAGGCTGGCATCTCATGGGCCAAGGAGGGGAACTGACACAGGCGGACCTGGTGGTATTCGCCGCCGCGGGCAACGCCGCGGCCTTCGATCAGACATCCTACCTCCCCATCCGCGGCAACCGGGGACAGGTCACCGTTTTGCCCGCCACGACGGCAAGCCGCCGTTTGTCCACGGTGCTCTGCGGAGAAAGCTATATCGCCCCGCCTCGCGGCATGGCGCACACCCTGGGAGCGACCTATGCCCCCTTCGACGGCCATCTCGGCGTTACCGCCTCCGACCATGAAACGAATCTCAGCAATCTGAACACCCTGGCACCCGCCCTGTATGCCGCCCTGGAGACGGAACGCCTCGACATCTCAAGTTTGGCCGGCCGCGCTTCGCTGCGCGCGGTAGCCGCGGACCACCTTCCCCTTGTCGGCGGCATTGTGGACGCAGAACGCTTTAACGTCCTCTATGCCCCCCTCACCCGCGATGCCAAGCGCAAGCTCAACGATCCGGCGCCTTGGCGCAAGGGGCTGTACATCAACGCGGCCCACGGCTCCCGAGGCATGCTGACCGCCCCCATTGCGGCCGAACTGCTGGCCTCGCAGATAGGCGGCGAACCTTTGCCCCTGCCCTCCTCCCTGGTGCCGGCCATCCACCCCAGCCGTTTCCTGCTGCGAAGCCTGATACGGGCAAAACAGGCCGGAAGCGCCGTTTTGACATGAACATTGACAAAGCGACATAAGCACGTAATATGAAAAAAATGAAAGAACTGTCCGCTGCCCTCACGCCAACCGGTGATATCTGCTCCACCCGCGAAGCTGCTCAGCTCCTCGGGGTATCCTTGCGCACAGTTCAGCTTTGGGTGGAAAGTGGCGTGCTGGAAGCCTGGAAAACCGTCGGCGGTCATCGGCGCATCACCGTCCAATCGGTGGAAAAGCTGATGGAAGACCGGGTGAAAAAGAACGCCCCCCGCTCCGCCGCTCCTTTCCGCATGCTGGTTCTGGAAGACGACCCCTCGCTCCTCAAGCTCTACCAGATGACCATCGAGGGTTGGGACTCCAAGCCCGAGGTATTGACGGCCAGCAACGGCTTTGAAGGGCTGATCGAAATCGGCAAGTCCAGCCCCGACCTGCTGATCACCGACCTGAAAATGCCCGGCATGGACGGCTTCGAGCTCATCCGCCACCTGAAGCGCGACCCGCGCCATCAGAGAATGCATATCGTCGTGGTCACCGGCCTCGGCAAGCAGGACATCGCCGCCCTGCCCAAGGACGTCACGGTGTTTTCCAAGCCGGTTCCCTTCCCGGAACTGGAGTCCCTGGTGCGGGGCCTCATCATCGGAGCCAGCAAAGCCACAGGAACGCAATGACTGTTGGCATCGCCCAAGACCGCTATCATTCCTTTTTCCTCGGCTCGGCCACCGCTGGAATCATTCTCGCCGGAGCCCATCGGCACATCCTGGAGGCCAACCGCAAAGCCGAGGAGCTCTTCGGAGTCCTAAGCCAGCAGCTTGAAGGCTCGGTGTTTTCCAGCCACTTCCTTTCCCCCGCCGACGTCGAGCGCTGCCTCGACCTCTGCGCCAAGAACAAGGAGGCGCGCGCCGAAGCCGAATTGATAGGGGCGGACGGCTGCCCCGTTCCGGTCGAAATCCACGCCAGCAAGGTTCGCTTCGGCAGAGCCAGTTTCGTCCATGTGGCCCTGAACAACATCGTCGAGAAGCGGCGTCTCGAGGATAAGCTCCACGCCTACGCCAAGCTGATCGACGCCAGCAGCCAGGCCCAGGCGCGCTTCCTGTCGGAAATGCCGACCCAAACCATTTTCAGCGATCTGCTGGAAACAGTGCTGGAACTGACCCAAAGCGAGTTCGGGCTTATCGCCGAAACGCTCTACACGGAGGACGGCTCCCCCTACTTCAAGATCAAGGTGGTTTCCCGCTCCTTCTGGAACAAGATATCCCGGGAGTTCTATGTCAAGAACGCCCCCATCGGCATGGAGTTCTACAACCTCAACTCCATCCTCGGCTCGGTCATCCGCACCGGGAAACCCGTCATTTCCAACATCCCCGCCATCGACCCGCGCCGAACCAAGATGCCGGAAGGCCACCCGCCCATCGACTCGTTCATCGGCCTGCCCTTCCTCAACGGCACGCAAACGGTGGGCATGATCTGCCTGGCCAACCGCAAGGGCGGCTACGATGAAGAAACCGGCGACTTCCTCAAACCCATCCTCGAAACCTGCGGCAGCCTCCTTTCCGCCTACCATACCAACCAGTGGCGCAAGGAGGCGGAAGTCGAGCTGCGCCGCCAGGCCCTGGTATTCGAAAACATTTCCGACAGCGTCATCCTCACCGACCAGACAGGGCGGATCGTCGACTGCAACCCCATGGCGGAAAAGAAATTCGGTTTTTCCAAGTTCGACATGCTGGGCGCTCCCATCGACTTTATCAGCAATGCCGATTCCGACCGGCCTCTACTGCCGACGCTGCGGCGCAGCTTGAGCAAACGGGGACGCTGGTCCGGCGAGTTGAAATCCCTCGACAAGCAGGGCGTGGAACGGCTATTCGAAACGGTCGTGGTGCCCCTGCGCGATCTCCGGGAAGACGAAGGAACCCTGATCTGGCTGAGCCGCGACATCACCGACACCAAGGCGGCGCAACAACGCCTCGATCAGCGTTCCCGGGAAATGGACGCCATTTTCTCCCTCAGTCCGGACGGATTTGTTTTCATCGACCGTCAGCGCAAGATCAGCTACGTCAACCCCGCGTTCGAAAGCATGACCGGCCTCAAGGCGCGCAAGCTGATCGGCCAGGAAGCCGGCAAGCTCGACCAATCCCTCGCCAAAATGCAGGACCCCTGCAACGTCTGCGTCACCGACTGCGCCGAAGTAGACGGGGCGGAGTGCCTCATTCACCTTTCGCGTCCCCGCCTCACCATCCTCAAGTGCATCACCCGCCACCTGAGGGACCACAACGGTGGACTACTGGGCATCGTGCGCTACTTCCGCGACATCACCTACGAGAGCGAGGTGGACCGGATGAAAAGCGAATTCCTCTCCACGGCGGCCCACGAACTGCGGACGCCGATGGCCAGCGTCTTCGGCTTTTCCGAATTGCTGCTGAAACGGGAGTTCCCCCCCGAAAAGAACCGGGAAATCGTCGACATCATCCACCGCCAGTCGGGCCATCTGGTTTCCCTGCTCAACGAGCTCCTCGACCTGGCCCGGATCGAGTCCCGCGCCGGCAAGGATTTCAATATCGCAACCCAGGATATCCTGCCGATCATCCGCAATACCCTGGCCGAACTTCTGATTCCCGGCGACAGCCGTCAGGTGACCGCCAACCTGCCAGACCTGTTGCCCCACGTTGCCGTGGACGCGGAAAAGATGCAGCTCACGCTGACCAATGTCTTGAGCAATGCCTATAAATACTCCTTGGGCATGGGGCCCATCGAATTGTCCGTCCAGACCCGCAAGCAAGGCGGCCGCCCGTGGCTGGGCATCCAGGTCCGCGATCACGGCATCGGCATGTCCATGGAGCAGGTGAAACGCATCTTCGAGCGTTTCTACCGCGCCGACGCCTCGGGCAAGATTCCCGGCACCGGCCTCGGCATGTCCCTGGTCAAGGAAATCATGGACATCTTCGCCGGCGAGGTGGAAATTAAAAGCGCCCCCGGCCAAGGCACGGAAGTCACCCTGTGGCTGCCGATCGAGAAGGAGGCATCATGACGGTCCGGGTCCTGATCGTTGATGACCACGCAGAAATCCGCCACCTGGTCCGGCTGACGCTGGAGCCCACGGGCTACCTGCTGGACGAGGCGACCGATGCTTCCACGGCCCTGGACAAGATATATTTGAATCCCCCCGATATCCTGATCCTCGACGTCATGATGCCGGGCAAGATGGACGGCTACGCCCTTTGCGAACAGCTCAAGCAGAGCAAGGAATGGCGCCATATCTGCGTCATTCTTCTCACCGCGCGGGGGCAGCACACCGATCTGGAGCGTGGACGGGCCGCCCAGGCCGATGCCTATCTGGTCAAGCCCTTCAGCCCCACGGCCCTGTGGGGACTGGTCCAAAGGGCCGGCGAAGGAAAATGTCCCTCCTTCGACGGGGGAAAATCGTCATGATCCCGCTCGCCTCCCCGTCGTCGGACAAGGTTTTCCTCGCCCGCCAGCCCATCGTCGATCAGCACCAGGACATCATCGGCTACGAACTCCTCTTCCGCCGCGACGCGGCGGCAGAATCCGCCGGAATCACCGACGCCATGCGGGCGGACGTGAACATCCTGGAGAATACGCTCACCAACATGGGAACGGCCTGGCTGTTGGGCAGCAAGCTGGCGTTTATCAACATCTCCCTGCATCTGCTGAAAAGCGACCTGATCGACCTGCTTCCCGCCCGGCAGTTTGTCCTGGAACTGCCGGAAAACTTTCCCCTGCGCCAGGAAACCCTGGAATTGTGCCGAAAACTGCGGGACAAAGGCTTCCGTTTCGCCTTGGGCCACTCCCTGCTGACGGAAGAATACCGGCCGCTGCTGAATATTGCCGAATACGTCAAACTGGAAGCGTCCCAACTCGCTCCGTCCTTGCTGGAGGGCTTCGCCGCCCTGCCGTCCCCGCCGCGGGTCATCGCCACCAAAGTCGAGAGCCGGGCCGATTTCAGCCATTGCAAGGGCCTCGGCATCTCGCTTTTTCAGGGCTATTACTTCGCCAAACCGGAGAACCTGTCCGCCAGAACGCTCAACCCCGCCCTGATGCACGTGCTCGATCTGCTCAACAAGGTGCGCATGAATGCCGAGGTGAAGGACATCGAGCAGATTTTCAAATTGGATGTGGCCCTGTCCTATCGGCTCCTGCGTTACATCAACTCGGCCGCCATGCACCGGCGCACGGAAATCCCCTCCATCCGCAGCGCCATCACGCTTCTCGGTTACCAGCAGCTCTACCGCTGGCTGACCTTGCTGCTGGTCACCTCCGGCGACGAAAGCGCCCCCGCGCTGGTCAAGACCGCCGTCACCCGTGGCCGGCTCACCGAGCTTCTGGGACAGCAACGCCTTAACGGCTACGAAAGCGACAACCTCTTCATCGTCGGGGTGTTTTCCTTGCTGGACACGCTGCTCGACATGCCCATGGACAAGGTGCTGGAGCAGGTCTCCTTGCCGGAGCCCATCTGCGACGCCATGCTTGGCCGGGATGGCCTCTACACGCCCTACTTGTCGCTATCCAAGGCCTGCGAGGCGGGGGAAACCTGGCAAATCGCCCGGTTGGCGGAAAAACTCGCCCTCGAACCAGAACAGGTCAACGCCATGCACCTGGATGCCCTTTCCTGGACGGAAAACATGGGCCTGTAATACCCCTATGCCTCCACGGGGCTCCAGGCATCGCAAGAACCGTAGGTGGGCATAATCCTGTAGGGCTCCGTCAGCATGCACGTGCCGCTCACATTGCTCAGGGAGTAGAAAAAATTCTCTTCCCTCTCCCGCAGACCGGCCCATTTCTCGCACGTACAGCAACAGGCCTCGCTGCCCTCCACCCGGAAGACGCTCTGGCGTGACAGCCGCAACTCCTCTTCGAGGTTGGTCCCGTATGAAACCGCTTCCAAAGGATAGTTCATAGCTCCACCTCCGAATTCCGATAAGTCGATGGAGACACTTCCCGCCATGTCTCGTCAACGGTCTTTGCATCGAACTGCCCCAGCGCGCGAACAGGCTCCGCCGCGAAGCAGGCCAGGGGGTCTTCGCAGCGCGGATAAGGGCACTCATGGTAAGCCGGATCGTGGTTGCACATCCGCGCCAACCCTACCCACGGCCACAAAGGGGTAAAGCGGTTATAGCCGAAGCGCTCCCGCTGGCGCTCGCCATACTCAGCCGTCATCCCGCGCAAGGCCTGGACGAGCGGTTCGTCGACCTCCACGTCCAGGCCATCGCGAAGACTCGCCACGTGGTTTTCTCCGGCCAGCAGCTGGTCCAGCATTTCAACGCTCCAGGCCGATGGCGGCATCCCGTAAACTTCCGCCACGGCGGCTTCGAGCAGGCGGCGGAGGGGGTAGCCCCAGCCGTTTCGCGCTCCCAGGACGAAAAACACGGTGAGCCTTGCCAGGTGCTCGGTGGCATAAGCAGACCGGCGCTTATTCACCGCTCACCTCCGAATAAAAAAAGGAGGAAGCAGGCCGCGCCCCACCTCCTCCAGCAGGGTCAAACTTTTCGCATCGCCATCATCCCGGCTACGCATTCGCGTATCCCCACAGGACGCAAGGCAATACCTGAACCGAACGATCGCGGGGGATCAGCTCCCGAATCTCATATTCCTCATGGCTGGGGTCGCGGCGCACGGGTTTCAGCAAGGGCGCGCCCCGGGGACCGATAATGCTGCACACCACGGGCCATTTCGAATCCTTGCGCCGGTGGGTTACCACCGCGATTTCGCTGTTGCGCAGCTTGACGAACACCCCCGGCGGGAAGATTCCCAGTTCCTTGATGAACAGCTTGGCCAAATGCTCGTCCACCGCCCCGGCGCGCTGCAGGAAGATTTCCCGCAACACCTCCTTGGGCGAGAAGGAAGTACGGTGGGCGCGGCGCTTGATCATGGCGCAGTAGATATCCACGATCGCCAGAACCCTGACAGGAAAAAAAATGTCCTCGTCCTTGAGCGCATGGGGGTAGCCGCTGCCGTCCAAGCGCTCGTGGTGATGCAACACCGCGTCCAGCCAAACGCCATCGCTCACGCCGGCCGCCTCAAGGGTTTGCGCGCTGTACTCCGGATGCTGCCGGATGATCTTCCACTGCTCGTCCGAGGGCGGCGTTTGCTGGCGGTGGAGCGTTTCGTGGATATCCATCATGCCGATATCCTTGGTGAGGGTGGCGGCCAGGATAGGCAGCCGATCCTCGCGGGAAATGCTCAGGGTATGGAGAAACACTTCCACCAGGATGGAGGCATGGAGCGCCTGGACGACGGTGTAATGGCCATCCTCCAGCAGATGCACGGCGCCCAGCACGGCATCGGCGTCTTTCGCGCACAGGGCCTGAATATCCCGTCCCAGGCGGAGAATCCTGTCCGGCAGCCCCGGGGAACTGTTGCCTCCCCGCAGCTCGTCGCATATCCGGCGCAGGCGCGTCTGCAAATCGTCGAACAGCTTGAAGGGCGAATTCGCCGCCGGATCGGGCGGTGGCTCCACCCGCCGCTCGGGCGGAGTTCGGTCAACGTACAGCCCCTGCTGCACCAAGCGCTCCAGCTGCAGCGGCGAGGAAATGATATAGCCGCGCCGCAGCAGCAACAGACCGCGGCTGTCGTACACGGGCCAGGGCAACGGCTGCCCGACCTGCAAATCTTCCTTTCTGACGCGGTTCATCATGACGCTTCCCTTCCGATCCGGAGATTCGCACGCTCGCGCCGCAGCCGCGCCGCCAGGTGAAGAGGCATTGGCGCCTCCGGCTGCGCCGCGCCGCCAAGCTCAGGGGCAAGCGGCGTCTCATGCCTGTCGCCGCCTTCCGCCAAGCGCTCCAATTCCTCCAGGACCCGCATGCTGGCCTTCTCCATGGTTTCGATGGCCGCCACCCCCTGAGCCCATTTGCCGATCCGGTAAAGGCTGATGGCTTCGGCGCCATAGCGATGAACGGCCTCGTGGGGGACTTCCATTTCGTGGTAGCCCGGCAAACGGGAACAGCACTCCCGGCCTTCGCCCTCGTAGTACCATTTACCCAGCCTACAGGCGGTGTGGCTGGCGACATCGGCCGCCTGGCTATCGGACAGCCCCATGAATACCTTGTAGATGCCGAACTTGAAATTCAGGTGATCCACCTTGGCGGTTTCGGTAAAGCTCCGCCGGGCGCTGCCCTCGATGGCCTTGGCCATTCTTTCGGACAGCTCCATGATGCCGTGCATGTTGTCCATCAATGCCTGGCTATCGTCGGCGAACTGGGCGGCCTCCCCCGGCGACAAGGCCACGCGCTCCTTGACCTGAAGAACCTCGGCCTGAATCGCCGATACCAACGACGTTATCTGTCCGGTTGCTTCCGCCGTGCGCTCCGCCAACCGCCTCACCTCGTCCGCCACCACGGCGAACCCGCGCCCCTGCTCTCCGGCCCGCGCCGCCTCGATGGCGGCATTCAAGGCGAGCAGGTTGGTCTGCTCCGCCACGTCGCGGATCAGGCCGACAATCCCGCCGATCTGAGCCGCGCGGTCATTCAACTCATCCACCCGGGACGCGGTTTCGCTGGTCTTGGCGGACAGGCGCCGGATATTGGCCGCCACCCGCTCGATGGTGGACAGCTCTTTTCGGAGCGAGGACAGGGTGCCACGGGTGCTCTCCTTTTCCTCCTGCAAGGCCTGGGAGAGACGCGCCAGGGACCCGTGCACCGACTCGAAGGACTGGCCGAACAACTGCAGCTGTCCGTACAACTGGACAGCCGCACGGCTATCGTCCCGGCTTCGCTCGCATTCGTGTCTCATGGACATGCACTCCGCCTCCAACTCCTCAATCCTGCTTTGACGGGAGAGGAGTTCGCTTTCCCGCCGATGCAGCAGCGTTTTCAATGCCTGCAATTCTTGTTTGTATCGTCCGCAGAACATGGGATTCACGTTTCCTCTGCTAATCCGGCCCACACGGTCTACAAGCCAGATTTCATTTTTTTCACTTTATTCATTTCTAGTATTTATGTCAACCAAAATATGCGTACGTAATATTGCGTACACGGCCTATCCACGCCGGTTTGCGCCAGATTTCCCGGTCAAGCAGATGAATTCGGCCAGCCAATGTATAATTGCCGGTTTTTAATGCACCGCCGGCCTTTCAGATCGAGGCCGGCCAGTATTACGGAGCCACTCAGCCGCCATGGAAGCAGAACAACTCAACGCCATCGCCAACCATCTGGAAGACCTCGCCAAGCGCGACCAGGCGATACGGGGGTATCTTTGACTACGACGCCAAGGCAGAGCGTCTGATCGAGGTCGTCAAGCTGTCCGAGGACCCGGACATCTGGAACGACGCCAAACGGGCCCAGGACCTGGGCAAGGAACGCCGCGAACTGGAAGGCGTGGTCGAAACCCTGAAGAAATTCGAGCAGGACCTGCAATCCGCCGCCGAACTGTTCGAAATGGCCAGGGAAGAGAATGACGACGCCACCCTGGAGAGCATCGCCGCCGACGTGGCCGCGCTGGAAAAAACCATGGGCGGCCTGGAATTCCGCCGCATGTTCTCCAACCCCATGGACCCCAACCCCTGCTTCATCGACATCCAGGCCGGTTCCGGCGGCACCGAGGCCCAGGACTGGGCCTCCATGCTGCTGCGCATGTACCTGCGCTACTGCGAGCGCAAGGGTTTCAAGGTGGAAGTGCTGGAAGAGTCCGAAGGCGAAGTGGCGGGCCTGAAAAGCGCCACCCTCCGCGTCGAGGGCGACTACGCCTACGGCTACCTGCGCACCGAGACCGGCGTCCACCGCCTGGTGCGCAAGTCCCCCTTCGACTCCAACGCCCGGCGCCACACCTCCTTCTCCAGCGTCTTCGTCTACCCCGAGGTGGACGACTCCATCGAGGTGGACATCAACCCGGCGGACCTCAGGATCGACACCTACCGCGCCTCCGGCGCCGGCGGCCAGCACATCAACAAGACCGACTCCGCGGTGCGCATCACCCACCTGCCCACCAATATCGTGGTCCAGTGCCAGAACGACCGCTCCCAGCACAAGAACCGGGCCGAGGCGATGAAAATGCTGAAGGCCCGCCTCTACGAACTGGAACTCCGGAAGCGCCAGGCCGAACAGCAGAAGCTGGAGGACTCCAAGACCGACATCGGCTGGGGCCACCAGATCCGCTCCTACGTGCTGGACCAGTCCCGCATCAAGGACCTGCGCACCAATTACGAAGTGGGCAACACCCAGGCCGTGCTGGACGGCGACCTGGATGATTTCATCGAAGCCAGCCTGAAACAGGGCGTGTAAACCCAAGATTCCCAGGATAAAGCCATGAGCGAACAACCCATCCAACAAGACGAAAACCAGATCATCGCCGAGCGCCGCGCCAAGCTGAAATCCCTGCGCGAGGCCGGCATCGCCTTCCCCAACGACTTCGACCGCACCCACTATGCCGGAGACCTCCACGCCCGCTACGACGGGCTGGAGAAGGAAGAATTGGAAGCCGCCAAGGTGGAAGTCTCCGTCGCCGGGCGCATGATGCTCAAGCGCGTGATGGGCAAGGCCAGCTTCGCCACCCTGCAGGACATGGGCGGGCGCATCCAGCTCTACATCGCCAACGACATCACCGGCGCCGAAACCCACGACGCCTTCAAGCATTGGGACCTGGGCGACATCCTGGGCGCCAGGGGCACCCTGTTCAAGACCAAGACCGGCGAGCTGACGGTGCAGGTAACCGAGCTGCGGCTGCTGACCAAGGCCCTGCGCCCCCTGCCGGAGAAATTCCACGGTCTCACCGACCAGGAGCAGAAATACCGCCAGCGCTACCTGGACCTGATCACCAACGAGGAAGCCCGCAAGACCTTCGTGGTGCGCTCCAAGATCATCCAGGCCATCCGCGCCTTCCTGGTGGACAAGGGCTACCTGGAAGTTGAAACCCCCATGATGCACTCCATCCCCGGCGGCGCCTCGGCCAAGCCCTTCGTCACCCACCACAACGCCCTGGACATGGAGCTGTACTTGCGCATCGCGCCGGAGCTCTACCTCAAGCGCCTGGTGGTGGGGGGCTTCGAAAAGGTGTTCGAGATCAACCGCAACTTCCGCAACGAGGGCCTGTCCACCCGGCACAACCCCGAGTTCACCATGATCGAGTTCTACGAGGCCTACCGGGATTACAAGTACCTGATGGACCTCACCGAGGAAATGTTCCGGGAAGCCGCCAAGGCCGTCCTCGGCCACGCCGTGGTGCACTACCAGGGCCATGAGATCAACCTGGCCCAGCCCTTCGACCGCCTCACCATCACCCAGGCCATCAACAAGTACCATCCGGGCAAGTTCAGCGACGAGCAGCTTCACGACCGCAAGCAGCTGATCGACACCCTCAAGGCTCTCAACGCCGACTACAAGCCCACCGACGGCGTGGGCGGCCTGCAGCTGTCCCTGTTCGAGGCCACCACGGAGCACCTGCTGATCCAGCCCACCTTCATCGTCGATTACCCGGCGGAAGTCTCCCCCCTGGCCCGGCGCAACGACCACAATCCCGGCATCACCGACCGCTTCGAGCTGTTCATCGTCGGCCGGGAAATCGCCAACGGCTTCTCCGAGCTCAACGACGCCGAGGACCAGGCCGAGCGCTTCATGGACCAAGTGCGGCAGAAGGAGGCCGGCGACGCCGAAGCCATGCACTACGACGCCGACTACATCCGCGCCCTGGAGCACGGCCTGCCGCCCACCGCCGGCGAAGGCATCGGCATCGACCGCCTGGTGATGCTGCTCACCGACAGCCCCAGCATCCGGGACGTCATCCTGTTCCCCCAGATGCGGCGGGAATAGCCCTCGCCTTGCCGCCGAGGCGGCCATGCTCTAACGTTAGAAAGGACCTCGCAGGTGGGGTCCTTTTTAACTGATCCATGGAGACCATCATGACCCGCATCTTCGACCGCGCCCTGCGCCATCTCGCCACCGCCCTGGTGATCGTCGGCATTGCCGCCGCGGCGCCTCACCCCGTTCACGCCGCCAGCACCAGCAAAAAAACCGTCTGCAGCACCTGCGGCACCATCCGCGACATCCGCGCCATCGAACAGGAAGGCGAAGGCACCGGTCTCGGCGCCGTCGCCGGCGGCGTGGCCGGGGCCCTGGTGGGCAGCCAGATCGGCCAGGGCACCGGCAACACCGTCGCCACCGTTGCCGGCGCCGCCGGCGGCGCCTACGCCGGCCACCAGATCGAGAAAAAAGTCAGGAAAACCAAGCATTACGAAGTAGTGGTCAAGATGGACAACGGCAGCACCCGCATCGTCAAGCAAAACGAAGAACCGGCCTTCGCCATCGGCGACAAGGTCAAGGTCGTCAACGGCAAGCTCCAGCCGCGCTGATCCGCGCAGGGCACGTATTGACGCGCCCCATACCCCGGCATAGGATGGCTCCGCAACCTTTACGGAACCATCCTGTCCCAGCGGTATGAACACCTCCACACCCAAACGCATCGAACTCCCCATCGCGGGCATGACCTGCGCCGCGTGCTCGTCGCGCGTCGAGAAAACCCTCAACCGGCTTCCCGGCGTCCAGGCCGCCGTCAATTTGGCGGCGGAAAAGGCCCAGATCGATTTTGACGAAAGCCAGACCAGCCTCGCCGATTTGGTCAAAACCATCGAGAAAACCGGTTTCTCGGTCCCCAACAAGACCGCCGAGCTGCAAATCGGCGGCATGACCTGCGCCGCCTGCGCCACCCGGATCGAGAAGGTGCTGAACAAGCTCGACGGCGTTGATGCTACGGTCAATTTCGCCGCCGAGAAGGCGCGCATCCATTTCAACCCAGCCCTGGTCGACCTCAACGCCCTCAAGCGGGCGGTGGAAAAGACCGGCTACGAAGCCCACGAAATCATCGCCGCCAACCAGGCCGAGGAAAAAGCCCGCCGGGAAGCCCAATATCGCAAGGAACTGCGTATCTTCTGGCTCGCCGCCGCGCTCACCCTGCCCTTGATCGGGCAGATGCTGTTCATGTTCACCGGTCACCAGGAAGACATCCTTCCCCGCTGGCTGCAGTGGCTCCTCGCCACCCCGGTGCAGTTCCTCGCCGGGCGGCGTTTCTATGTCGGCGCCTGGAACGCCCTGCGCGGCGGCGGCGCCAACATGGACGTGCTGGTGGCCCTGGGTACCAGCATGGCCTACTTTTTCAGCGCCGCCGTCACGCTTCTCGGCCTCGACCAGCATGTCTATTTCGAGGCCGGTTCAGCCGTCATCACCCTCGTCATGCTGGGCAAGCTGCTGGAATCCCGGGCCAAGGGCAAGACCTCCGCCGCCATCGAGCAACTGCTCAAGCTCCAGCCCAAAACCGCCCGCGTCGAACGCAACGGCGAACTGCTGGAAGTGCCGGTGGAAAGCCTGAAGATGGGCGAAGTCTTCATCGTCCGCCCTGGCGAGCGGGTGCCGGTGGACGGGGAAGTGCTCGAAGGCCGCTCCAACGTCAACGAATCCATGCTCACCGGCGAAAGCCTGCCAGTGTCCAAGGAAAGCGGCGCCAAGGTCTTCGCCGCCACCCAAAACCAGCAGGGCATGCTCAAGTGCCGCGCCACGGGGGTGGGCGAGCATACCGCCCTGGCCGGCATCGTCCGCCTGGTGGAAGAAGCCCAGGGCTCCAAGGCCCCCATCCAGCGCCTGGCGGACGTCATCTCGGGCTTTTTCGTGCCGGTGGTGGTGGCCATCAGCATCCTGACCTTCATCCTGTGGTGGGCCCTGACCCGGGATATCGCCACCGCCCTGATCAACGCCGTGGCGGTGCTGGTCATCGCCTGTCCCTGCGCCCTCGGCCTGGCCACCCCGACGGCCATCATGGTGGGAACCGGCCGCGGCGCCCTGGCGGGCATCCTGATCCGCAACGCCGAGGCCCTGGAAAAGGCCGAGAAAATCCGCAGCCTGATCACCGACAAGACCGGCACCCTCACCGAGGGCAAGCCGGTGGTCACCGATATCCTCCCCTTGCAGGCCCTGAACGAGGAGGCCCTGCTGCGCCTCGCCGCCTCCCTGGAGCAGGGCTCCGAGCATCCCCTGGCGCTGGCGGTGCTCAATCGCGCCAAGGAAAATGGCATCGCGCCGCAAGCGGTGGAAAATTTCCACGCCATCCCCGGCAAAGGCGTCGAGGGGAAAATCGGCGACCATGCCGTCATCCTCGGCTCCCTCCACTTCCTGGAGGAACGCCAGGCGCCAGTGGACGAGAGCGTGGTCAAGGCCCTGGAGCAGGAGGGAAAAACCCTCATCGGCCTGGCGGATGCCTCCGGCGTGCTGGGCTACATTGCCATCGCCGACCGCCTGCGGCCTTCTTCCGCCCCCGCCATCGCCCGCCTGAAAGCCATGGGCATCCATGTCACCATGCTCACCGGCGACAATCCCGCCACCGCAGCCGCCATCGCCAAGCAGGCCGGCATCGTCCATTTCCTCGCCCACGTCCTGCCCCAGCACAAGGCCGAGGAAGTGCAGAAAATCCGCAAGCAGGGACTGGTGGTGGGCATGGCCGGCGACGGCATCAACGACGCCCCGGCCCTGGCCGCGGCGGACATCGGCTTTGCCGTCGGCACCGGTTCGGAAGTCGCCATCGAGGCGGCGGACATCACCCTGATGCGCAACGACCTGGCCAGCGTCGCCGACGCCATCGAACTGTCCCGGGCCACCATGCGCAAAATCCGCCAGAACCTGTTCTTCGCCTTCGTCTACAACGTACTGGGCATTCCCCTGGCGGCGCTGGGCATGCTCAACCCGGTGATCGCCGGCGCCGCCATGGCCATGAGTTCGGTGTCGGTGGTCAGCAATTCCCTGCTGCTGCGGCGCTGGCGGCCCCGACAATTTTCCTGAGCCATGCTAGGCTCAAAGGGCCCCACACGGGCTAAAACAATCGGCTGACACAAGGAGAATGCGATGGAGAAGCTCGACCTGAACGTGCAAGGCATGACCTGCCAGGGCTGCGTGAGCGGCGTCACCAAGGTGCTGGAAGCCATCCCGGGCGTGAACAGCATCAATGTCTCCCTGGAAAAGGGGCATGTTTCCCTCAATTACGATCCCCACCAGGCCAACGTGGAACTGCTCAAGGCCGCCATTCGCGAAGCGGGATTCGAGGTGGTCCCCTAACCCTCCCTGTTCACCGTGGCCGACCCCGCCCTGGCGACGGGGCGGGTTGGAGGGCCTTCCGCCCGCGCCCGCCGCCAAAGGGCGTGTTGGCACGCTGAAACAAATGCTCTAGACTTGGCGAACTCCCGCCCAGGCGGCGCTCTCACCACACACGAGGAAAATGATGGACGATTCCCTCAACAAAGAACAACGCATCCTGCGCGTCATGCGCAAGGTGCTGGCCAACATCGTCAAGGACACCACGCCCAAGCCTGGAATGCTGCACCCCCTCTCCGAGCAAACCATCGACGACATCCGCAACTGTTTCGCGCTGATTTCCACGCGTGAAGCCGAATTGGCCCAGGAAGCCGGCTTGAGCGCCGCCCGCCCCCATTTCTCCGACGAACCCCAAGCCGCCAAGGTCATTCCGCTCAAGCGGGGCAGCCTGCACGCACCCAAAGGCGAACCAGACCCCCAATAGGCCTGTCATGGCGCTCGACTTCCATAGCCTTCTGAACCCGGGCGATTTGGCGGCGCCCGCCGCTTTTGCCGCCTCCCTTTTTTCCTTCGGCAAGAAAAAAACCGTTGCCCCCTCGGACCCCCGCCATATCGAACTCATCGACCGGTGCGTCCATGAATTCCTGGAAAACCGCGAAATCGGAAAATTCAAGGTTTTCACCACCCTTCACGAACAGCGCCCCATTGTTCATGTCCAGGCGGAGGCCCATAAGAATCTGCGTTTTTCCAACCTGATCGAAATCCGCATCCGCCAATACGTGGAGGAAAAGACAGGACTGGAAATCGGCGCGGTGTATTGGCGCTTTCAAATGGAGAGCGCCGAGGAACCTGCCATGGAGCAGTCCGCCTACGAAGACTATGCCGCGCCCCTCCCTCCTCCGCAGCCCGTGGCGACGGCAAAGGCCAAGGCTGCCGCGGCGGACACGGTCCAGGAAACGCACACGTCCCCAGAACATCATCTGGAAGATTACGACATCCACCGTTTGGCGAAGGAAGGGATCGATGTGCAGGAAATCTCCCAAAGCGAACTGGATGCGCTGATCGGCAATCAGGGGCTGGGGAAGAAAGAATGAGCAGGGCGCTGCGCGCGCCCTCACCTCGGTAGGAATTTCTCGCTCAGAACGCCGCCCCGTTTCCGCCGCACGCCTGCAGGCGCTGTGGCCACTGCCGCAAGCCGGTCGGCGCACGAAGCGCGAAGGCGCGGGGACAGGTGCCGATGCCCTCGCCGCCCTCTCGGCGAAACGGCTCAGTTTTCGAGGCGGTGGCTTTCCTCGCCGGGGAGCCCGGTGTCCGGGTCAATCCAATCGGCGATGCCCAGTTCGGCTTCCGCCTCCTCCAGGGTTTCGCCCGGCTCGTAGTCCGTCTCCTCGTTGTACTGCATATCCTGCACGGCATCCAGCAAGGTCGTGAAAGGTCCGTAGGTTTCCCCAGTCACCTTGTCCTGCCAGAAGAAACCGTCCGGTCTCTCGATAACCCGGGCCTCGTCATAGTTTGCAGGAGTTTCAGGGATAATCGTCATGGTCTTACCCTCCTTCCTAGTGCGGCGGCCCGTTCAGGCCCGTTTGTTTACAGTTCTACCACGATGAATGTCCTTTTGCCAGAGGTCGGGCGATAATATCGCCATGCCGCGCTGCAAGCCCCAGATTTTCCTGCCCGACTACCTCGACGCCTCTCCCATCATGGCACCGTTGCGCCTCGTTGGCGAGGGCCTGCCTTCCTCCCGCTGGCCGAGCCGTGAGGAACTGCAGCGCCGGGCGGACGGGCTGGCGCTACGCACCGCCAGCGGCAAGCCCTTGCGCTTTGTTCCCCAAGGACCCCGGGCCCGGCGCTTCGAGGACAAATACGAACCGCGCATTTACCGGACTGGCGAAATTCAGACCCGGGCCGACAATTGGCACGACCTGTTCAATGCCTTGGCATGGCTGGCCTTTCCCCAGGCCAAGGCCGAAATCAACCGGCTCCACTACGAAGCCGCTCTCGACGAACGTGACGGACAACGCTCCCGTCCCCGGGACATCCTGACGCTCTTCGATGAAAGCGGCATCATGGTGGCAACCGACGACCATGGTCTGGCGGAATTGGTCCGGAACTTCCGCTGGAAGGAATTGTTCTGGCGGCGCCGCCAGGAGGTCGCCGGGCACATGGGGTTTTATCTTTTCGGCCACTCCCTGTACGAAAAGGCCCTCTTTCCCCATCTCGGCATTACCGCCAAGGCTCTCCTCCTGCCCGTGGAAACAGGCTTTCTGGACGCTCCGCTCGGCGAGCAACTGGCGGCCCTGGATCAGGCCACCGCCGAGCGCCTCGCCCGTCCTGGCGCCCTTCTCGACCCAGGCCTGCTCACACCCTTGCCCTTTCTTGGCGTTCCCGGCTGGTGGCCCGGGAACCGCGACGAGGCCTTTTACGACAACGACGCTTACTTCTGCCCCGCGCCCGTAAGGAAAAATCCTCATTAGACCAAGTTATTCAGTCTGATATACTTGTCAAAGCAATAAAAATGAAATGATTTGAATCAATTAATTTACAGGCAATCCATGCAAACCAGCATCCTGCGTACCCTGTTGATTTCCTTCCTGGGCTTCGGCCTCGGCGTGGCCTTGATTTTCCCCTTCTACGCCAACATCTTCGTCAACTGGAAACCGGGGATGCTGCCGTGGTTCGTCGTCGGCTGCGTGGTCGCCGGACTGATGATCGGCGTGGTGAACTACCTCCTGCTCAACGCCATCCTCCTGAAAAAACTGCGCCGCATCTCGGAAGTGGCCAACGCCATTTCCAACAAGGACCTCACATTCACCTGTTCCATGCGCAGCGCGGACACTGTCGGCGAAATCGTCAACAGCTTCAACAACATGACCCAGAACCTGCGGGACCTGATCGGCCAGACCGTCACCCTCAGCGGCAGCGTGCGGCAGGATAGCGACAACATTCACCGCTTCATGACCGGCATTTCGGCCAATCTTCACGAGCAGACCCAGCGCGCGGGAGAAATCAACCAATCCATCGACCTGCTGGCCAATACCGTCGAGCAGATTACCGCCAAATCCATCGAAGCCGCCGAGAAAGCCAGCGAGGCCGCCTCCCATGCCCGGGCAGGCGGCGAGGTGGTGGCCCGCACCGTCGCCGGCATCGACAAGATCAGCGGCGTGGTGAGCGAGGCCGCCCAGGCCGTGGAAACCCTAGGCCAGAACTCGGACCAGATCGGCGCCATCGTGGCGGTCATCGGCGAAATCGCCGGCCAGACCAACCTGCTTGCCCTCAACGCCGCCATCGAAGCGGCCCGTGCGGGGGAACAGGGCCGCGGCTTCGCCGTCGTCGCCGACGAAGTACGCAAACTGGCCGAAAAAACCAGCAGCGCCACCGCCGAAATTTCCGCCATGATCGAATCCATTCAGCAGCAGACCGTGCAGGCGGTGAAGGTCATGGAAACCGGCACCGAAGAAGTCCGGCAGGGAGTGGATAATGCCCGGGAAGCCGGACGTTCCCTATCCCTCATCATGGAAAGCGCCGAGCACGTCACCGGCATGGTGCAGGAAATCGCCGACGCCACCACCCAGCAGAACGAAAGCACCCGTACCATCCGCCGCAACCTGCAGGAAATCGGCGAGCTGATCGACAGCACCCTGGCCAACACCCAGGAAGGCACCGCCAACGCCGAACACCTCACCACCCTGGCCGGCAGCCTGGACAGCACCGTCAACGCCTTCAAGCTGAAGTAACCGCCTCCCGCAAATTGCGGGAAACCTTTTTCCTCCCTGCGTTGTCACTTATCCGTCACGTCCGGACCACAATGCAAGGAGAAAACATGCCTGATCGTGTCTTTTTCAAACGTCTGCTTGCCGGCATCGTTCTGCCGGCCCTGTTGCTAGGCTGCTCCCCGGCCAATCACGCCCAAAGCGCCTCGCCTACGCCCCCTGCGCAAACCGCCGTCCCGGGGGTTCAATTGCCCGACTTCACCACGCTGGTGAAACGGGAAGGACCGGCGGTGGTCAATATCAGCACCACCCAAACCCTGCGCAGCCGCGGCTTTCCCTTCGCCATGCCGCCGGACATGAGTCCGGACGATCCGTTCTATGAGTTCTTCCGCCGTTTCATGCCGCCCCCGGGCAGCCCGCAAACCTACCAGAGCCAGTCCCTGGGCTCCGGCTTCATCATCAGCGAAGACGGCTATATCCTCACCAACGCCCACGTCATCGACGGCGCCGACGAAGTCACCGTCAAATTGACCGACAAGCGGACTTTCAAGGCCAAGGTCATCGGCAGCGACAAACGCACGGATGTGGCGCTGATCAAAATCTCCGCCTCCGGCCTGCCCAAGGTCGACATCGGCAACCCCGCCTCCCTTCAGCCCGGAGAGTGGGTCGTGGCCATCGGCTCTCCCTTCGGCTTCGACAGCAGCGTCACCGCGGGCATTGTGTCCGCCCTTGGCCGCTCCCTGCCGGATGAGAACTACGTGCCTTTCATCCAGACCGACGTGGCCATCAATCCCGGCAACTCCGGCGGCCCCCTGTTCAACATGAAGGGTACCGTGGTGGGGATAAACTCCCAGATTTACAGCCGCACCGGCGGTTACATGGGGCTTTCCTTCGCCATCCCCATTGACGTGGCGATGGACGTGGTCAACCAGCTCAAGGCTCACGGCAAGGTGAGCCGAGGCCGCCTCGGCATCGGCATCCAGGACGTGAGCCAGGACCTCGCCGACTCCTTCGGCCTCGCCAAGGCCTCCGGCGCCCTGGTCGCTTCCGTGGACAAAGGCGGGCCGGCGGACAAGGGCGGCATGGAAGTTGGCGACGTGATCCTCAAGTACGATGGCAAAAACGTCGAGAGTTCCACCGAACTGCCCCGTCTGGTGGCTGCCACCAAGCCGGGAACGACGGTCACGGTCCAGGTGTGGCGCAAGGGAAAAACCCGCAACCTTTCCATGACGGTGGGAGAGATGCCCACGGAAAGAATGGCCTCCCCGGATAACGGCGGCGGCAACCAACTGGGCCTGGTTTTGCGCGATTTAAGCGCGGAGCAGCGTAAACAGCTGGGCGTGAAAGAGGGCGTGCTGGTGGCCGATGCCCAAGGCGCCGCCGCCAGGGCGGGCATCGTCCAGGGCGACGTCATCCTGGCGCTCAACAACGCCCCCGTTACCGGCGCGGCCCAGTTCGAAAAACTGCTGCAGGGCTACGGCAAGGGACAGACCGTCGCCCTGCTGGTCAAGCGTCACGGCAACGCCCTTTACGTGCCGCTGAAAATCGAGTGACACCTCTCCCGGGAAGGAAGCGCCTAGGGCGCTTCCAGTTCCTTGGGAAAGTCCGGCATCTTTTTCGCCGCCGGCGGCTCCACAGGCTCCGGCGGCGTTTCCTTGGCCGGCTCCTCGGCAACGGCCGCAGCGGGAGGGGGACAGAGCCGCTTCATATCCTCCGCGAACCCTTCACGGCTTTCTTCCAGCACCTGCCGCTCTTCCAGCGTACAACGGTCGAGAATCGCGGGAATCTGGTCGTACATGAAGCGATTCATCTCGCATTCGCTCATGTTGGCGCTGCGCTGGACCAACTCGCCGAAAGCCGCGTCGCAGGAGGTCAGTTCCGCCGCCGAGGCGGGTAGCGCCAGCAGCAAGCCGACGGTGGCCGTCAAAATCCGCATCATCACGCCTAGAGGATTTCCAGCAGTTCCACTTCGAACACCAGCGTGGCGTTGGGGGGAATCACATCCCCGGCGCCAAAGCTGCCGTAGCCGAGTTGAGGCGGGATGGTCAGGCGCCGTACGCCGCCCACCATCATGCCTTGCACGCCCTCGTCCCAGCCGCGGATCACGTGGCCGGCCCCGAGAGGGAAAACGAAGGGAACATTGCCATCGCGGCTGGAATCGAATTCCGAGCCATCGGACAGCCAGCCGGTGTAATGGACGGACACCATTTTTCCCCGCGTCGCGGCGGGTCCGTCTCCCAGCTTGAGGTCTTCGCTAATCAGTCCGCTTTCATGCACCGTTTCGGCCATGGTTCACTCCTTCGTCAAATAGTCGGGACATTATACCCGGCAAGCAATAAAGCATGAATTTTCATACAATCAAACAATGAAATAGAATTGCATTTGAATGTGATTTATGCTACTTGTTAGACAACCGATTGAATATCCGTGAACGACATGCCTCACCGCTATTTCCTTCTCGCCATCCTGCTGAGCCTTCTCGCCGGCTGCTCCTCCATGGAGCCCCAGCGCGGCGCGTATGCCGCGAAACGCTCCCCTGTTGCCTACCAGGACAACGCCAAGCGCAACGACGTGGTGATGTACGCGTTCGGACTCATCAGCGTGGATTACCGTTTCGGCGGCGCCAATCCGGAAAGCGGCCTGGATTGCAGCGGCATGGTGAGCTACATCTACCAGAATTCCCTGGGGCTGAAGCTCCCTCATAATGCGGCAAGAATCGCCCGGCTCGGTC
>JAJZVC010000068.1 GCA_021845865.1 Pseudomonadota bacterium | reverse complement strand
CGGTAATTTGCTTGATGGCTTCAAGCTTGAATTCTTCTGTGTAACGGGGACTGCTGCTCATAAACACCTCCAAGATTGCGGTTAGTTTACCGCTCTGTGGTGTCTATGAAACCGGGGGCGATTCACTATTAACTACTAAACCTATCTATCCCATGCCAATCGACAACTGTACCCACTCCTTCGAAGAACTATCCCAAGTGGTATTACCAAGCCACTACAATCAGCTGGAGAAGGCTATGAAATCCCCCATTCCGGCAGAACGACTAGTTGGTTTCAAGAGTGTGACAAAGGAGGCTCTTGCACGACTAAGCCGAACAACCGATTTTCCTGGTTGCTACGTATTTATCGACAACGAAACACCTGTGTATGTCGGTATCTCTCGTGGAGTAATGAAGCGCCTGATCCAACATCTGAATTATGACTCGCACTACTCCGCTAGTTTGGTATACCGCATGGCCACAGAAGACTACCCACATGAAATGAAGCGCGATCAGGCAATGAAGGATGAACAGTTCAAAAACGTTTTCCTCTCAGCGCAGGAACGGTTGCGTCAGATGAAGGTTGCTTTCGTTGAAATCAATAATGACCTTGAGCTCTATCTCTTTGAGGTCTTCGCCTCCATGCGGCTGGATACAGATACATGGAACACCTTCCGCACTCACTGACCTCAATATCTAACTTAAACGTACTCCGCCCCCGCAAACAAAAAAAGCCCACCGCCTAAACGGTGGGCTTTTCCTTGCCTAATGCCGACTTAAGGCAAGTACACCCCCCGCACCGACCGGGCGCCGTAGTCGTCGAAGAGAGCCATGAGGCCGCTCATGTAGGGGGTGTCGCCGCCGCTCCGGGCCGGACAGGCCTCGGCGCTGGGCGGGGGGACGACGTCGAGGACCTTGGTGCCGCTCACCTGGAGGGTCCAGTAGGTGCCCGGCGTGCGCAAGGGCACCAGCTTGCCGCCCACCCGCTCGGCGGGGAGGGCGAGAGCGACGTAGCGGGGGCGGAGGAAAAGCTGGCCGGCGTCGGCGGGGCTGATGCCGAGGGTGCTCCAGAAGGCCGACAAAACCTGGGTCACGTTGGCATTGAGGCTGGTGCTCTGGGGCTTGTCGACGCTCCAGCCGTCGTCCGCCATGACCTGGAAGGGGTCCCGGGCCTTGTAGCCGGCATAGCGGTCCACCCACTTGTCGCGGTTGACCGCCGTGAAGGCGCCGTCCAGGCCCTTGTCGTTGGCGTCCACCAGCACCGACACGGTCAAGGCCGCCGTGTCCTGGGTGTTGGCATTGGACACGGTCACGCCGGGGACGGTGACCAGCCAGGCGTAGAACACGGTTTTCCTGACGTTGCCGTAGGGCGTGAGGTCGGTGACCTGGACGAACTGCCGGTCCGAGGTCTTGACGGCGCCGGACAGGCCCAGGTATTGCCCGGCCTTCTTCACCGCTTCGTCGGCGGAGAAGGTGGGCGGCACGGAGGTGCCCTGCCAGCTCAGGGGACCGGCGCTGTTGTTCGCCGGCTCCGCCGCCAGCACGGCCAGGGGAAGGGTGAGGAGGATCAGCACCAGGAGCAGCCAGAGGTTGCGATGGATTTGAGGTTTCATGGATTCGTCCTTTCGTCGGCGGCCGGGGAAAGACCGGCCGCGTTGCATTAACCCGGGTCAGTCGTTGCGGCTGTCCCAGGTGCGGAAATTGCCGCTGTCGTCGCCGCCATATTTCTCGACGTTGCCCTGGTCGGCGGTGGGCTGAGCCTGGGTATTCAGGCCGGTGACCGCAAACCCCGCGCCGGCGCGGCGGGCCTGTGAGGAGGCGAAGTTGTTCTTGCTCGCCGCCTTGCCGGGAGTGTGGTCGCCGGGTGGGACATGCATCTCCGCGCCGTAATAGACCCGGCGGAACGAAACGGTGTCGAAGTTCGACCAGTCCATCGTTTTGTACACCGTCACGCCATGCTTCCACTCGACGTTGGAGCCGGTGTGGCTCTGTTCGTAGGTTTCCGAGGCGCCTGGCGCCTGATCGTAACCCCGGCCGTACCCGCCATTCTTATCGGTGTATTCCCAATAGATTTGCGCGGCGCCATCCTTCCACTTTCCCCATCCTCCTTGAATCCAGGCCCATCCCCCTATGCTGCCGTTATCGATACCGCACCATGCAACGGTCCGGCGAGAATCTACCGTTACATTCTGGTAGTCGATGGTGGATTTTGAGCCATCAAACCAGGGGGATGCCCCCACAGTGTCGATATAACCTTCATACCCTCGGTCCGCGAAGGACGGGGCCGCCATGACCCCCAGCAGTAACGCGAGGAACAGTGCCGAACCGTTTTTTCTCTGCATGATGTTTCTCCTTTCGATGGAGGGGAGGCTCAGGAAAAGACCACCGCGTAGTGGTCGGACATGCCCATGTCCACCCGCTGCGCGGCGGCGGCGCCGACATCGTCGGTCTGCACGCCGTAATCCAGGATGCGCTGCGGGCTGCTGGTGCCGACGCGGGGGTGGGTGTAGTTGGGCGGCGCGACGCTGCCGAGGCCGCAGTCGTGGGTGGGCTGGGCCAGCACCTCGCCGTTCCAAGCGATGCTGGCAGGCTGCTTGTTGTAGTCGCCGAGGGCAATCCACGGCCCGCAGCCGACGGTTGTCCAGATGTTGGCGAGGAGGTCCTCCACGTCCCACCCCACCGCCGCGCTGGCGTGGATGGAGAAATACCAGATATCGCCGATCAGCACGCCGAGGCCGGGCCGCGTCTCGGCGAAGGTGGTGGCGGCATCTTCCGGGTCGGCCTCGGTGACCAGGGCCAGGTTGACCCGGTTGGCGCCCGTGTCCAGTTCGGCATAGCTCACGTAGTAGTCGCGGGTGTGGAGACCGGGGTAATCCTCCGCCGTCCATTTGTAGATTTTCACCGGCCAGCCGCCGGGCGTTATTTCCCGGTCGTAGGTCACGGTGCCCGGCAATTTATCGGGGATCACCCCGCATTCCTGCACCGCCACCACGGTGGGGCGGGTGAGCGCCGGGCGATTCACCAGCCAGTCGGCCAGCTTTTCCCACTTGGCCTTGGGGTTGCCCACCGTCCCCGCCCCCTGCATGTTCCACGTCATCAAGTTCACTTGGCTCTCCTTTCGCTGTTCAAGCACGCGCATCCGACCGCCGGACTTCCCGCGTGAACGAACGAAAGACGCAGGTGGCCGTCCCTTTGTGAGGAAAAAACCCTTGTCACATTCGCCGAAAGGCGGGGCAACTAAGTTAAATTGCTCAATTCGGTCCGTGATTTAGACGCGATCGGGAATCACCGCCTGGCGGCCATCCGGCGCCGGGCTGCCTCGTCCCTTCCCCTCTTACAGGAGAAAACCATGAACCACCTCGTCACCCCCTTCGCCCGCACCCCCGCCTTCGTCAACGCCCCCGAGCCGGACTTCCTCGCCCGCCGGGTGAACCGCTACTACCAGGAGCGTGTTCTCGACACCTGGGACGGCGGCCATATCATGCGGGGCCGCCACCCCGGCCCGGACGCCATCCACCTGAGCAGCAACGATTACCTTTCCCTGGCGCGGCACCCCAGGATTCTGCGGACGGCGGCGGAAAAACTGGCGGACGAAGGCAACGGCCTGCTGATGTCGGCCATCTTCCTCCACGGCGACAATCCCCTCCTCAACCTGGAGCGGCGCCTGGCCAACTTCATGGGGGCCGAGTCCGGGGTGCTGTGCCAGTCGGGATTCGCCGCCAACACGGGGCTGGTGCAGTCCATCGCCGACGAGAAGACCCCCGTCTACGTCGACATGATGGCCCACATGTCCCTGTGGGAGGGCATCCGCAGCGCCGGCGCCCGCGCCGTGGTGTTCCATCACAACGACGTCGAGCACCTGGAGCGCCAGGTGCTCAAGCACGGCCCCGGGGTGATCCTGGTGGATTCGGTGTACAGCACCAACGGCAGCGTCTGCCCCCTGGCGGAGGTGGTGGACGTGGGCATCCGCCACGGCTGCGTGCTGGTGGTGGACGAATCCCATTCCCTCGGCACCCACGGCCGCCAGGGGGAAGGGATGGTGGAGGACCTGGGGCTGTCCCACAAGGTGCATTTCCGCACCGCCAGCCTGGCCAAGGCCTTCGCCGGGCGGGCCGGGTTCATCGCCTGCTCGGAGCGCTTCAGCGAATACTTCAAGTTCGAATCGAACCCGGCGATTTTCAGCTCCACCCTGCTGCCCCACGAGGTGGCCGGGCTGGAGGCGACCCTGGAGGTGACCCGGGAGGAACACTGGCGCCGCCTCGCCCTGCGCGCCAACGCCGCCTATCTGCGGGAGCGCCTGGACGAGCTGGGCTACAACCTGAACGGCAGCCAGTCCCAGATCATCGCCCTGGAGTCGGGTACCGAGCGGCAGACCATCGTGCTACGGGACGCCCTGGAGGCGCGGGGGATTTTCGGTTCGGTGTTCTGCGCCCCGGCGACGCCGAAAAACCGCTCCCTGATCCGGCTGTCGATCAACGCCACCCTGACGGAAGAGGAACTGGAACGCATCGTCGACGCCTGCCGCGACATCCGCGGCGAGGTGGACATGGCCAACTGGGCCTCCACCCGGCGCAAGGCCGCCCGCGGCGATGCCCTGCCCCACAGCGACGCGGCCTGACGGCGAGGGGGCGGCGCCTAGGCGAAGGAGGCGCTGCTTTCCTTGTCCAGCCACACCAGGAAAGCGTTGTAGGGAATGACCGTGCCCAGCTGGAAGCCGGCGGGGTTCGGCACCACGGCATAGTAGTACCAGTCCCGCCCCTTGAGTTCCGTGGCGGGGTAGAGGCACGACTGCCAGTCGCAGTCGGGGCCGTACTCGCCCCCCGTTTGCCAGAAATAGGGCACCATCCGGTTGCTCTTCAAGGCGCTGAGCAGGGGCGGCGGCGCCGCCTGGTCGTAGGCGATCTCGTAGTGGGAGAGCATGTCCTCCTCGGTCTGGACGATGAGCAGGCTCGCCACGCCGTCCGCATCCAGCATCAGGATGCCTTCCGGCAAGGCCGTCAGGTAGAACTCGACGATGTCCAGCCGGTTGCATATCTGGCGGAATTCCTCGGCGAAGACCGGGTCCCGCAGGAAGGCGTGGGAACCCAGGGCCAGGGTATCCATCACCGTCCGCCCCAGGCTCTCGAAATAGGCCAGCTGCAGGTCCACGATGGCCCGGTTGAGGACGGGAATCACGTCCGGGTCCTGCTTGAGGATGAAGCGGTCGATCAGGCCCTGGTTGAAGGCCTGCACCGCCACCTTCTCGTCGGCCTTGCCCGTCAGCAGAACTTTTTTCAGGGTCGGGTTGCCGAGGCGGCGGCACAGCTCCAGGCCGTCGATCTCGGGCATGTCGTAGTCCACCACCACCACCGACACCTGTTCGAAGCGATGCTCGTTGTGGACCTCCCGGGCGATGGCGTCGAGGTTGAGGTCGATGACGTGGTGGGAAAAGGGCAGTTCCTCCCCGTGACGGGAAACGGAAAAAAAGCGTTCCGCCAGGGATGGCTCGGCGGGCGCGCCGTTCAGCACCGCCAGGGCCTCCGCCGGGGAATCGTAGAGGCGGTAGGCGAGGCCGGCATCGAGCTGCAGGCTCAGGTTGGCGAGAAAATCGGGACTGTCGTCGATGAAGACCACCGTGGTCGGGAAATAGAACGGCGGAATCTCATTTTGCCGCATCAACCGCTTGCCGCAGGAAAGGTTAAAACGAACTCGCTGAACTCGCCCACCGTCGATTCGCATGAAATACTCCCACCAAACGCTTGCATGACGCTCCGGCAGTATGCCAGACCGATACCCGCTCCCGAACCGTCGTCATGGCCCAACGACCAGGCATAGAAACGGGTGAAAATGTGCGGCAGCACGTGGGGCGGGATGCCCGGCCCCGTATCGCGGAAAATCAGCCGCCCGCCTTCCGGCGAAGCCTCCAGCCGGATGGCGATCTGCCCCTTGCCCGCCTTGGTGACATGATAGACCGCATTCTTGAGCAGGTTGAACAGCACGTGCACCATCATCAGTTCGTTGCCGCGGAAAAGGAAGTCCTCCCCCGGTTCCCACGCCACCAAGCGCCGCTCCCGCTCCGAGGCGAAGGGGTAGCGCCGCAGGGCCGTCTCCACGCAGGCCGTCATGGAACAGGGAGCGAAGCTTTCCTCCCGGAAGCCGAAGGGCTTGGTGTTCATCAGCAGCATGTCGATGGCCGTGTTGGAATAGTCCGCCTCCCCCTCGATGCGCTCCAGCACCCCGCCCATGGACGCCAGGTGCGCCTCCCGCAGCGGCTCCACCGGCAGGCCTGCCTCCCGGGCCTGCCGGTAGGCGTCCAGCAGGGCGGGCAGATGCTGCTTCAGCCCCGCCGCCCCGGCCTTGATGCCCAGGAGGGGCGTGCGCAGTTCGTGGGCCACGGTGCTGGCGGCGGTCAGCATGGCCCGCAGGCGCTCCCGTTTCACCACCTCCGAGCTGTAGTTCGCCGCCACGCCGATGACGATGATGAAGAGATAGATCGGCACATGCTCCAGGCTGACGAACTCCAGATGGGGCGCCGCCGTGGTCAGGCTGTAGGCCAGCCAGGCCAGGCCCACCCCCACCACGGTCTGGATGAACAGGTTCAGCCAGTCCAGCAGCAGCACCATCAGGAAGGCCGCCGCCAGGACGGACAGCAGCCACGCGCTGTCGCCGTTGTTCTTCAGCAGCATGAAGGTGAAGAAGAACGGCAGGGCGAAAAGAACCGCCAGATACCAGTAGCCCGCCAGATAGGGGCGCAGCCCCTTGGGCCAGTATTTCGCCAGCATCACCGGCACGAACAGGGCGCTGCCGAAAAGCCGCAGGGGCAGATTCTCGTAGGGCTGGGGAAAGAGGTCGTGCCAGATGAAGTAGTAAAGGGGGAACCCCACCACCGCCACCAGCCCGAAGGGCAGGAAGCGGGGCTCGAAATACAGCACGCTGCGCTCCATGGTGGCATAGGCCCGCAGCGCCAGGCTTTTCAGTCCCCCGATCATATTCCTTTGCTCGTCTTGGCTTGCGCCGAAAACGCCACTTTACCCCGGCAGGGGACAGAAAAAAACCGCCGCCAAAAAGAACCCCCCGTCGAGGCGGGGGGTCGTTTTATTGCCGGGTTTCGCGGCCTAGAACGGAATATCGTCCTCGAAGTCGTCGAACTCGCCGCCGCTCTTGGCCGGGGCGCCGCCGCTACGGGAGCCGCCGGACGCGCCGCCGGCGGAGCGTCCGCCGCCCCCTTCCACCACCTCGAAGGCATTGCCGCCGCCTCGTCCGCCCAGCATCTGCATCTTGTCGGCGACGATTTCAGTGGTGTAGCGGTCCTGGCCGTCCTTGTCCTGCCACTTGCGGGTCTGCAGGCGGCCCTCCACGTAGACCTGGGAGCCTTTCTTCAGGTACTCGCCGGCGATCTCCGCCAGCTTGCCGAAAAAGGCCACCCGGTGCCACTCGGTGCGCTCCTGCTTCTCGCCGCTCTTGTCCTTCCAGCTGTCGGTGGTGGCCAGGGTGATGTTGCAGATGGCGTCGCCGCTGGGCATGTAGCGGGTCTCGGGATCGCGCCCCAGGTTGCCGATAAGAATCACTTTGTTGACGGATGCCATTACATTTCCTCGATCAATTTCATTGCCTGGGCCTCATCCCAGCGGTGCATGTCCACCTTGAGATAGGCCGCCCCCTCTTCCGGGACCACCGCCGCGTCCCGCACGCCTTCCAGCGCCAGCAGGCGGCGGGTGATGTCCGCGGCGTCGCCGTGGCGCACGGCCTCGATATGATACATCTTCGTCCGCACCGCCGGCGGCTTTTTCATGGTCAGGGCCAGGCCGAACCACGCCAGCATCAGGCAGCCGCCGAAAACGAACACCGCCAGGGGGCCGAAATAGCTGGAGAGCAGGCCGCCCACGGCGCCGCCGGTGAAGAGCCCCAGGGACTGGGAGGTATTATACACGCCCATGGCGGTGCCCTTGGAGCGGGCCGGCGCCACCTTGGAGATGATGGAGGGCAGGGACGCCTCCAGGATGTTGAAGGCGGTGAAAAAGGCCAGCAGCAGGCCGACGATGCCCCAGAAGTGGCTGAAGGCCTCCAGCATGCCGAACTCCACCGCCACCAGCAGGCCCACGGCGAAGACGAAAATCTCCTTCAGCTTGGCCTTTTTCTCGCCGACGATGATGGCCGGCACCATCAGGGCAAAGGCCACCACCATCACCGGCAGGTAGACCTGCCAGTGGTGTTCCTCGTCCAGCCCGCCGGTGCTCTTGAGGGCGAAGGGAATCACCACGAACATCGCCATCTGGGCGGCGTGGAGGGCGAAGATGCCGAAATTGAGGCGCAGCAGCTGGACATCCCGCAGCACTTCCTTCAGCCGCGCCGGCTTGGCCTCGGCGTCGGAGTG
>JAJZVC010000067.1 GCA_021845865.1 Pseudomonadota bacterium | reverse complement strand
CCGACGCCGCGCCCTTCTTCCGCATCTTCAACCCCGTCCTCCAGGGAGAAAAATTCGACCCCGGCGGCCGCTACGTCCGCCGCTGGCTGCCGGAACTGGCGTCCCTGCCGGACAAGTTCGTCCACCGTCCCTGGGAGGCCTCCCCCGATGTGCTGGCGCAAGCCGGCGTCCGCCTCGGCGACACCTATCCCCACCCCCTGGTGGACCACGCCGCCGCGCGGCAGCGGGCCCTGGCGGCTTTCGCCGGCGTGAGGAAGGGGTAATGCGAATTTTTTTTGGGGCTCGTCTGTAAAACTCTGTTGCTTACAATGGGGTAAGAGAGACGGTGTTCTAAACGATGACGGGATGTCGGAACCGATGAATTGGGAGTGGCATTCATAGGTGGCTCATAACGTGCTGTTATGCTATCGTAAACAATCGTATACATGGGGTGAGGGCCGGATTATGGGTGCAGCTATCGTCAGTGTCCGCGTCAGCGAGGAGGACAAGGAGGCGCTGGAAAAGTTGGCCAGCGTGACCGGCAAGAGCAAGTCGAGCTTGGTGGCCGAGGCGATCCACAGCTATGTGGAACTGAATGCCTGGCAGATGTCGGTGGTGCGCCAGCGCCTGGAAGCGGCGGACCGTCATGAATATGCGTCCCGCGAGCGGGTGAGGGCCGTGTTCGCCAAGTGGGGCGTGGATGCGGATTGAATGGCTGGAACAGGCGCTGGAGGATTTCGACGAGGCCATGGGGTATATTGCGGAGCGCAATCCCAAGGCGGCGACGGAGGTGGCCTTGCGGGTTCACCGCCAGGCGTCCCAGTTGCGCCACCATCCGCTCCTTGGCCGCCAGGGGCGCGTGGAGGGGACGCGGGAACTGGTGGTGGGGGGAACCCATTTCGTTATCCCCTGTCGTTTCGACGGACAGGGTTTGATCGAGATACTGGCCGTCATGCACGATGCCCAAGAGTGGCCGGGAGGCTTCTCTGATTGATCTCCGCTGTCCGGCACGGGACAAGCCGGTATAATCCCTTCCTTATATTCGCATTGTTGAATTCCCCTTGAAGCTCCTGGCCCTCGACACTTCCACCGAATACTGCTCCGTCGCCCTCCAGATGGACGAGGCGGTGCTGTCGCGCCACGTCCTGGCGGGACAGGGGCATTCGGGCATGGCGCTGGCCATGGTGGACGAGCTGTTGGCGGAAGGGGGCGTTGGGCTGGCCGAATTGGACGGCGTCGCCTTCGGTTCCGGCCCCGGCTCCTTCACCGGCCTGCGCATCGCCTGCGGCGTGGCCCAGGGGTTGGCCTTCGGCGCCGATTTGCCGGTGGCGGGGATTTCCACCCTTCTCGCCTTGGCGGAAGGCAGCGGCGCCGACAAGGCGGTGGCCTGCCTCGACGCTCGCATGGGGGAGGTCTATCACGGCATATACCGGCGTATCGGCGGATGCTGGGAGGAGCTTTCCCCGCCTGGCCTGTACGCTCCCGGCGACTTGCCTCTGCCGGAAGGCGGCGGCTGGACTGGCTGCGGCAATGGTTTCGCCCAGTATGGCGAGGCGCTCCGGGACCGTCACGGCGGCGCCCTGGAGGCGGCGCGGGGGGATGTTTACCCCCGCGCCGAATTCATCGCCCGCCTGGCGGCGCCGGTGTTCGCCCATGGCCGCGGCGTCGCGCCGGAGGAGGCGCTGCCGGTGTACATCCGCGACAAGGTGGCCCTGAAAACCCGCGAGCGGACATGACGATGACAGCCGCCAGCGAGCTTTACGCCAGCCTACAGCCCGAGACGCTGCCCCTGGAATTCCGTCCCATGCACGAGTTCGACGTGGAGCAGGTGATCGCCATCGAGCACGAGATTTACCCTTTTCCCTGGACGCCGGGCAACTTCCGCGATTCCATCCGCGCCGGCAACCATTGCTGGCTGGCGGAGGCGCGGGGGGAGGCGGTGGGCTACGGGGTGATGCTGGTGGCGGCGGGGGAGGCCCACCTGCTCAACCTGGGGGTGGACCGGGCGTGGCAGCGCAAGGGCCTGGGGCGGCGCATTCTCCAGCACCTCCTGGCGCGGGCCAGGGAAGGAGGGGCGGAGATCATGTTCCTCGAGGTGCGGCCTTCCAACCTGCCGGCCCTGGCCCTGTACGCGGACATGGGCTTCACCCAGATCGCCAAGCGCCGCAATTACTACCCTGCCCACGATGGCCGCGAGGACGCGGTGATCATGACCCTTTCCCTATGAGCCGCCGCGACGCCTACCTGCGTGAAATGGGCCTGACCCCCCTGTGGCGGGCGCGGGCGGAGCCGGTGCCCCAAGCGCGGGAGAATCCGGCTGCCGTCCCGCCATCGGCCACGGCGGCGTCCGGCGATGTTTCCGCCATGGATTGGCCTGCCCTCAAGGCCGCCGTGGCGCGCTGCACCCGCTGCCCCCTGCACCGGACCCGCACCCAGGCGGTGTTCGGCGTCGGCGACGAGAAGGCCGACTGGCTGATCGTCGGCGAGGCGCCGGGGGCCGACGAGGACGAGAAGGGCGAGCCCTTCGTCGGCCAGGCGGGCAAGCTGCTGGATAACATGCTGAAGAGCATCGGCCTGAAGCGGGGGGAGAACGTCTACATCGCCAACGTGCTGAAGAGCCGCCCCCCCGGCAACCGCAACCCCGAGCCGGAAGAGGTGGAAGCCTGCGTGCCCTACCTCAAGCGCCAGATCGAGCTCATCCAGCCCAAGCTGATCCTGGCCTCCGGCCGCTTCGCCGTGCAGTTCCTCCTTGGCCGGGAAGCGAGCGTCGCCAGCTTGCGGGGACGGGTCCACGACTACCAGGGCATCCCCGTCATCGTCACCTACCACCCGGCCTACCTGCTGCGCAATCCGCCGGAAAAGGCCAAGGCCTGGGAAGACCTGTGCCTGGCCCGGGAGACCATGGCAAGACTTGAGAAATGAGCGTCCGGCACTATATTCAAACCTGCCCGAACTGAATTGGAGGAATCATGCGCATCCTGTTGACCCTGTTTTCCCTCGTGCTGACCCTGTCCCTTTCCGGCTGCGGCTACAACGCCATGCAGGCCCAGGACGAGCAGATCAAGGCGAGCTGGGCCGAGGTGCTGAACCAGTACCAGCGCCGCGCCGACCTGGTGCCCAACCTGGTGAACGTGGTCAAGGGCTACGCCTCCCATGAGAAGGACGTCCTGACCCAGGTGACCGAGGCCCGTGCCCGGGTGGGAGCGATTCAGGCGACGCCGGAGCTGCTCAACGACGAGGCGGCCTTCGCCAAGTTCCAGCAGGCCCAGGCCGGCATGACCAGCGCCCTGTCGCGCCTGCTGGCGGTGTCCGAGAACTATCCCCAGCTCAAGGCCGACGGCGCCTTCCGCGACCTCCAGGCGCAGCTGGAAGGCACCGAGAACCGCATCGCCGTGGCCCGCAACCGCTATATCAAGGCGGTGCAGGAGTACAACACCACGGTGCGCTCCTTCCCCTCCAACCTGACCGCCATGGCCTTCGGCTACAAGACCAAGCCCAGCTTCGCGGTGGAGGATGAGAAGGCGATTTCCGCCCCGCCCAAAGTGGACTTCGGCGCGCCCGCCGCCGCCAAGTAAATGACGCTTTCCTGGCCCCGCCGGCTGCTTGCCGCCCTGGCCCTGCTGGCCCTGGCGGGCGGCGTCCGCGCCGAGGTGGCGGTGCCGCCCCTCCAGGCGCGGGTGACGGACCTCACCGGCACCCTCAGCGCCGAGCAGAAGGCCAAGCTGGAAGGCGAGCTGCAGGCCTTCGAGGCCAAGAAGGGCAGCCAGATCGCCGTCCTGCTGGTGCCCACCACCGAACCCGAAACCATCGAGCAGTATTCGATCCGGGTGGCCGAGCAATGGAAGCTGGGGCGCAAGGGGGTGGACGACGGCGTGCTGCTGCTGGTGGCGAAAAACGACCGGGCCCTGCGCATCGAGGTGGGCTACGGCCTGGAAGGGGTCATCCCCGACGCGGTGGCGAAGCGGGTGGTGAGCGATGTCATCGTCCCCTATTTCAAGCAGGGGGACTTCGCCGGCGGCATCCAGGCCGGCGTGGACCGCCTGATCCGGCTGGTGGAGGGGGAGCCCCTGCCGCCGCCCAGCCGGACCGGCGCCTCCGGTACTTCCGGTTCGGGCGGCGTGGAGGATTACCTGCCCCTGGCCTTCATCGTGGTCATCATTGGCGGCGGCCTGCTGCGGGCGGTTTTCGGGCCCCTCCTCGGCGCCTCCGTGGCCGGCGGCTTGAGCGGGCTGGCGGGCTGGGTGCTGTTCGGTTCCCTTGTCGGCGGCTTGGCGGCTGGGGTTATGGTGTTTGTCTTCGTCCTCGCCGGCGTGTCGTCGGGCGGGGGAGGCGGCTTCTCCAGCGGGGGCGGTTTTTCCGGCGGCGGTGGCTTCTCGGGGGGCGGCGGCGGTTTCGGCGGCGGAGGCGCGTCCGGCAGATGGTGATCGATATTCCACGCATCCTGAAACATGCCCTCACCCCGCGCTGGCAGGTGCGGCGGGTGTTTTCCGCCACGGAGCTGGCGGCCATCGAGGCGGCGATTCGCGACACGGAACGCCTGCACGAGGGCGAAATCCGTTTCGCCGTGGAAGGGGGGCTGGAACTGCCTGCCCTGCTGCGGGGCATGACGGCCCGGCAGCGGGCGGTCGAGGTTTTTTCCCGTCTGCGGGTGTGGGACACCGAGCACAACAGCGGCGTCCTGATTTACCTGCTATTGGCCGACCGGCAAGTGGAAATCGTCGCCGACCGGGGCATTCATGCCCGGGTCGGCGCTGAGGCCTGGCAAGGCATTTGCCGGCGCATGGAAGGGGCCTTCCGCGAAGGGCGCTTTGCTGCCGGAGTGGTGGACGGCATCCGGGAAATCGGTACCCTGCTGGCCCGGCACTTCCCTCCCCTGGGGGGCAATCCCAACGAGCTGCCGGACCGGCCGGAAATCCTTTAGCCCCGTTGTTCGCGCCGTCAGTGGTGACCGCTCTTGGCGGCAATCGCCAGGAGGTTTTTGAGTTCCTGGCCGTATTCCCGCATGTTGGCGCGGTGCCAGCGCAGAACCACGTAGCTGAGGGCGGCGACGAAAACGCCGAAAAGCACCACCACCGCTTCCACCGGCGCGTTCAATTCGATCAGCGTGGCATAGAGCCCCAGCATGATGAGGATGCTGGTGTTCTCGTTGAAGTTCTGCACCGCGATGGAGTGGCCCGCGCCCATCAGGATATGCCCCCGGTGCTGGAGCAGGGCATTCATGGGAACGACGAAGAAGCCGGACATGGCGCCGACGACGACCATCAGCACGATGGCGGCCAGCATGTGCAGGCTGATGCCCAGCCACTGGATATGGACGGCCGGCAGGTAGGGGATGCCCACCAGCAGCATGCTCGCCACGCCGAGCGCGATGCCGAAGGGCAGGACCCGGATGGAACGGTCGATGGTGATCTTCCTCGCCGCCACCACGGAGCCCAGCGCCACGCCCACGGCGACGATGCCCTGGAGGATGCTGGCCTTGGAGAGCGGCAGGTGGAGGGCTTTTTCCGCCCACTTGATGACGATGAACTGCAGGGTGGCGCCGGCTCCCCAGAACAGGGTGGTGACGGCGAGGGAAATCTGCCCGAGCTTGTCGGACCACAGCAGTTTGAGGACGTGGCCGAAGTCCTTGAGCAGGTAGAGGGGGTTCTTCTTCAGGGGTTTGTGGTCGACGCCGGTGTTCGGGATGTACAGGTTGAAGACGGCGGCGATGACATACAACAGCGAAACGATCAGGATGGCTGCTTCCGCCGGGGTGTTGATGCCGACGTCGATGAAGGGGAAATCCCATGACAGAAGGGTGTGGCTGACCTTGTCGCTGATGAGCATCCCCCCCATCACCGTGCCGAGGATGATGGCCGCCACGGTGAGGCCCTCGATCCAGCCGTTGGCCACGACCAGTTCCTTGGGGGGCAGCAGTTCGGTGAGGATGCCGTACTTCGCCGGCGAATAGGCCGCCGCGCCCAGGCCGACGATGGCGTAGGCGAAGAGGGGATAAACGTAGAGGGGGGCGCCCAGCGCGGCGAGGCCGGGGAAGGCGGACAGCAGCAGGAGCATGCAGCCCCCCACCTTGATGCCGTTGCTGATGAACATGACCCGTCCCTTGGCCATGGAGTCGGCGAAAGCGCCCACGAAGGCGGCCAGCAGGACGTAGGAAACCGTGAAGTAGAACTTGAGTTGGGGTTCGTATTGGGCGGGGGCGTGGATATCCCGGAGCAGGGCGATGGCGGCGATGAGCAGGGCATTGTCGGCCAAGGCGGAAAAGAACTGCGCCGCCAGAATAATGTAAAAGCCGCGATTCATCAGGGGTCGCTGGTTATGGGGCAGGGAGCCTTTATAACACGAAAGCGCCGGGCAGTCATGCCGCGCTTCGCCAATCCTCCATGGGCGCGGAGTTTTGCCGGTGGGGCTACCTTTGGCCGGTAAAATGTGCTTGAATAGAGAGATTTTATAGCGCAATTAGGGCAATTAAGTATGGCGGATCGCCGTTTACAGGTCTTTTACACTGTCGCCAAGCAGTTGAGCTTTACCAAGGCCTCGGAGCTGCTGTTCATGACCCAGCCGGCGGTGACCTTTCAGATCAAGCAGCTGGAAGAGCATTTCAACACCCGCCTGTTCGAGCGCAACCACAGCAAGATTTCCCTGACCCCCGCCGGGGAGCTGGCGCTGGAATACGCCGAGCGCATTCTCAACATGAGCACGGAGATGGAAACCCGCCTCTCCGAGATGACCGGCCAGGTCAGCGGCACCCTTCTGCTGGGAGCCAGCACCACTATCGCCGATTATCTGCTGCCCCGCATCCTGGGGGAGTTCACCACGCTCTATCCCAAGGTCCACGCCAAGCTGATGGTGGCCAACTCCGAGAGCATCGTCGCCAAGGTGGCGGAGCATGCCCTGGACGTGGGCTTGATCGAGGGATCGTCCCAACACCCCCAGCTTCATTTCGAGGTCTGCTGCAACGACGAGCTGGCCATGATTTGCCCGCCCGATCACCCCTTCGCCGGCCAGGCTTACGTCACCCCCGAGCAGTTGGTGGGCCAGCCCTACCTGACCCGGGAGGTGGGTTCCGGCACCCGGGAGGTGGTGGACGAATACTTCCGCGGCGCCGGCGTGGCGCCCGACGACCTCAACGTGGTGATGGAGCTGGGCAGCCCGGAGGCCATCAAGGGCGCGGTGGAAGCGGGCATGGGCGTCGCCGTCCTTTCCCTGGCCACGGTGCGCAGGGAGCTCTCGGCCAACGACCTGGTGGCCGTGCCCCTCCAGCCGCGCCTGATCCGGCCCCTGTCCCTGGTTTACGCGCCGGGCAAGTTCCGCTCCCGCCTGCTGCAGACTTTCCTCGATTTCATGGCCGAATCCATGGCCCGGGCCGCCGAGCCTACCAGTTGACGCGCCACGGCGGCCATGCAGATCAAAACGGCCTACCGCGAGATGGTTCCCTACCTCACCAAGGACGGTTCCGAAATCCGCGAACTGATGCACCCCGCTGTCCACGGCAACCGGCGTCAGAGCCTCGCCGAGGCCATCGTTCCGCCGGGGGGCGTCACCCGCCTGCACCGCCACCGCGCCAGCGAGGAGTTATACTGGTTTTTCGAAGGCGAAGGCGTGATGACGCTGGGGAACGAGAGTTTCGCGGTAACGGCCGGTGACACGGTCTGCATTCCCCCTGGCACGCCGCACCGGGTGTGCAATACTGGGAAGGACGAGCTGAAGATGCTCTGCTGTTGCGCGCCAGCCTACTCCCACGACGATACCGAATTGCTGGACGAAGAACCATGAGAGACAACCTGACCGACAAGCTGAAACTGATCGGAGACGGCACCCAGTTCCGCCGGGAACTCTGTTCCATGCTCGAGGAAACCTGGATGTTCGGCGACTTCGAGTGGCGCGATATCGAGAGCGTATCGAAATATGTCCACGCCTACGAGGCGGACAAGAATGTCCTGCTGTTCCAGGAGGGGGACCCCGGCACCTTCGTCTGCCTGGTCGTCGAGGGCAACGTGGGGATTTTCAAGGAGGACAGCAACGCCGAGGCCAAGTGCGTGGCCCTGGTGGGCAAAGGCAAGACCCTGGGGGAAATGGCCATCATCGACAACGAGCCCCGGTCCGCCACCTGCATCACGGCCACGCCGTGCCGGCTGATCATTCTCACCAAGGAGAACTTCCTTCGCATTCTTGCCGAACAGCCGGCGCTAGGGGTGAAAATCGTGCTGAAAATCGCCCGCCTTCTCTCCCAGCGCTTGCGCAAAACCAGCGGCATGCTGGTGGATTACCTGGAAAACTAGAGAACTTCCGGGCGAAAAAAAGCCGGCGGATGCCGGCTTTTTTTGTGCGCGAGGCTGGCTTCTTGCCCCTTACAGCGGGCGCTTGATGGTGATGGCGCCGCGCACCTGGCCTTCGCTGTAGCCGGTGGCCTTGTCGTGGGGATAGTCGGCGGCGAGCTGGCCCTTGACCTCGCTGGCGATCTTGTCAGCCGGGCCGTGGCAGGCGAGGCACACGGCGCCCACGGGCACGGCCTTCATGTAGCGGAAGTACTTGCCCTGGGGTTCGGTGACGATTTCGGCGTATTCCAGGGTTTCGGGCTTGGCGCCGGCGGCGG